>NZ_WBYS01000001.1:0-502173 GCF_013283295.1 Marinobacterium sp. xm-m-312 | reverse complement strand
TCAAGAAAAACATTACGCTAAATGAATTCACATATAGGTTGCTTGTCTTGTTAAGCTTTTGTGCTCAACCTCAACAAGCGCCCACACGCATTACCTGATTAATTGTTAAAGAGCGTGCCACCGATCTCTTGGTGGCTGCTTGAGTACTCGTCTCAAGCGAGGTGCGTATATTACCGACACCCGATTTTTATTCAACCCCTTTTTTGTAAAAAAACACACTTTTTTGAATATTTATTTTTACTGGGTTTGCAGTAATGAAAAACGCACCTTTAATAAGGTGCGTTTTTTGTAGGAGTGGGAGAAAGATCAGCGCTTACGCTTTTTATCTTTCGCTCGCTTCTTCATCTCTTTAATGTGCTGACGATGTCTCTCTTTTTTAGCCTCCTGGCGACCGGAGAGTTTATTCACTCTGCCAGAAAAAGGGTTATCGCCCGTTTTAAATTGGAAGCGAATCGGTGTTCCGCGCACTTTTAGAAGCGAGGTAAAGCGATTCTCAAGATAGCGCTTATAAGAGCCCGGCAGTGCGTTGGTCTGATTTCCATGCACTACAATGATAGGCGGGTTTGAACCACCCTGGTGAGCAAAGCGCAACTTAATACGGCGATTATTGACCGCTGGTGGCTGATGATCAGCTACAACATCTTCAAGCAGACGAGTCAGCTCATTAGTCGACCATTTTTTCATTGCACAACGGTAGGCTTCGTTCACTGACCGATAAAGATCGCCAACACCCGTTCCATGCAGCGCCGAGATGAAGTGGAAACGAGCAAAGGTCGCAAACCCCATGCGGCGCTCTACTTGAGTCTTAACCTTCTCTTTTGCTTCATAGTCCATGCCGTCCCACTTATTCAGTGCAACTACCAGAGCTCGGCCAGAGTCGATCACGAAGCCGAGCATGTTTAGATCTTGCTCAGTGACACCATCACGCGCATCAATGATTGCGACAACAACATTGGCATCTTTGATAGCCTGAAGCGTTTTGATGATTGAGAACTTCTCTACCGCCTCTGTCACTTGACGACGACGGCGAACCCCGGCCGTATCAATTAGAGTGTATGGCTGGCCATCTCGCTCGTATGGAATGTAGATACTGTCTCGAGTCGTCCCGGCATGGTCGTATACCACTACGCGCTCTTCACCAAGCATTCGGTTTACCAGCGTAGATTTACCCACATTAGGGCGACCAACAATGGCGATACGAATATTGCCATCATCTTCCTCTTCCGGCTCTGCGCCCTCTTCAGGGTATGGCACACCGGCTTCATCTAATGTCATATCAATCAACTGACGAACACCGCGACCATGAGCCGCTGCAATGGAGAGCGGATCCCCAATACCCAGCGCATAGAAGTCAGAGCGAGCGATATCAGGATCCAATCCATCGGTCTTATTGACTACAAGGTAGACTTTTTTCTCGTGACGACGCAGATGATCTGCAATCATTTCGTCAGCTGGGTTGATACCTGCACGAGCATCCACAAGGAACAGAACGATATCGGCTTCATCAACTGCTTGAAAAGACTGCTGTGCCATTTCACGGTCAATACCGCTCTCGTCACCCGTGATACCACCAGTATCTATGACAATATAGTCTCGCTCCCCTAGATCACCTTCACCGTACTTACGGTCACGTGTCAATCCAGGAAGATCGGCAACCAGCGCATCACGCGATCTGGTCAAGCGGTTAAACAGGGTCGATTTACCGACATTAGGGCGCCCAATTAGGGCAATTACCGGAAGCATATTGCTCACCTGATTCCAAAAAACAGAAGGCGGCAACCCGCTAGTCAGGTCACCGCCTTATATAAAATTAAAAGGCTTTTGCTATTTTAGCGTTAAAGCACTCAATTTACCCGAGTTACTGAGTACAAATGTTGTATCCCCTACCACGACCGGATCCGCCGTGACAGGTGAACTACCCAAATTGACTCGAGCGATAGGACGTCCGTCGATTTGCGACAGGGCATGTAGGTAACCCAGAGCATCCCCAAAAATTACTTCGTTACCAACCACTACCGGTGCCGATAAGCCTCGATTAGCAAAATCAGAGTTGCGCCAAACACTGGCTGACGACGAGACATCAAAGGCCTCAACCGCTCCCTTTGCATCGACCGCATAGACATTACCAAAACCGACCGCCAGCTCTTGATAAGTAGAGAAGGATTGAGTCCAGACTGTTGACGCCGTGCGCGGGTTGATCGCTACCACACGACCTTGATACCCGCCGGTCAGAATAAGATCGTTTGCTATTGCAAAGCCACCATCCAAATCCATTAGACGCTCAAACTCAGAACGACCCATCGCATCAGCCGCACGAATCTCCCAGGCTGGAATACCTGTTTCGCCCGCCAGTGCGACTACCTTACCGTTAGCAAATCCAGCTACGACACCATCACTCAGCATGAGGGGAGTACCGGTACCACGAAGCGTCAGTGCAGGCTCTTGAGCATCATAGACCCAACGAGATTCACCGGTAATGCGATCAAAGGCGGCTAGCTGACCATTCACCTGCTGAACAACAACCAGTGACGTGCCCACTTGTGGCTGAGCCGTCACTTCGGACTTCAGCTGAGCTCGCCACTGTTCCGAACCATCTTTTGCAGATAGCGCCACCAGTTCAGCGCTATCAAGAACCACTAACGCTAGATCAAACCCTGCACCGACACCTGCACTGATTTCGGCATCCAGGTCAACGCTCCAGTTCAGCGCACCCGATTCCAGCGCATAGGATGAGATTCGTCCTTGCTTATCAGAGATCAGTAACGAATCGTTTGTCACACCTGGCTTAAACTGGTGAAACTCATCCCCAAACGACGCACCCACATCTGCACTCCAAACAAGGTTGAAGGCTTTCTCTTGTTCAAACGCGACCAACTCTTGTGGGCCGGACTCTTTTTCACCAGAAAAAATACCGCAACCAGACAAAAGACTGGTTGCAGCTGCTACAACAAAGGCACGTCTAATGAGATTCATTACGATGCATCTCCAGTCGCTAAATCATCATATTTCAGTTTAATCACCTGCTTGCGCTGAGGATCGGCCGACGCCATTGCCGCTTCATACGAAGCTCTCGCTTCCGAAGCGTTACCCATTGCAGCAGCCACATCTCCCTGAACCTCAGCAAATAGTGATGGGAAATCTGAGCCACTTAACTGTGCTAATGACGCTTTAGCTGCTTCAGCTTGCCCTAATCCTAATTGCACTTTCGCTTTACGGATTGTAGCCAAAGACTTCATATCTAATGGCGAGACTTCACTCGTAATCACATAATCGAGCTGCTCAAGCGCACCTTCTAAATCGCCAGCATTCACTGATACACGAGCTAACACCATTGCCGCCATAGGGGCATAAGCGCTCGATGCATAATCTGCGCGAAGATCTTTCCCAACCTGTATCAAGGACGTAACCGCGGCATCATCCAGTGGCAAAGCGGTTGCGACAGGATTGAGAATCGACTCATACATAGCGGAAGCGTTTGCAGCAAAGTCATCTTGATACTGATTCCAGCCACGCCACCCAAACACAGCAGCCACAGCAATTACGACACCCATGATTAGGGATTTACCGTTCTCTTTCCACCAACTTTTGAGCGC
Organism: Marinobacterium sp. xm-m-312; assembly: GCF_013283295.1. Classification (NCBI taxonomy): domain Bacteria; kingdom Pseudomonadati; phylum Pseudomonadota; class Gammaproteobacteria; order Oceanospirillales; family Oceanospirillaceae; genus Marinobacterium; species Marinobacterium sp. xm-m-312. The sequence continues at coordinate 498,580 of NZ_WBYS01000001.1, read as the reverse complement.
TTCAACCTGCTCTTCTTCTGTACGTAGCTCAGCCACTATACTCTCCAACCTAAAGACTAAATTTACCTTTCAATTCACTGACCAGTGAATCTTGAGCAACTCGAACTTGATCGCCATTACCACGCAGCGGTTTTAAACTCACTTCGGACGCAGCACGCTCATCGTCACCGATAAGAATGGCAAAATCTGCTCCACTCTTATCAGCCTTTTTCATCTGACTTTTAAATCCACCGCCGCCGCAATGCAACTGAACTCGAAGGCCCGCCTCGTGACGAAGCGTTTCAGCAACACTCATCGCGGTCGCTAGATTATCATCCCCCATTCCGATGACATAGACATCGATACGTTGACGAACACTCTCAGGAACCAGTTGCAGCTCTTCAAGGAGAAGAACCAGACGCTCGACACCCATTGCGAAACCGACAGCCGGGGTTGGCTTGCCACCTAATTGACTCACCAGTCCATCGTATCGGCCACCGGCACAGACAGTACCTTGGGCGCCTAACGCATCGGTCACCCACTCAAATACGGTCTTACCGTAGTAGTCTAGACCACGCACCAAGCGAGAATTAACACGGTATTCGATACCCGCAGCCTCGAGCAGTGACTTCAACTGTTCAAAGTGTGCTTTGGACTCTTCGTCGATGTAATCATGAAAATGAGGTGCATCGTTCAATAGCTGCTGGGTGTTTTGATCTTTAGAGTCCAATATTCTGAGTGGATTAGACTCAAGGCGACGCTGACTGTCAGCATCTAGCTGATCTTTACGAGCCGACAGATAGCTGACAAGGTCCTCTTTAAACCGTGCACGAGCTTCAGCTGAACCCAAGGTATTTAATTGAAGCTCAACGGAGTTGATCAACCCTAAGCGCTTCCAAAGTTGAGCACTCATGATGATCACTTCTGCGTCAATATCAGGACCATCCATACCGAAAGCTTCAGCACCTACCTGGTGGAACTGACGATAGCGACCTTTCTGCGGGCGCTCATGACGAAACATTGGACCAGTGTACCAAAGGCGTTGGACTTGATTGTAAAGAAGGCCGTGCTGTTCTGCTGCACGAACACAACTTGCAGTCCCTTCCGGGCGAAGTGTCAAACTATCACCGTTACGATCTTCGAAGGTGTACATTTCCTTCTCAACGATATCGGTTACTTCACCAATTGAGCGTTTGAATAACTCAGTTTGTTCTACGATAGGGGTACGAATCTCAGCATAGCCATAAGCCTGCAGGACCGTTTTTACTTGAGTTTCTAGATACTGCCAGACCGGTGACTGGTCTGGCAGAAGATCATTCATACCACGAATGGCTTGTAGCTTTGCCAATTTTATAACCCGTAATGTGCGATCTAATTATCGCGATAATGTTAAACGGGCTACATTCTTTCTGGTATGAGGTTCTAAATCAACTGTTGAGCCATCAAAAGTTACAGAACTGACTGCATTCGCACGTCCAATGACAATTGAAAACGGGGCTTTACCTTTGATTGTCAGATCCTGTCCTTTTTTTGATAGCCCGTTAAACAGCGCTTCACCGGTAGCATCTTTGATATTCAGCCAACTGACATCGCTAAATTTAATCGTCACACCATCTGAACCACTCGTATTAACAGGTGAAGCGGTCAAGGGTTCGTTAGGCTCGGACTTTTCCGCCGGTTTGGGCTGCTCTGTTTTGACTGGAACGGCCGCCGTTTTAGATTCGAGATCAGGCGTTTCAGCAGGCTTAGGTAGCTCAATCGCTTTGGGCGCTTCAACCACCGCATCTTCATTAGACTCTTGAGTCATTGTTTTGATAGGTATTGAAAGACCCTCAGACTCTCCTGCCAATGGCGGAAGCGCCTGACTGCTCTGCTGCTCTTCAGGTTCAGAACCACCAAACAAACCGGACATCCCAAGTGTCGGCCAATTAATTTGAGAAGCCCCAAAAGCAAGACCTGCTAAAAGAGCCGCAATGATGACCAACCGAAAGAGGAGTGTTAATAGCGAACTTGCACGACGCGGGTTGAGTTTCATCACCGTACCGGCGGTCGCTGAACCCGCTGATTTAATGGCTGAGCGGCGTTTAACAGGCCGCTGACCAATAGCCGCATTGTACTGTTCAACAAAGGTCTCGGGATCCAACCCAACTCGATTACAGTAGTTACGAATATAACCACGCGCAAACACCGGCTGACCCAATTGATCAAGGTCACCCGCTTCAATCGCAGAAAAAACAGCACTGGTTAGCTTCAGATCTCGCTGCAGCGCACCAGCAGAGATACCCAATGATTCACGGGCAGCAATCAGCTTGTGGTTTTCAAATCCTGAGAGGCTATCGCCCAATAGATCATGGTCTGTCACAGGCCAGTATCCTTAAATTTATTATACTCTTCGGAATTCGGATAAAGGTTCTTCAAAAGCAGCGCATAACTTGCCGCTTTTGATGGGTTCCCACTATGTCTGGCTAACCTTACACCAACCCAAAGACTTTTGGCAAAGTGCTGGGTCTCTTGAGCATCAAGTTGCTGTTGAAAGATTGCATAGTGTTGAGCGGCCAGTGAAGCCTGTCCTTTATCTAAGTAAAGATCTGCAAGCTCAATATGAGCCGTCACCCGAAGTGGTGACAGTGTCACTGAACGATTAAAGACGTGCTCCGCAGCGGAATCACGATCGATCAGACGGTAGCAGCGACCCAAGTTTTCAAATGCTTGTGCTCGCTGTGTATAGAAAGGATCTTCAGTTGATCTTGCTAAGGCTTTACAGGCCTCTTCAAACCGCTGCTGAGAAAAAAGAAAGGCGCCATAGTTGTTAAAGATCATGGCAGAGTTAGGGTCTGCTTGAGTGGCTCTTTGAAAATATTGATCGGCCAGTTCTGGTTCACGCTCGGCTTGAAACACCATTGCCAAACCATTCAACGCTGGGGCATAGCCAGGGTCGGCCAAAGCAGCCTGTTGAAGAGACTCTTTTGCCGATGCCGTATCACCCGCCTGGAGATATTGCATACCCAGCTTGGTGTAGGCTGCTAGGGCAGATTGATCTATTCGCCCTTTAGGTTGTTCACTCGATGAAAAAGCGGAACAGCCTGCCAAAGTAATAGAGCAAAAAAGAGTTACTGCTTTGAATAGGGACACAAAATACCGTTTAGAAACTTAAAGTTAGTTTCATTAACGATAGTAGAATAGTGTCAATAAATCTAGCTCGTTTGATTGTGAAGTTCGATGTACTTCGCACTGCGACGAGTCTTATCCTCAACCTGACCGACGAGCTGACCACAAGCCGCATCCACATCATCGCCACGAGTACGGCGAACGGTCGTAAGGATATTCCCTTTCAACATCTCAGACTTAAATGCCTGAATTGCCTGCTCAGAGGGGCGATCGTATCCAGAATTTGGAAAAGGATTAAATGGAATCAGGTTAAGCTTACAAGGCACCTGACGAAGCAACTTAACCAGCTGACGAGCATGCTCACGCTGATCGTTCACACCAGCAATCAGTGTGTACTCGATCGTTGCTACACGTCGATCCGACAGCTTATCGAAATAGCGTTTGACCGAAGCCATTAGCTCTTCGATCGGGTAGCGCTTATTGATAGGCACTAACTGATCACGCAGTTCATTGTTTGGAGCATGCAGAGAGATCGCTAATGAGACATCAGCACCTAACTCAGCAAGCTTGTCGATTTTAGGAACCACACCGGCCGTACTCAGGGTCACACGACGCTTAGAGAGACCATAGGCGTTATCTTCCATCATCAACTGTACTGCATCAAACACAGCATCAAAGTTCATCAGCGGCTCACCCATACCCATTAACACGACGTTGGATACGCGTCGTTCACCACTTGGGTCAAACGGCCCAAAGGAACGGATAGCAACACGAAGCTGAGCGATGATTTCGGCAGCGCTAAGGTTTCGGTTGAAGCCTTGCTTGCCTGTTGAACAGAAGCTGCAGTCCAAAGAACAACCCACCTGTGAAGAGACACAGAGCGTGCGGCGATCCCCTTCAGGAATCAAGACCATCTCAATCGCTGAACCACCATCCATCTGGATGACCCATTTACGGGTACCATCTTTGGACGTTTTATCCAGTAACACCTCTGGCTCACGAATTTCAGCAACCTCAGATAGGCGTTCACGTAGGGCTTTGCTGATGTTCGTCATCTCATCAAACGAACTGGCACCCTGCTGGTGAATCCACTTTAGGACTTGAGTTGCACGAAAACGCTTCTCACCCATCTCCTCAAAGAAATCTTCAAGCTTAGTAGGTGATAGACCGATAAGGTTTACTTTCTGTTCTGCCATGAGCTTTGGACCAAAAAAAAGGCGCCCTCCGATCAACGGAGAGCACCTTGGGCGTCATTATGCGCCGAAGAAGTATTCGATTTCGCGTGCTGCAGAAGTAGCAGAGTCAGAACCGTGTACTGCGTTCGCATCGATAGACTCAGCAAAGTCACGACGGATAGTGCCTTCAGCTGCTTCTTGTGGGTTAGTTGCACCCATTAGTTCACGGTTTTTAGCGATAGCGTTTTCACCTTCAAGAACCTGAACAACAACTGGACCAGACGTCATGAAAGAGACTAGGTCGCCGAAGAAAGGACGCTCTTTGTGCTCTGCGTAGAAACCTTCAGCATCAGCTTGTGAAAGCTGTTTCATCTGCATAGCAGAAACTTTTAGGCCTGCTTTTTCGAAACGAGAAACGATCTCACCGATAACGTTTTTAGCAACAGCATCAGGTTTGATGATAGATAGAGTACGTTCAGTAGCCATGACTGTGTAATCCTTTAATTAAATTATGGGTTAAAATTTGTGCGCGGATTATACGTTATGCGACGAAAGATAAATAGCCCTTCAACCACAACAAAAAAGGCCCGCTTTACGGACCCTTTTCAGAGATGCTTTAGAAGGATCAATGCCCTTCTGATACCTGATTGATGGTGTATTTAGGAATCTCAACAACAAGATCTTCATCACCGACAACGGCCTGGCAACTTAGTCTCGATTCAGGCTCAAGGCCCCAGGCCTTATCGAGCATGTCATCTTCTAACTCGTCGGACTCCTCGAGGCTATCAAAACCCTCACGGACGACGACATGACAAGTAGTGCAAGCACAAGATTTTTCACAAGCGTGCTCAATATGAATATCGTTCGCCAGTGCTGCATCACAGATCGTAACACCCGGCTCCACATCGATCACTTTGCCGTCTGGGCACAACTCTTCATGGGGTAGGAAGATCACTTGAGTCATTACATTTACCTAATCTAATTGATCAACGCGCTGGCCTTGCAACGCTTTTTGGATTGATTGATCCATTCTGCGGGCTGCGAAGAAGTCACTTACTTGGGCGAGATGCTCTACGCCGGACTCTATCGCTTTAGAGCTCGCACCATCACGAAGCGAACGCAGAACGTCAATTTCTGAAAGAAGATCCTGTCGCTCCTGATCGCTCAGCAACTGCTCGCCATCTTCAGCAATCGCCGCTTCAAGCGATACGATTAAACGATCTGCCTCAACCTGCTGTTCACGCAAGGCGCGCCGCTCTTTATCATCTGCAGCAAACTGATAAGAATCCGTTAGCATCTGAGTAATTTCAGAGTCACTCAAACCGTAAGAGGGTTTCACTTGAACCGCACTCTCAATACCGGTTGATAGCTCTTTGGCTGAGACATTCAATAGACCATCCGCATCAACCTGAAAGGTGACTCGGATTTTAGCGGCGCCAGCCGCCATAGGAGGGATACCGCGCAGAGTAAATTGAGCCAGTGATCGGCAGTCATCTACCAACTCACGCTCACCTTGCAGCACATGCACCAACATAGCCGTTTGACCATCTTGGTAGGTTGTAAACTCTTGAGCGCGAGCAACAGGAATCGGCGTATTGCGATGAATTACCTTCTCAACCAAACCACCCATAGTCTCCAACCCTAAAGAGAGAGGGAGCACATCTAACAGCAGCAGCTCTGCATCCGGTTTATTGCCCGCTAAAATATCGGCCTGAAGAGCTGCACCCACCGCCACCACACGATCAGGATCTATGTCGGTATGAGGCTGGCGATTAAAGAACGCCTCGACCCCAGCAACAACGGCTGGCACACGAGTTGAACCACCCACCATCACAACATCGTTGATCTCATCTGGCTTGATGCCCGCATCTTTTAAGGTACGTTTGCAGGCACGAAGCGTTTTCGACACAAGGGGTGCCGTCAACTGTTCAAACTGCTGACGCGTCACCAAAACTTCTTGATCATTAGCCAAGGTTAGAGTGACTGAATCTGAATCCGTCAGTGACTCTTTTGCACGGCGCGCTTGAACCATAAGAGATCGCATAACCGCAGGTGTACGCTCTAGCTCAGGCGCTTGCTCTAGCAACCATTCAGCTAAAGCGTGATCAAAATCATCACCCCCAAGCGCCGAATCTCCACCCGTAGCCAGCACCTCAAACACACCCTTAGTCAGGCGCAGTATAGAGATATCAAAGGTACCGCCACCTAAATCGTAAACCGCTACGACGCCTTTATCCTGTTGATCTAAACCGTAAGCGACCGCTGCCGCAGTAGGCTCATTCAGAAGGCGAAGAACTTTCAAGCCGGCCAGCGTGGCCGCATCTTTGGTGGCCTGACGCTGTGCATCATCAAAGTAGGCTGGAACCGTAATAACAGCCCCTTCAAGCTCACCACCCAAAGATTCGGCAGCACGAGCTGAAAGCGCTTTAAGAATATCCGCAGAGATTTGAACCGGACTCAAATCACCCAAGGCTGTTTTGAGGTAGGGCATCCCCCCCTCGCCTTCTGAAAACTGATAAGGAAGTTGATCGCCTAAAGTTAACACTTCATTTGAGGAGCGACCCATTAAGCGCTTAATGGATTGAATCGTGTTAAATGGATCGTCGCTTACTCTCGACAGCGCTTCAGCACCGACGATGGCACCAGCCTCTGAGTAGTGGACAACCGAGGGCAGCAAATGGCGCCCTGCCTCATCAGAAAGTGTCTCTGCAACACCATTTCTAACCGACGCCACCAGTGAATTAGTGGTGCCTAAATCGATCCCTACCGCCAACTTACGTTGATGGGGATCCAAACTCATTCCGGGCTCTGCAATTTGCAAAAGCGCCATGACTAAAACTCCTCATCGAGGCGATCTTCCATGGCCTCTATCTCAGACAGTAGTTTCTTTAAAAATTGCAGCTTGCGAACAGACTCTTCAGCCGACTCCAAATCACCACCCGCATAAGCCACCTGAAAATGATCAAAGCAGGCTTTTTCCAACTCCACAGTTTGTGACTCTAAAGCTTCTAGAGTAGCGAAAGGGTCTGCTGCTTCGGGCGCTTCAGCTAAGGTTTCGCGAAGCTCCATCTGCTGCATTAAAAAGTCCATTGGCAGCTGCTTTCTTGACTCTTCACCGGTCAGCACACCTTGTAATGAGAGAAGGTACTGTGCACGCGAGAGTGGTGACTTAAGCGTTTCATAGGCGGTGTTGAGGTGAGTACTGTTCTGCACAGCCTGGCGCTGTTCAGCATCACCTTTGTGAGCAAATCGGTCTGGGTGATACTCTTTTTGCAGCTCTCGAAACGCTGTATCGAGGAGTGTACGATCAAGAACAAAACCTGCTTCAAGACCGAAGAGTTCGAAATAGTTTTGAGAAAGATTCAAGAATTAAGCCTTAACCGGTTTAAACATGGAAACTTTCGCCGCAACCACACTCACTGGCGACGTTCGGGTTATTGAACTGAAAGCCTTCGTTGAGCCCCTCTTTGACGAAGTCGAGCTCTGTACCCTCTAGATAGACAAGGCTTTTTGGATCAACAACAACCTTAACGCCCTCAAACTCGTATACAGAGTCTTCACTGTTAAGTTCGTCAACATACTCCAGAACGTACGCCATGCCTGAACATCCTGAGGTCTTAACCCCTAAACGGATACCAATGCCCTTGCCGCGTTTTTCTAAATACTTAGCCACATGGTTAGCAGCTGCTGACGTCATCGAAATTGACATAAAAACCTTCTACCTAAACTGTCTACCAGAGGTTAAATGCGATTACTTCTGCTTGCCGCGGTAATCTTCAATGGCTGCTTTGATTGCATCTTCTGCCAAAACTGAACAGTGAATCTTAACGGGAGGAAGCGCTAGCTCTTCAGCGATTTTAGCATTTTTCAGCTCAGCCGCCTCGTCCAGTGTCATACCTTTGACCCATTCAGTCACTAATGAGCTAGATGCAATGGCAGAGCCACAACCATAGGTTTTAAACTTTGCATCCTCAATCACGCCGTCATCACTGACTTTGATTTGAAGTCTCATTACGTCACCACATGCAGGTGCACCGACCATGCCGGTACCTACGTGTGGATCATCACTTTCCATTTTGCCAACATTACGAGGATTCTCGTAGTGATCAATTACTTTATCGCTGTAAGCCATGCTGATCTCCTCTCACTGAGTATTAGTGATGTACCCACTCAACCTTAGTTAAATCCACACCGTCCTTGTACATATCCCACAAAGGCGATAATTCACGAAGTTTTTCTACGGCCACACGTGCTTGTGCCGCTGCGTAATCCACCTCTTCATCGGTCGTAAATCGACCAAAAGAGAAACGGATCGAGCTGTGCGCCATCTCATCATTGAGGCCCAATGCACGTAGCACGTAAGAGGGCTCAAGGCTTGCTGATGTACAAGCAGAACCAGAAGAGACCGCCAAATCTTTCAGAGACATCAGAAGTGATTCACCCTCAACAAAGGCAAAACTCACATTCAGGTTGCCTGGGTAGCGCTGCTCAACAGAACCATTGATATGAACCTCTTCCATATCGCTGATTTGTGACCAGAAACGATCACGAAGTTCAGCCAAACGCTTATGCTCTTGCTCCATCGATGCTTGAGCAATCGCGCAGGCTTCACCCATACCAACCAACTGGTGAGTTGCCAAAGTACCTGAGCGCATACCGCGCTCATGGCCACCACCATGTATTTGAGCTTCAATACGTACACGTGGCTTACGACGCACATACAGTGCACCGACACCTTTCGGGCCATACATTTTGTGGCCACAAAGTGACATTAGATCGACCTTCATCTCGGCCATATCGATTGGTAACTTGCCAGCACTTTGCGCAGCATCTACGTGGAACAGCACACCGTGCTTACGAGTCAATTCACCGATCGCCGCAATATCAGTAATCGTGCCAATCTCATTGTTGACGTGCATCAGAGAGACAAGAATGGTGTCATCGCGAAGCGCATCTGCCACCATCTGTGGCGTAATCAGACCGTCGCTACCCGGTGTTAGGTAGGTCACTTCATACCCTTCACGCTCTAATTGGCGACAGGTGTCGAGGACCGCTTTGTGCTCAATCTTAGAGGTAATGATGTGCTTACCCTTCTTATGGTAGAAGTGCGCAACACCTTTAATGGCCAAGTTATCCGATTCGGTAGCGCCTGAGGTCCAGACGATTTCACGAGGGTCTGCACCAATCAACTCTGCTACCTGGCGACGGGCAGTCTCAGCCGCCTCTTCCGCCTTCCAACCAAACAGGTGCGAACGTGACGCTGGGTTACCAAAGTTACCATCTGGGGTAAGGCACGCCATCATCTTTTCAGCAACACGAGGGTCCACCGGTGTTGTCGCTGAGTAATCTAGATAGATCGGCAGTTTCATACTCTCTCTCCAAAAACGTTAAACTGAGTTATGGCTCTTATGCGCTGGCAACAGAGGGAATTAACCCGTCAGCTGCCGTACTTTGGCTTTGACGATCTGCAACAGCCATTACATCCCTGCGTTTCAAAAGATCTGCAAGGCTAATATCACTAAGAAAGTTGTGGATCTGATCGCTAAGATCGCTCCACAGATGGTGCGTCAAACAGGTCTCACCGGCCTGACAGTTACCTTGGCTGTTACAGCCTGTAGCATCAATCGATTCATTAACCGCATCGATGATAGATGCTACAGTAATCTGTTCGCACTCCAGATTGAGCAGGTAGCCTCCACCTGGCCCCCGCACACTGGTCACCAGTGCGCACTTACGCAACTTGGCAAAAAGCTGCTCAAGATAGGATAAAGAGATACCCTGTCTTTCAGAAATATCCGCCAAACTGACTGGTCCTTTCTCTTTGTTGAGCGCCAAATCAAGCATCGCGGTTACGGCATATCGCCCTTTGGTTGTAAGTCGCATAAGACCTTCCTACACCCTATTGTGTTAAAGGTATTATCTAAAACCCTACAAAAACAGTCAACTATTAATCCTACAATTTTAGTCAACTATTAATCTTTACGGATTGAGCGATTTATCTTGGTCAAAATGCCACGCAAAATATTGACCTCTACTTTGTCTGGTACCGCCCTTAGTAGCAGTCTTCTTAACCGAGTCATTAACTGTCTTGGATTATCAGGCTCGAGAAACTTAATATCAATCAGTGTCTGCTCAAGATGATTAAACATCAGCTCAATCTCTTTTTGATCTGCCAACTCAATATCCCAATCCACACCCCATTGCGGCGCTTCTTCAACCACCGACTCTTGCAGCGCCATGCGCAGTTCATACGCGATCACCTGCACAGCTGCGCCGACATTTAATGAGCTAAAATCGGGATTGGTCGGAATATGAACATGCAGATGACAAGCGTGCAGCTCTTCATTGGTTAAGCCACGATCTTCACGACCAAACAGAATAGCTACTTTGAAATCATCTGAAGAGTGGGAGAGTCGCTCTGAAACCTGAGCTGATAACTCTCTAGGGTTAACGATCGGCCAAGGGATGTGACGACCTCGAGCACTGGTGCCCACCACCAACTGACAATCCGCAACTGCTTCCTGTAACGACTCAACGACCAGTGCAGATTCAAGAATATCATCCGCTCTCGAAGAGCGAGCATTGGCTTCAGGGTGAGGAAAGAGTTTGGGCTCTACCAGACAGAGTTCAGACAGCCCCATATTCTTCATAGCACGCGCAGCAGCACCAATGTTCCCTGGGTGGGTGGTATTAACTAACACGATTCGGATTTTATCTAACATCTGTCTCTCCCTGAGCGGGCGTGATTCTAACAGATGACGCCATGAATCACATCTGCTCGATAGTAGCGGTTTTGTAGCGGTCTGAGGTATAATGAAATTCGCTCTTTTAACAATTCCGGATACTTACTGATGCAACCAATGGTTAACATCGCCCTACGGGCTGCCCGTCAGGCTAGTGAACAGATCACTCACGCTTTAGAACGTCTCGACCTCATTAAAAGCGAGCAGTCGAGTGTCGCTACTTTTTTAAGCGATACGTGCAAAAACGTTGAACGCACTATTGCGTTTAACATCCAAAAAGCGAACCCACACCACAGCATCTTCGGTGAGTATTCAGGTGAGTACCCAGCTCAAGAAGAGGGCCCTAACCCTTGTGAGTGGCGAGTACACCCTATCGACAGTGTTGTTCACTTTTCAAACGCAATCCCCTCTTTTGCGCTGTGCATTACTGGAACTATCCGCGGTAAAGTTGAACACGCACTGATTCTTAACCCCATTACCGGTGAAGAGTTTACTGCGAGCAACGGTCAAGGCGCACAGCTAAACGGCAAACGCCTTCGTGTCAGCAACAGCAAAGCGCTTGATAGCACTCTGATCGGAACCGGTTTCTTGGGTCGTCCTTCAGACAAGAGCAACCTTGATCTACAACTGAACATTAACCGCGCATTGATTGAAGCGAACGCTGACATTTTCAGCACCGGTTCTGTCGCACTGAATCTAGCTTACACTGCAGCCGGTCGAATTGACGGCGTTGTTCAGAAAGGCGTGGTGGCAGAAGAGATCGATGCAGGCCTACTCATTCTTCGCGAAGCGGGTGGCCTATCGGCTGATTTTACAGGCGGAACTGACATCCGCGGCAAAGGTGAGCTGATCGCCGCTAACCCGAAACTGTTTAAAGCACTGGTTACCAAGGTTCATAGCCTTAAATAATCATTCTAAAGGCGGGTTGATCCCGCCTCTGTTTTTTCTATACTGGGTGTTCTAAAAACAAAAAGAACACAACAGTGAACGCTCAATCGATATTTACCGCTTCGTCCAGCAACAGCGATCCCGAACTGGCCGTGAAAGAGCTGAAACATCAGCTCAACGATCCCTCAATTCAATTTGTACTGTTCTTCTGTTCAGCCTCTTTCAATCTTGCGAAGTTGGGCTATGCATTAAACGAACAGTTTCATGACATTGGCATTTCAGGCTGCACGACAGCCGGAGAGATAACCCCTAACGGCTATGAGCGCGGGTCGATTACAGCCATTGGTTTCTCTAACCAGGATTTTTGTGTTCAAGTCGGCTCCGTGCAGAACCTGAAACGCTTCACTCTAGGCGATGCTCAAACCATGCTGGATCAGTTGCGGTCACAGTGCACCCTTTCAAGCGCTGCACTGAACGGCTTTGCCATTACTTTGGTTGATGGCCTTTCAATTGACGAAGAGATCTTTCTTGCCACCCTCAACTCTGCACTTGGCTCAATCCCCAGCTTTGGCGGATCGGCGGGTGATGACGTCAATCTAGCCACCACCCATGTCTTTTTTGACGGTGATTTCCATACCGACGCGGCGGCCGTTTTGATGGTCAATACACGATTTGAGTTTGAGGTTTTTACAACCCACCACCTACTCCCAACCGATAACAAGTTTGTGGTGACGGACGCTGAACCGCAAAACAGAAAAGTCAATGAACTCAATGCCGACCTAGCGGCGACCGAGTATGCCGATGCACTTGAGCTATCAGTCGATCAGTTAAATAACGATATCTGCACACTCAACCCCTTGGCTGTCAAAATTGGTGAGCAGTATTTTATTCGCTCCATCCAATCCATTGAGCCCGATTCCAGCCTGACGTTCTTTTGCGCAATGGAGAATGGCATCGCGTTAACACTGATGCAGCCCAAGGATTTAAAAGAGAATCTGATCGATCTATTCAATGGCATTGAGAGTCGCATTGGAAAACCACAGATAGTGATTGGCTGCGACTGTTTTTTACGACGCAGGGAAGCCGAACTTAAAGGTGAAGATCAGCAGGTTTCAGAACTTCTAAAAGCCTTTAATGTGATTGGTTTGAACACCTACGGTGAGCAATTCTCAGGCATGCATATTAACCAAACTTTTACTGCAGTCGCCATCGGACAGAGACGGTTGAATGAGTCAGTCTGAGTTAGACGCTGCGCAGAAAGAGAACGCAAAGCTGCGCAAGATCAACCAAGCGCTGATAGAGCGACTGGAGTCAGGCGCCGTTCAACTGGCAAACCCCTACTCCGCCTTTGAGCATTCCGTTACGCTTGCTGAACAGGTCAGAGAGCGCACCGATGCACTGAACCAAGCGCTGGAAAAGCTTAACCTAAGCCATAGAGAGCTGAGTCAAGCCAACCAAGTCGCCGAGCAAGCCAATCTCTCAAAAACGAAATTCCTAGCGGCCGTTAGCCATGATCTACTGCAACCTCTGAATGCCGCCAGACTGTTCGCCACCACTCTCGCCGAGCAACCCTTGGATGATCGTCCAAAGTCACTGGTAGATTCGATGACTCGTTCACTCAACGATGTAGAGAACCTTTTGAGAACGCTGGTCGATATCTCCAAGTTGGATGCAGGCGTTGTCCATGCGGATAAAACCAATATCAGAGTTGCACCGATTTTGGAGCAACTCTCAACGGAGTTTGAGGCTGCGGCTCAACATGCCGGACTGAAGTTTAAACATCGAACCTGTAACGCTTGGGTACACAGTGACTCGCTGCTACTGATTCGATTACTGCGCAATCTTCTGACCAACGCGATCCGCTATACCAAAACAGGCGGCGTCCTACTCTCCGCAAGGCAACGTGGTGACAAATTGCTGATACAGGTATGGGACACTGGTGAGGGAATTAGCCAAGAGGATCAGAAGAGCATCTTTGATGAGTTCAAACGACTACCCAATGCGGACAAAGCGCACGATAAAGGGTTAGGGCTTGGCCTATCGATCGTCGATAAAATTGCAAAGGTGTTAAACCATACGTTGACTGTGACATCGACACTGGGCAAAGGATCAGTCTTCAGCCTTGAGATCCCAATTTTAAATAGAGCACAGGAGCCGGCTAACGATCCATCCACCCTCCATCCTTCTCTCTCCTCATCCCTTCAGGGTAAACAGATCCTCGTGGTCGATAACGATGCGACCATTTGTGAAGCCATGAGTCAGCTTCTCACACACTGGGGGGCTAATGTCGCGACCTCACTGAACGGTGAAGCCTTAGGGGATAAGATCGATCTGGGAAGCGTTGATCTGTTAATCGTAGATTACCATCTGGATCAGGGTACCGGCATCGATCTAGCAAAGCGTTTACTTGAGCAGAGCTCCATCGATATTCCTGTACTGGTCGTGACGGCCAACCATAGCCAGAGTCTCAATGAGACGATTCGACAAGAGGGTTTTAGCCTGCTGCACAAACCGCTAAAGCCTTTACTCTTTAGGCAGCGCTTGCGACAGCTGTTGGGCTAGAGATAGATCGAAAAGTCTATGGAAGAGGCTTGATTAGCCGCCTGAACACGGTTATCGACACCCAATCGACGCAGTATTTCAGAGACGTGCGTTTTAATCGTGCTCTCTGAAAGGTTTAACTCATCACCAATCTGTTTGTTTGAGCGCCCTTGGGCAAGCTGCTCTAACACCAAAAGCTGTTTTCGAGTCAGCGCCCTCAGCGTATCGTGAAGCTGATGACTACTATTCTGCTGAGGTGACGCTTGGCGCAACAGCTCTGCAGGCATGTAGAGATCACCCGCCAGTATTTGCTCTATCGCCTTACCGAGGGCCTGCTTAGGCAGAGACTTGGGCACATAACCCACGGCTCCAAGTGCTAAAGCTTGCAGTACTAGTTGTTTATTCTCCTCTGCGGAGACAATGGCAACCGCAACATCGGGATGGTGAGATCGAATGTGTTGCAGTCCTGATAAACCTTGAACCCCAGGCATATTAAGATCCAATAGAACCAGGTCCGGCTGCTGCGCTTCAATGAGTTGATCAACCTCGCTGAATTGACCGCACTCGGCGACTTGCTCATCGGGGTAGAGGTCGATTAAAACATTAACGACCGCCTCTCTATAGAGGGGGTGATCATCAACGACTAGGAACTGGTAAGAAGGCATAGGTTTAAGCGTCTCGAATCATGCCAATGTGAGCAATACCGCACTCATCGTAGACTTCACCATAGGATTGAAAACCAAAGCGCTGATAAAACGCCTCGACGGGTAGTTGTGCCGACAAGCGAATAGCGACACCCGGCGCGAGGGTCTCCAGTATATGAATCGCCTCTTCTGTTAGGGTGTTTGCAAACCCTTTTCCCCGTTCGGCTTTGGGAACTAGGACCCTACCGATCGAGGATTCAGCATAGACTTGGTTGGGTAAGAAGAGTCGTGCATAGGCAACCAGTTCACCGGCTCTGTTTTCTAACCAGAGGTGCTGCGCAATCTGATCTTTATCATCCAGATCTTCACATTGACAGCTCTGCTCTAAGAAAAAAACGTTCGAGCGGTGTTTCATGATCTTGTAAAGCTGATCAATCGATAGCTCGTCAAAAGTTTTGAGAAAACGTTTTGTGGTCACTGACTACTCCTTGAAAGTAGTTCGATTCTATCACTACTTTCCCGCACACCACATTGCTCTTTCAAAAACGGTACTTTAGTACCAATTAAAAAGAGCCTTATGGCCGATAGGGGATCTTATCGAAACTCTTCATAGTGAGGTCAGGCTAATCAATAGCCCCTCGACTAAAAAAAACAAATGAGGATTCTTCGATGATCTATGCAAATCCAGGCAGCGCAGGCGCTGTTGTCTCTTTCAAAGCAAAATACGGCAACTACATCGGCGGCCAATGGGTAGAACCAGTTAAAGGCCAATACTTCACAAACCACACTCCTGTAAACGGTGAAGCGATTTGTGAAATCCCACGTTCGACTGAAGAGGATATCAACCTAGCGATTGATGCTGCTGAAGCAGCTAAAGATGCATGGGGCACAACCCCTGTTACAGAACGCTCTAACCTACTGTTAAAAATTGCTGACGTTATCGATGCAAACAGTGAAATGCTGGCGGTTGCTGAAACTTGGGACAACGGTAAAGCCGTTCGTGAAACCCTAGCAGCCGATATCCCACTCTCTTCTGACCACTTCCGTTACTTTGCCGGCTGTATTCGTGCACAAGAGGGAAGCATTGGTGAAATTGATAATAAAACGGTTGCCTACCACTTCCACGAGCCACTGGGCGTGGTTGGACAGATTATCCCATGGAACTTCCCACTACTGATGGCTGCCTGGAAACTGGCACCAGCTCTTGCCGCCGGTAACTGTGTGGTTCTTAAGCCTGCAGAGCAGACTCCTGCCTCAATTTTGGTTCTAATGGAGCTGATTGGCGATCTTCTACCAGCGGGCGTACTTAATATTGTAAACGGCTTTGGTGAAGAGGCCGGTCAGGCATTGGCTAGCAGCAAACGCATTGCGAAGATTGCCTTCACAGGCTCTACGCCTGTTGGCTCACACATCATGAAGTGTGCAGCCGAAAACATTATTCCATCAACCACTGAGCTAGGCGGCAAATCACCTAACATCTACTTCTCGGATGTTATGAACGCTGAACCTGAATTTGTCAGCAAAGCCGTTGAGGGTGCGGTACTAGCCTTCTTTAACCAGGGTGAAGTGTGTACCTGTCCATCACGTCTTCTTGTACAAGAAGATATTGCAGACGAGTTCCTTGCGATGGTGGTTGAACGCGCTAAACAGATCAAACGTGGTAACCCACTGGATACTGACACCATGGTGGGTGCTCAGGCATCACAAGAGCAGTTCGATCGCATTCTTAACTACCTACAGATCGGTCGTGATGAGGGTGCAGAGGTATTGATGGGTGGTGACGTTCACGCAGTGGATGGCGATCTATCCAAAGGCTACTACATCCAACCAACTCTTCTTAAAGGCAGCAATGACATGCGCGTCTTCCAAGAGGAGATCTTTGGACCGGTTGTCTCAGTCTGTACCTTCAAAGACGAAGCGGAAGCACTGGCAATCGCTAACGATACCACTTTCGGTCTTGGTGCTGGTGTATGGACACGCGATAGCAACGTTCAATACCGTATGGGTCGCGGCATTCAAGCCGGTCGTGTATGGATGAACTGTTACCACCTCTACCCTGCTCACGCAGCATTTGGTGGATACAAGAAATCAGGTGTTGGCCGTGAAACGCACAAGATGATGCTGGATCACTACCAACAGACCAAGAACATGCTTATCAGTTACGACATTAACCCACTGGGTTTCTTCTAACGCTTCCAAAGTGCTTGCCCCCGCCAGGGGGCTTTTTTATTCCCAGGATGGGATGTATCCAGCGGTTTCAGGGATGAAATAGAGCTGGGCATATCCAGGATGGGATGTATCCAGCGGTTTCACGGATGAAATGGAGCTGGGAATACCAGCTTTGCTGGCAAAAAAAAGCCGGCTTATTAAGCCGGCTTTCTAGTATCAAGCAACGAATTACGCGTCGTAGGGATCACGTAAAACGATGGTTTCAACACGGTCTGGACCCGTCGAAACGATGTCGATAGGCGCTTCCATTAGCTCTTCGAGCTTAGCGATGTATGCACGCGCATTCTCTGGCAACTGTTCTAGAGTTTGAGCACCGATTGTCGACTCACTCCAACCAGGCACTGACAGGTACTGTGGAGTCACTTTTTCGTAATCTTCACTGCCGTTCAAAGAGTATACGTCGTTACCTTCAGCATCTTTATAGCCGGTACAGATCTTGATCTCTTCCAGGCCATCCAATACGTCCAGTTTAGTCAGACAGATACCAGACACAGAGTTCACTTGAATCGCATGTTTCAGTGCAACTGCGTCGAACCAACCACAACGACGAGCACGACCTGTAGTCGAGCCAAATTCATGGCCACGTTCAGCAAGGCGCTGGCCGATTTCACAATCCAATTCAGTTGGGAAAGGACCACCACCAACACGTGTCGTGTAAGCTTTAGTAATACCTAGGATGTAATCTAGGTAGAGTGGACCAAAACCAGAACCCGTAGAAGTACCACCCGCCGTTGTATTCGAAGAGGTTACGTATGGGTAAGTACCGTGGTCGATATCAAGAAGAGAGCCCTGCGCCCCTTCAAACATGATATTTTGACCCGCTTTACGCATTTCGTGCAGTTTAGCGGTCACATCCACGACAAGCGGAAGCAACTCTTCTGCCATTTCGAAACACTCTTTAAGGACCGCTTCGTAGCTTACCGGTTCTACTTTGTAGTAATTCTCTAGCATGAAGTTATGGTACGCCATCACCTCTTCTAGTTTCTTAGCGAACATCTCGCGATCCTGAAGATCACCAAGACGTAGACCACGGCGAGATACTTTGTCTTCGTATGCTGGTCCAATACCACGACCTGTAGTACCGATCTTGGCATTACCGCGAGCGATCTCACGCGCCTGATCCAGCGCAATGTGGTAAGGCAGAATCAGGGGGCAAGCTGGGCTAAGACGTAGACGTTCACGAACAGGAACACCGGTCTCTTCAAGCTGCTTCATCTCTTTTAACAGAGCGTGCGGAGACAACACCACACCGTTACCAATCAAACACTGAACGTTTTCACGAAGAATGCCTGAAGGAATCAGGTGAAGGACGGTCTTTTCACCATCGATTACCAGAGTGTGGCCCGCATTGTGTCCGCCTTGAAAGCGAACAACCGCTGATGCTTTATCCGTTAGAAGGTCAACGATTTTACCCTTGCCCTCGTCACCCCATTGGGTACCGAGAACTACGACATTTTTGCCCATTAGTATCTCAACTATTCGTTTACTTAGAGAGTGGTAACAGTCCACTCAGAATTTTCTTTTACCAGACGACGATCGCAGTGCGTTGGCACTGCTGCATTGTCTAGCTCATAAACCACTCGTTCGCCCTGCGCACGCAGTGCTGCGACAGCTAGGACCAACGATGAATCTTCCATTTTCGGCGCCAAAATCGCCAAACTTGGCTCTGGCACTTCATCCAACGCCAATGTAACCAGTGTTTTCAGATCGGCACTGAAGCCAGTAGCGGGACGCGCACGACCAAAGTCCGCACCGATCTGGTCATAGCGACCACCTTTTGCCAGCGCTTGGCCAAACTTAGGCGAGTAGGCTGCGAAAACAACACCTGTATGGTAGCTGTAACCGCGCAGCTCACCCAGGTCAATGTAGATACCGATTGATGGGTGCGCTGTTTTAACACGATCAGCAATCGCAGCAACGTGATCGACAGCAGCAAGAATGGCCGCGTTATCCGCAAAGAGTTCGCGTGCACGCTCCAGCGCCTGCTCTGAGCCATTTAAGGTACCCAAGGCGGCAAGCTTGTTTTTGATCGAGTCTGATTGATCAAGCTGATCAACAAATTGCGACAGTTCAGGCAACGCCTTACGCTCTAGAATATCGATGTAGCTGGCAATCTCCGCTTCAGAAAGACCCGCTTCGGCAACCAATTCAGTGAATACACCTACATGGCCTAGATCCAGATTGATTGCTCCTTTGACACCGACCTGAACCAAAGTGTCGAGCATCAGAGCGATGACTTCTGCATCACTGTCAACGCCTTCGTGCCCGAACAACTCAGCGCCAATCTGCATGGGGTTGCGCGATGCCAACATATTCACCGCACGAGTGTGAAGTACTGAACCACAGTAACAGAGACGGCTCACGCCATCTGAACGCAGACGATGGGCATCAATACGCGCGACCTGTGGCGTAATATCCGCTCGAATACCGAGCATGTGACCAGAAGTCTCATCGGTCACTTTGAAGGTACGCAGACCTAAGTCACCACCCACACCGGTCAACAGTGACTCAAGGTGCTCAGCAACCGGAGGCATCACTAACTCGTACCCCCAGCCATGAAACAGATCCAACACTCGACGACGAACCAGCTCAACCTCGCGCGCAACGGGAGGGAGCAACTCTTTCATACCGTCAGGAAGTAGCCAGCGATCAGCCAACGCCATTATAAAAAACTCCGATACTCTTTATTTAGAAAGTATGAGTAGTGCAGTGCCTATTAACATAGAGGCCAGGCCAAAAGCACGAAGGGTCTTATCATTCACCATCGCCAGTTGACTCACCATAGAGCGCCAGCGGTGTGGATAGAGAAAAGGAATGATCCCTTCTATCACTAAAACCAAACAAAATGCGAGCCAAAGCTCGTGCCAAAGTTCAGACATCTTAAGTACTGCTAAATCACAAAAAAACCGGGGCACGCCCGGTTGATCAATTTTAACACGAAAACGGGTGCCAATGGCACCCGCTTTTTAACACGACCTTGGTTTAGTTGGTCGCGTTTGGAGATGCGTTCTGCAGGTAACGGAAGAACTCACTATCCGGCTTCAGCAGCAGTACATCAGATCCATTATTGAATGACTCTTTGTAGGCAAGAAGACTGCGGTAGAAAGAGTAGAATTCACTGTCCTTGTTAAATGCTTCTGCATAGATACGTGCCGCTTCTGCATCACCCTCACCTCGAGTCACCTCCGACTCACGATAAGCGTTCGCTAGGATAACGGTGCTCTGACGGTCAGCATCTGCACGGATACCTTCTGCAAGCTCTTGACCACGTGAACGAAGCTCACGTGCCAGACGCTCACGCTCTGTGCGCATACGTTGGTAGACCGAGTTTGACACTTCAGACGGTAGATCGATTCGTTTAACACGAACATCAATCACGCTTAAGCCTAGCTCTTTTTCACTCAGCTCTGTCAGTGATGAAACGACGGTATCCATCACCTCTTCACGCTCACCAGAGACAACCTCAGTTAGTGTACGAGTACCAAACTGGTTACGCAGACTGGTTTCAATACGCGTCGACAAAAGATCTGCCGCACGGAACGAGTCACCAGAGGTTGCGGTGTAGTACTTCTCTACATCCGAGATAATCCACTTAACGTAAGAGTCTACCACTAGACGTTTTTTCTCTAGGGTAAGGAACGACTGTGGGCGAGTATCCAAGGTTTGAACACGAGCATCGAACTTACGAACGGTGTTCACAAATGGAATTTTAAAGTGCAGACCGGGTTTTAGATCGCTTTCGACCACTTCACCAAACTGCAGCTTCACGCCACGCTCGGTCTCTTTAACGATGTAGACCGAGTTACTAACAATCAACAACACCAATACGGCAAGTACCGATGTAAACATCGAAGTCGGTTTCATATTAACGACCCTCCCGTAGTGTACTAGTGCTTGAGCTGCCGATGCGGTTAATCACCTGCTGCGTTAACTCACGCATGCTGGAGTCATCTAAACGCACAGAGCGTGGCGTGTTAGCAATGGTATCTGCTTGGCGCTTCATCAATTGATCCAGCGGTAGGTACATCATGTTATTACCACCATCGACATCCACCATCACCTTAGGCGTTTTGCCCAACACCTCTTGCATCATATCGATGTAGAGACGTTCACGGGTGACACCAGGAGCCATCTGATATGCTTGCAGAAGTGATGTGAAACGATCAGCTTCACCGCTTGCTCGAGCAACGACTTCCTCTTTGTAAGCATTCGCTTCTTCGATCACACGCTGAGCGGTACCACGAGCTTCCGGAACAATACCGTTAGCGTAAGTTTCCGCCTCGTTTTTAACACGCTGCTCATCCTCACGCGCTTTGATCACGTCATCAAACGCATCTTGAACCTGCTGTGGTGCGGTAGCGTTTTTGATATTGACACGTGAAAGAGCAAGACCTGTGCCGTAACTGTCCATGTAGCTTTGTAGACGTGCCTGAACCTGTGTCGCGAGAATCTCACGACCTTCGGTCAAGATGCCGTCCAGGTTAGTCGAACCAACCGTATGGCGAAGTGATGATTCAGATGCATGTGACAGACTGGTTTCAGGGTCACGAACATTAAGAACAAATGCACGTGGATCACTGATCACATACTGAACCGTCATCTCTACATTTACGATGTTCTCATCACGAGTCAGCATCAAAGAGCCGTGGTCGTGGGTACGAACTCGAGTCACATTCACCTTAGTGACTTCATCCAGTAGTGGCGGGTTCCACTGCAGACCTGGCTGTACAGTTTCATGGTACTTACCAAGGCGAAGAACAACACCACGTTCCTGTTGATCGACTGTGTAGAAACCAAAGCCAGCCCAAGCAACCACTACAACCAGAGCAATGATGCCGAAGAAACCTGCACCAGGTCCTTTAACATCACCACCATTAGAACCACCAGAACCCCCAGAGCGTTTACCGCCAAAGATAGAGTTCAAGCGTTCTTGCAGCTTCTGCAACGCTTCATCTAGATCGGGTGGTCCCTGTTCAGGGCCGCCTGATCCACCACGGCGGCCATTATTGCCACCTGAGTTCCATGGATCCTGGTTGTCTTTACGACCACCGGGCTCATTCCAAGCCATAGTATTGCTCCATTACTTTAAAAATCTAAAACAAGCTAAACTTGTTACCACTGCTCTTCTTCAGCCGGCAGATAGCGCTCATGCGGAATATCTAAACGGCTTAAAATCTTTCTCAGCTCCTTCTCTTGGAGCCTTACCTCTAACCTAATACGACCGTCATCGGTAAACTGTTCATCGACCACCGCGTTTTGTGCAAAGAGCATGGCTCTGAACTGCCCCTGGTTATGATCAAGCTCCACAATTTCGTGGAACATATCATTGGCCAGACGCTCGCGCAGTGCTTGAACAAGAAGATCAGTACCTACACCGGTTCTAGCCGATAACCAAACCCTAACAGGCACGCCTTGATCATCTCGATCGATACGAGGCTCTACACCCTCGAGTCCATCAATTTTATTGTAGACCTCCAGTGTAGGAACTTCATCCGCCCCTATCTCGTGTAACACATTATTAACTTGTGCAATGTGCTCACGACGCTCTTCATCCACCGCATCAATGACATGAAGAAGCAGTGTAGCTTCAACCGTCTCTTGAAGGGTCGCACGAAAGGACTCTACTAGTTTATGGGGGAGGTCTCGGATAAATCCAACCGTGTCAGCCAAAATAACTGAACCAATATCACTTAGCTCTAACTTTCTTAGGGTTGGATCGAGTGTCGCAAACAGCTGGTCGGCTGCATAGACGTCCGCTTCGGTAATTCGATTAAACAGTGTCGATTTACCTGCGTTGGTGTAACCAACCAAAGAGAGCGTCGGAATCTCTGCACGGGCACGTGCTCTACGGCCCTGTTCTCGCTGCTTACGAACCTTCTCTAGGCGACCGGTAATCGCTTTAATTCTGGCGCGCAGTAGACGTCGGTCGGTTTCAAGCTGGGTTTCACCAGGGCCACGCAGACCGATACCACCCTTTTGACGCTCAAGGTGGGTCCAACCTCTGATTAGGCGAGTCGACATATGTTCAAGCTGAGCCAACTCAACCTGCAGCTTCCCCTCATGGGTTCGAGCGCGTTGTGCGAAAATATCAAGAATCAGGCCTGTACGATCAAGCACTCGACACTCAATTTCACGTTCGATATTTCGTTCTTGGCCGGGGGTTAGAGAATGATCAAAGATAACCAGTTTGGCATCATGCAGGCGCACGAGCTCTGCAAGCTCTTCAACCTTACCTTTGCCTAAAAAGAATTTTGAACTGGGTTCGGAGCGAGTCCCGAAGAGATACTCAACGGGATCAGCACCGGCAGAGAGAGCCAGCTCTTCTAGCTCTCTAGGATTGTCATTCGCATTAGGTCCAGGGAAATCAATGTGGACGAGAATCGCTGTCTCGCCCGATTCGGGACGATCGAAAAACAATTAGAAACCTCAGTCAGCTGGCTTTTCGTCAACCTGAGGTAGTTTTACAGGACGAGATGGAACCACTGTAGAAACAGCGTGCTTGTAGACCATCTGGCTAACGGTGTTTTTAAGCAGAATGACAAATTGATCGAAAGACTCAATTTGGCCTTGTAGCTTGATGCCGTTCACTAGGAAGATTGATACTGGAACGCGCTCTTTGCGCAGAACGTTCAAGTAAGGGTCTTGTAGGGTTTGCCCTTTTGACATAGTCATCACCTTTAGA
The DNA here is from genome assembly GCF_013283295.1 of Marinobacterium sp. xm-m-312. Lineage (NCBI taxonomy): Bacteria > Pseudomonadati > Pseudomonadota > Gammaproteobacteria > Oceanospirillales > Oceanospirillaceae > Marinobacterium > Marinobacterium sp. xm-m-312. The sequence continues at coordinate 474,591 of NZ_WBYS01000001.1, read as the reverse complement.
GTAATCGTTATTAAGAATCTACAACCGCCGCCCAACATTTCAGGCTCGAGACAATCCTCGATACAGCCATTACGTAGAGATAAAATGATATTAGATTCATGGAATCAATGCCAAAGTTTTCTTAAAAAGATTTTCACCAAAGGGATCAATCACCTCTGCACCCTGCCAGCTGCGCAACCATGTCATCTGACGTTTAGCTAGCTGACGTGTCGCTACCACTCCTTTATGGTGCATCTCTTGCCAATCCAATTCACCCTCCAAATACTGCCACATTTGGCGATAACCAACACAACGCATTGAAGGCAGATTCAGATTCAGATCCCCACGCTGACGAAGCCTAACCACTTCCGCCTCAAAGCCTTGCTCCAACATCAGCTTGAAACGCAGCTCAATACGCTGATGCAGTTGAGCGCGATCTTCTGGCATTAACGCGACGGGAATGAGGTTCCACGGCAACTCTAGGGCTTTCTGTTCCTGCCAGTGGCTATCAATACTTCGGCCTGTCATCAGAAAGACTTCCAATGCACGCTGGATTCGCTGTTGATCGTTGGGCCCCAAACGCTCACCCGAAGCCGGATCTAACTGAGCTAAGCGAGCGTGAACGGCCGGCCAACCCTCCTGCTCAGCCTGAGCCTCAATCTCCGCTCTGATCTCTGCATTGGCTTCGGGGAGTTTTGCCAACCCTTCTGCCAACGCCTTAAAGTAGAGAATGCTCCCCCCCACAAGAACAGGCAACTTGCCCTGCGCGTGTGCTTGATCGATTAATTGACGTGCATCCTCAGCAAAGTCTGAGGCTGAATAGACCTCTGTTGCATCTAAAATATCCACCAACGCATGCGGGTACTTTTCCAATGTCTCGCGATCAGGTTTGGCCGTACCAATATCCATCTCTCGGTATATAAGAGCACTATCAACACTGATAATCTCAACGTCCATATGATCAAACAGATTAAGGGCAAGGTCCGTTTTGCCTGAGGCTGTTGGCCCCATCAAAAAGAGTACTGGCAACTTTTCGGCCACTACTGCCCCCTTAGGAAGAGCTTATCCAGCTCATTCATGGTCATCTGCACATAGGTAGGACGGCCGTGGTTGCACTGACCACTTCGTTCAGTCGCTTCCATATCACGCAATAGAGCATTCATCTCTGGTAGCGTAAGCTGGCGGTTGGCCCGAACCGAGCCATGGCATGCCATGGTCGCCAACAGCTCATTAATGCTCTCTTCAATACGGCTGCTACTGCCATAAACCTTCATATCGGATAGAACATCACGAACCAAGAGCGAAACATCCGATCGAGCCAGTGCAACAGGCACTTCACGAATCACAACAGACTCTTGGCCCATTCGCTCAACAGAGAAGCCTAACTTAGCAAACACCTCGGAGCGCTCTTCAGCAATATCCACTTCGGCTTCACTTAAATTCAGAGTAACCGGAACCAATAGCGGCTGACTGCGCAATCCATCAGATTCCCATGCACTCTTCATTCGCTCGTAAACAATACGTTCATGCGCGGCGTGCATATCGACCAAGATGAGTCCTTCTGCAGTTTGGGACAAAATGTAGATGCCATGCAGTTGCGCCAATGCAAAACCCATTGGGGGAATATCTTGAGTCTCTGACGACGGGTTCAATGAACCATCCTGATTCAGTGTAGAGGTAGGATGAAGAGCCCCATAACCGGCTAGCTGCTGCTTCACCTCACCGGCTGATGGCGTTGCAGGTCGAACGTAATTAGAGAAGTTAATCCCTGAAGTGCTACTACCTAGCCCAGTACCTGAACCGGTTGACTGAAGTGAGATGCGCTGCTGATCAAACTGCTGCTGAATCGGTTGAGCCTGCCCCTGCAAAAGGGATGACACAGAGGTATCGCTGTTCTGTTCACCGGGACGCGTTTCCGCGATCACCCGGTGAATGGTACGGAATATGAAATCGTGAACTAAGCGCCCTTCTCGGAATCGAACTTCATGTTTGGTTGGGTGTACGTTGACATCAACCAGCGCCGGATCGAGCTCTAGATAGAGAACATAACAAGGGTGTCGACCGTTATAGAGAACGTCTGCATAGGCTTGGCGAATAGCATGAGTCACCAGTTTGTCACGAATGATACGTCCATTAACAAAGAAATATTGCTGATCAGCTTGCGAGCGTGAATAGGTTGGCAAACCGATCCAACCCCACAATCTGAGACCTGAAGCTTCTGCACTGATGTCTAAGCTGAGTGCATTATCAATAAAGCCAGATCCTAACAGTGAGGCTATACGGCGCTCTCGCATCTGCTCACTGTTGGCCGGCTTCAGTTGATGCACCACACGGTTGTTATTGCTGAGCTGAAACTGAAGATCGAAACGACTCAATGCTAGACGTTTAACCACCTCTTCAAGGTGTCGATACTCAGTATTCTCTGTCTTCAAAAATTTACGGCGCGCAGGGGTATTAAAGAACAGGTCGCGCATCTCAACGGTTGTCCCTTGCGGATGAGCTGCAGGTGATACCTCAGCGACCATGTCCCGCCCCTCCGCCTTGACCTGCCAGGCGCTATTATCATCGACTGAGCGCGACGTGAGAGTTAAACGAGAGACCGAACTGATACTGGCCAGTGCCTCACCGCGAAAGCCGAGGCTTGCCACCGCTTCAAGATCCTCAAGCGCTGTGATCTTTGAAGTCGCATGACGACTCAACGCCAGTGGCAGATCCTCTTTATCGATCCCCTTACCATCATCACGAATACGGATCAGCTTCACACCGCCCTGTTCAACCTCGACCGAGATCTTTTCTGCACCCGCATCGATGGCATTTTCCAAAACCTCCTTGACGACGGATGCGGGGCGTTCTACCACTTCACCGGCAGCGATCTGGTTGGCTAACTGCGGCGATAAAAGATGTATTCGACTGCTCATATTAACCTGCAGGTATCTTTAGAACCTGACCTACTCTAATACGATCAGACTTCAAATTATTATAACGACGCAGTGCGTCCAAACTGACGCCATTACGCTCGGCAATCATTGAGAGACTGTCACCCGGAACCACTTTATGGCTACGATTAATATCCTTAGGCATTTTCCCCTGAGCCTTCAAAGAGGCGACAAGCGTAGCCGCGGGCGGGCGCTTCCAAAAATGACTAATAATGCCGTCCGCAATCGCTTTCGCCATCCGCTTTTGGTACTTAGGATCACGAAGCTTTTTAGCCTCTTGTGAATTCGAAATGAAGCCCGTTTCAACAAGAATGGAGGGGATGTCAGGAGATTTAAGCACCACAAACCCCGCTTTCTCCACGTAGCTTTTGTGCATTTTGGCAAAGCGCGCGATGTTCTGATGAACCGCTAGCGCCACCTCTGAGCTACTGGTACGCGCATAGGTCATCGACATATCCAGCAGCACACTGGCGAGCGTCTCATCTTTATCTTCAAGACTGACACTACCGACACCGCCGATTAAATCAGCTGCGTTCTCTTTTTTCGCCAGCCAACGACCCATCTCACTGGTGGCACCGCGGTTTGAAAGAACCCAGACAGAGGCTCCACGTGCCCGCTTATTTTGTGCGGCGTCTGCATGAATCGATACAAACAGGTCGGCATTTTTTTGGCGCGCTTTCTTGGTACGATCACGAAGGCGGATAAAGTAATCACCGGTTCGTGTTAGCTCAGCACGAAAGCCCGGCTGCTGATCAATCAGCTTTTTAACCTCTTTGGTGATGGCGAGAACAACCTGCTTCTCTTTAAGGCGTCCGGGGCCAAGCGCACCCGGATCTTCGCCACCATGCCCCGCATCTAATACAACAACAATTTCGCGCTGTCCTATAGGCAGTGTCACAGGCTTAGGCGGCGCAGTGGGTTTTAATTGCGCTCCACCTTGATGTGCCAGGTCGATTACCAATCGATCCCCATACTTCTCATTTGGCGCTAACGTAAAACTCGAGGGTTTCACCGGTTGCGATAGATCTAGAACGATACGCAACTTATCACTCTGTTCACCGGTTCGAATGCGACTGATAGGACTTCCCGTCAAATCAACGGTACTAAAATTGGATTTCGCTCGACCCTTGGGTATATCAATAACAATTCGATCCGGATTATCGAGGGTAAACAGGGAGTGTTCGGTGGAGCTATCCAGATCAAAGACCAATCGAGTGCTGTCAGGCGACTGCCACAAGCGCAAACTATCAACCGAAGCAGCCCAAGAGAGCAGAGGAAGCACTAACAGAGCGCAACCAAAGAAGAGTCTCTTAAACTGATTCAACGCTGATTGATTCCTTAATAACATCATTAAGCCTTAACAGACCTCAACTCTTGGAGTCTCTGCACAATGGATTGACCTAACTCGGTGCGAGCGTAGATTGTTATTTTACGTCCCAATGCTTCGGGTTCAAGGAAGAGATCTAGATCAGCTGCCGGCAAGAAACCTTCGCCCTTCTCTGACCACTCCACCAAACAGAGCGAACTGTTCTCAAAATAGTCGCGAATCCCCATATACTCGAGCTCTTCAGGATCACCCAAGCGGTAAAGGTCGAAGTGATAGACCCTACGATCATCAAACTCATAAGGTTCTACCAACGTGTAGGTAGGACTCTTCACTGCGCCTTGATGGCCTAACGACTGAATTACACCACGTGCGAGGGTCGTCTTACCCATGCCAAGGTTGCCATGCAGAAAGAGGACCCCCGAACTCATTGCACGGGAAATCAATGCACCAGCAACGATTGTTTCAGCCTCATCTGCAAGAGACCATGAGATCGATTGTGTCACGAATTCATTACCCTAATAAACTTCTGATATGAGGAAGAAGGTCTGTCGCAATCAACCCTCTTTCACCCTCGGCACTGGCCATATCACCCGCTTTAGCATGGAGCCAAACACCTATCTGCGCAGAATCTAACAGAGAGTAGCCCTGCGCCAAAAACGTTGCGATGATACCAGAAAGCAGATCCCCCATCCCAGCCGTTGCCATACCTGGATTGCCTAGGTTGCAGATAAAGGCTTTATGACCATTGCAGACAATGCTGCCGGCACCTTTTAACACGATGACACCACCCAACTGGCTCTGAAGCGCAAATGCACTCCCGACAGGGTCAGACTGGACTTCTGCTATAGAACAGCCCAACAATCTAGCAGCCTCACCGGGGTGTGGCGTAAAGACAGCATGAGGATGAAAACCAACTTTATTCTGTGCAATAAGGTTCAGTGCATCCGCATCCACCACAGTCGGTTTATCTAAAGAGTTGACCCTTTCTAAACAGCTGAGAGCCCAATCGCTCTGCCCCAAACCGGGCCCTATCGCGATGGCATCCATGGATTGAATCATCGACTCAAAGGCCGCAATGTCACTGGCTAAACGCACCATCACCTCTGGCGTACGAGAGAGCATCGCTGTGACCGCCGATTCACTATTGGTCAGTAGCGTGACCCGCCCCGCCCCTGTTCTGAGCGCAGCTTCACTCGATAGCATCGGTGCTCCGCCAAACCCAAAATCACCGCCAATTACTACGAGGGACCCTTGACTGCCTTTGTGCGCAGCGCGATTCAGTGGAGCCATTTGGCTCAATGGTTCAGAGATCAATTGACTCTGTGACTCTGGGAAGAGCTCTGCTGGCACGCCCAAGCTATCCACCATCACACGACCAACATAGTCACGCGCTTGATTGATAAACATCCCCTGCTTGGGAGCGATAAAGGTCAAGGTCGCATCGGCCTTAACGGCAGAACCCAAGACAGATCCAGTATCAGCCGACAGGCCTGATGGGATATCCAAAGAAAACACAGGCCTTTGCTGCCGGTTAATCCAATGAATAACAGCAGCTGAGTCTGAGCGAACCTCGCCATTTAGACCGATCCCTAGCAGAGCATCAACGATGAGATCTGACTCATCAGTAAGAGCACTATCAAAAGGGTGTTTTGGAAGGTCATCAGGCAGGTCATTCCACGCCTCCAGAGCTTCACCGGTTAGCTGAACTTCAAAATCAGTGCTCGCCAGAGTAACTGTCACAGCATGACCTGTCTCATACAGCAGCTTGGCTAACGCCAATCCATCCCCGCCATTATTGCCTGCACCACATACAACAGTAAACGAGCTGGCCTTTGGGTAGAGTCTTGTGATCCAGTGTTGCGCTGATCGTGCAGCACGACACATCAATTGATAACCTGGTATCGGCATAGACTCAATGGCCAAGCGATCAATCACTTTGCATTGAGCGGCAGTAAAGAGCGAAGAGCCAATTGGGGACTCATTCATTCGAAGCACTCCTGATGCTGACTTAATTAACGTATAGTAACACCTCATCATGAAAACAAACTGATAATGACTCGCGTGCACAAGATCGAACTGTCCAATATTGCTGAAGGTTTAAAAGAGAGAGCGAAGCAGCTTGGTTTTCAGCAGTGTGCAATCACCCTGCCAGATCTACAACATGAAGCGAGCCACCTACGTTGCTGGCTGGATAAGCACTACCAGGGTGAAATGGGGTTTCTTGCCGAGCATTTCGAAAAACGAATCGACCCAACCCTGCTGGTTGAAGGCACTCAGCGCGTTGTTCTACTGCGTATGGACTACCTTCCTGCCGATGTCAGCCTGTTCAAAACGTTGACCAATGCCGACAAGGGTTACATAGCACGTTACGCATTAGGTCGTGATTATCACAAGTTGATTCGAAAACGCATTAAACAGCTAGGACAGTGGTTAGAGGAACAGTGCCAAACCTCTATTAACTTCCGCCCTTTTGTAGACAGTGCCCCAATCTTAGAGCGCCCTCTTGCGCGTGACGCGGGGTTGGGCTGGATCGGCAAAAACACACTGCTACTCAATCAAACTGCAGGGTCTTGGTTTTTTTTAGGCTCACTGTTTACCGATGTCGAGCTGCCCATCGACCCACCCGAAACGGCTTCACACTGCGGTTCATGCACCGCTTGTTTGGATGTTTGTCCCACCAATGCATTCCCCAAACCCTATGAGCTGGATGCTCGACGATGCATCTCCTATTTGACCATAGAGTACTCTGGCAGTATTCCAGAAGAGTTACGCCCGCTGATGGGCAATCGCATCTTTGGCTGCGACGATTGCCAACTGGTCTGCCCGTGGAACCGTTTTGCTCAGCACACCCAGGAGTGTGATTTCTCGCCACGCCATCAACTCGACGATATCGATCTGATTGAGCTGTTTCAGTGGAGCGAAGAGACCTTTCTACAAAGAACTGAAGGATCAGCCATTCGCAGAACGGGCTACCAGGGATTTAAACGAAACATTGCGGTAGCCCTAGGCAACAGTAAGGGTGGTGACAGAGTCATTGAGCTGCTTGAAGCTTGTTTAGCCTCTAACGAGAGCGCGCTAATAAAAGAGCACGCTCAATGGGCGGTTGAGCATTTAAGAAATCGAACGGCCGATGCGAACGCACTGAAAATTATCGATTTCCCACTTGCTCAACGTTTAGACCTGTAAAAAGTGCTCACGATAGACTTTTAACTCTTCAATGGAGTCACGAATATCATCCAGGGCTAAATGAGCCCCCTTTTTAACCACCTTTTCAGTCACATCAGGGCGCCAGCGGCGTGCCAGCTCTTTCAGCGTGCTGACATCCAAATTACGGTAGTGGAAGAAGGCTTCTAGTTCGGGCATGTAACGATGCAAAAACTTACGATCTTGATGGATAGAGTTTCCACAAATCGGCGAAGCACCCTGGTCGACATGCTCTCTCAAAAACGCCAACATCTGCTGTTCTGCTTCGGACTCACTGGTACGGCTCTGTTTAACTCGTTCAATCAAACCTGAGCCACCATGCTGCTTTGTATTCCACTCATCCATGGCATCAATCAGTGCATCGGATTGGTGAACGGTAATCACAGGACCTTCGGCTAGAGTGTTCAATTCAGAGTCGGTCACAATCGCAGCCATCTCAATGATGCGCTCACGCTCGACATCCAGACCCGTCATCTCTAGATCGATCCAGATAAGATTATCTTGTCGTGACATGCCAAAACTCCCTTTAAAGTGTCTAATCTTTTATGAACAAAGTATGATGCACAGTATACCGACTAACACAGCGATTTAGCAGAGATTGAATGGCGCAACGTAAAGTTAATCGCCGCCAAGCATGGCGTATTAAGAAGATTCAAGAAGAGCGTGCCGCTCGAGCCAATAAACGTGACACTCAAATCGACTCACAACTCGAAGGGGGCGATTTAGGTGCCGAACAGCGTGGCCTGATCATCTCGCACTACGGAAAACAGGTCGATATTGAAGCCTTAGATGGCGATCGTAGCGGTGAAATCATTCGCTGCCATATGCGTACCCACCTAGGGCAATTGGTGACCGGGGATAGAGTGATCTGGCGTCCCTCCCCCGATGCGGGTGTGGTCGTCGCTGTTGAGGATCGCCACTCTGAACTTAAGCGCCCAAACAATCATGGTGAGTTGAAGCCAGTCGCAGCCAACATCGATGCAATATTAATAGTCATCGCCGTCGAACCCCATGCGCACGCCAACCTGATTGATCGTTACTTAGTTGCCTCTGAACTCTCTGGCATAGAGCCTATTATTGTCTTAAATAAGACCGATCTACTCGATGACAAGCATCGTGAACGATTGATACCTCTTCTGGATAGCTATGCCGAAATTGGCTACCGCACCATCTATGCATCCACAGAGAACTCCAACGGCTTAGATGAGCTGCACGAGTTCTTAAAAGATCGCACGACCGTCTTTGTTGGACAGTCTGGTGTGGGTAAATCGTCGCTGGTCAATGCGCTACTGCCTGGCGTTGATCTGAAAGTGGGCGCCCTATCTGAGTCGAATCGAACCGGGAAACATACAACGACCACTGCTCGTCTATTCCACATACCCGAAGGGGGCGATCTCATCGACTCTCCTGGCATCCGTGAATTTGGTCTATGGCACATTGATCCTAACGATCTGATTGACGGATTTAAGGAGTTTCGCCAGGTCACTGGCCACTGCAAGTTCAGAGACTGTAAGCACGAACAGGAACCTGGCTGTGCCTTCTATGATGCGATCGATATGGGCGTCATCAGCGAGCAGCGTTTTTTCAGTTATAAACAGATTTTGGACTCCATGTTGGAGTCTGACTTCACGGTTCGATAGTGAAAAAGCCCTAGCTCAGGTATCATCTCTACTCAATTTAAAGAATCACTCAGGCGGAGTTTTTAGTGAAAGATAAACTGTTCATTCTGTTTCAATACATCGTGCCACAGCACTTGTTATCACGTGCCGTTGGTCGCCTAGCTGAGTGCACAAATAGTCGTATTAAGAACTGGATTATTCAACGATTTATTAAACAGTTTAACGTCGATATGAGTGAAGCGGAGCGCCAGCAACCGGAACAGTTCATCAACTTCAATGACTTCTTCACTCGCGCCCTTAAAGAGGGAGCTAGACCGATTGCTGAGGGCGAGGATGTCGTAGTTTCACCGGCTGACGGGGCAATCTCAGAGATGGGTACCCTTCAATATGGGCGTATTTTGCAAGCAAAGGGACATAGTTACAGCGCTGTTTCTCTGCTGGGTGGTTGTACCGAGCGAGCAAAACCCTTCATCAATGGCGAGTTCGCGACCATCTACCTATCACCAAAAGATTACCACCGCGTACACATGCCAGTAGCCGGTGCACTTAAAGAGGCCTACTACGTTCCTGGTGATCTTTTCTCGGTCAACCAAACCACAGCCAACAATGTTGACAGCCTGTTTGCTCGTAATGAACGCCTAGTCTGTCTATTTGAGACAGAGCGTGGCCCAATGGCGATGGTACTCGTCGGCGCAATGATTGTTGCCGGTATAGAGACCGTCTGGAGTGGCCAGGTAGCCCCTCTCAAAAAAGAGGCTATGAAACTGTTTAGCACAGAAGCTGACGCCCCTCTTCTACTGGAGAAAGGTGCAGAAATGGGCCGATTCAAACTCGGTTCAACGGTGATCCTTCTCTACCCTGAAGGCGTAATCAATTGGCGCGACCATCTAGCGGCCGGCGCACCGGTCAAGATGGGTGAAGTCATTGCCCATCAAACAGAGTCTTAAGTGATACCACAACCCTTTTTAGTGAGCTGAGCTATGAACATTGCGATAACGGATGCCAAACTGTTCTCCGTCGAAGGCGTTGATGCAGCCTCTTTTTTACAAGGCCAGCTGACCGCTGATGTTGCTGCACTTAACACTGGGGAGCACCTCATCGCCGCACACTGCTCAATTAAGGGAAGCATGGTTGGGCTCTTCAGAGTCATGCGCATCAGTGACGAATGTTTTTGGCTGCGGGTCCATCAAGAGATCGCAGAAAGCGCCTTTAACAACCTAAAAAAATACAGCATCTTTTCCAAGGTGGAGCTTAACTTCATAGATAACGCCAATGGGTTTTGCCTATCGAAAGACTATTTAGAGTCAATTAAAAGCTCAGAGAGTGACCGATCCTTTGCTGCTCAAATCGATGCCGAGCATGTTGAGTTCTGGACCACCGATCTTGAAGTACAAAACAGATTGGCCAAGGATGCTACCGACTCATTAGAGGCTTGGTATGAGATCAATGTCCGCGCCGGTATCTTCGATTTAAGAGAGGCTACCCAAGAGACATTCATTCCTCAGATGTGTAATTTACAAGCCATTGATGGCGTAAGCTTCAGCAAGGGGTGTTACACCGGTCAGGAGATAGTAACCCGTTTACAGCATCGCGGTATTTTGAAAAAAGCGATGTACGGATTCACGCTACCGCAGGGCCATTCCATCAGCATTGGGGAGCCACTGTTTAATGCTGACCAAGTTGAGGTCGGCACCGTTGTACTGACCAGTTCAACTGATCAAACCTCTCTACTTGCTGTCATTCAACAGTCAGAAAAAGAGGGGGTGATTTTCACAGAGAGTGGCGCAGCCCTAACCGCTTTGGAACTACCTTACACCCTAGATCCAAAGTTATTTGAATCCAAGCGTTAGCCATCAACCGAACAGATCTGCCTGTCCTATCACCGGCAGCTCCCAGTTGATCTCAGAAAAGCCCTTCTCAGCGAGCCAAGCGTTGGCTTTAGAAAACGGCTGACTACCAAAAAAACCTCGGTGTGCTGATAGTGGCGAAGGGTGAGGTGATTGAATCACCAAATGCTTTGCCTGATCGATCATGCTCGTCTTTTTCTGAGCATAGCTTCCCCAGAGGATAAACACCGTGCCCGTGGAGTGTTCGTTAACCTGCTGAATGATACGATCGGTGACACTCTCCCAACCCTTGCCTTGGTGTGCATTGGCGTTGCTATCCTCTACCGTAAGGACCGCATTGAGTAAAAGGACTCCCTGCTCTGCCCAGACTTCAAGAAAACCATGTTCTGGGGCAGCGATCCCTAAATCACTACTCAACTCTTTGTAGATATTCCTCAGCGATGGTGGCACTTGAATACCAGGTAAGACAGAGAAACTTAAACCATGCGCCTGGCCTGCCTGATGATAAGGGTCTTGGCCAAGAATGACGACGCGTGTCGACTCTAGCGGGGTCAACTCCAAAGCACGAAACCACTGATCTTGAGGTGGGTATATTGTGACACCCTCAGCTGTTCGTTGATCCAGAAACGCCATAAGAGATTGATAGTTTGGCGTCTCGGATATCTCTTTCAGCAGCTGCTGCCAACCCTTCGAAAGCATCGGCACCTACCTTGAATCCGACTGATTAAAGCTGAGTTCAGCTGAGCTTTTTATGACTCGCCCGAAAAAGGGTGAGTAGTATCGAACCTTGCCAGGCGCGTGTGAGAAGTAGCCTGAAATGATGACGATCAGACAGAACAGCACCGTTGTTAGGTGAGGAGCGTTCATCGCTAACAACAGTAGAAAAATTTTAGTAATAACCGCCAAACCCCGCAGTTGAATCAACCAAATTGCATCAACGTAGAGTTCGACCAGTAGCATTAAGGAGCCAGTCGTCAGCGCTAGTATGGCATAGGGCCGCCAAAGCGATTCCGGTAAGTCATATAAGAAAAAGCCCGCAAAACCTGCAATACCAAAAAGGTGCAGAGTTCGCAGGCTTATGCTGAGATAGCGCTTCGCTGTGAAGTCACGTTTCTGTTTTGGAAACAGCCAAGACAACACAGTGAAACTCTTCTGTACGCTTAATCGCGCTTAAGCGCGTGGACGCATTGCAGGGAATAGAATGACGTCACGAATCGATGGTGAGTCAGTCAGTAGCATCACCAAACGGTCGATACCGATCCCCTCGCCTGCTGTGGGTGGCAGTCCATACTCAAGTGCTGCAACGAAGTCAGCATCAAAGTGCATCGCCTCATCATCACCTGCATCTTTCTCTGCGACCTGTTTGCGGAAACGTTCCGCTTGATCTTCAGCGTCATTCAACTCCGAGAAGCCGTTTGCCAGCTCACGACCCGCGACGAAGAACTCGAATCGATCGGTCACAAATGGGTTGTCGTCACTACGACGAGCGAGAGGAGAGACCTCGGTAGGGTACTCTGTAATGAAGGTTGGTTGCTGTAGAAGGTGTTCAACGGTCTCTTCAAAGATCTCAATCTGAATTTTACCCAGACCCCAGCTATCTTTTACGTCGATATCCAGACGCTCGGCAATCTGACGAGCGGCATGTTCATTCGCCAATGCTTCCGCTGTGATGTCAGGGTTGTACTGCAGAATGGCATCAAATACTGACAATCGGGTAAACGGCTTAGCCAGGTCGTATTCAAACGTCTCTAGCACCTCACCCTCTTCATTACGAACCGTATTGATGATGGTTGTTGTGCCTAGCACCTGCTGTGCAACAGTACGGAGCATCTCTTCCGTTAGGTCCATTAGATCTTTGTAATCAGCATACGCCTGATAGAACTCGATCATAGTGAACTCTGGGTTGTGACGTGTTGACAGGCCCTCATTACGGAAATTACGGTTGATCTCAAAAACGCGCTCGAAACCACCGACAACCAGGCGTTTCAAGTAGAGCTCTGGCGCGATGCGAAGATACATATCGATATCAAGTGCGTTGTGGTGTGTCACAAAAGGACGAGCCGATGCACCACCAGGAATCGCCTGAAGCATTGGCGTTTCCGCTTCAAGGAAACGGCGCTCACTTAAGAACTGACGAATCGCGGCAATCACCTTAAAACGCGTCTCAAACACATCACGTGATTCAGGGTTAGTAATCAGATCAACATAACGCTGACGGTAGCGCATTTCAGTATCTTGAAGCCCTTTGTGTTTATCTGGCAGTGGGCGCAAGCTCTTTGTCAGCAACTGGTACTCTGCCATATCAACGTAGAGATCACCTTTACCTGACTTGTGCAATTCACCGCTAATGCCGACGATATCACCAAGGTCTAGCTGCTTAGCAAAGCTACGAGCCTCTTTGTTAACGTACGCCTGGATGCGGCCAGACATATCTTGGATCACCATGAACGCGCCACGGTTGAGCATCACTCGACCGGCAATAGAGACCTTAATGCCTGCAGCTTCTAGCTCCTCTTTGCTCTTCTCACCGTGTTCAGACTGCAGATCCTCTGCGTAGCTGTCGCGACGAAAAGTGTTCGGGAAGGCTTGGCCCTGCTCACGCAGTGCAGAGAGTTTTTCACGGCGCTCTGCAATCAAGCGGTTTTCATCAAGCTGTGTGTTATCAGACATGGTGTCTATTTCCTGTGTTAACTTTTAGAGACCAGCTTTTAAGCTAGCTTCAATAAACATATCCAGATCGCCGTCGAGCACGCGATCACAATTCGACGATTGAACGCCGGTGCGAAGATCTTTGATACGCTGATCATCCAGTACGTAACTGCGAATCTGACTACCCCAACCAATATCGGCTTTAGTATCTTCAACCTCTTGGGCAGCCTCACGACGTTTCAGCATCTCCATTTCGTAAAGCTTGGAGCGTAACTGCTTCATACAGTTATCTTTGTTCTGGTGCTGCGAACGCTGCGACTGACTCTGTACAACAATTCCAGATGGACCGTGGGTAATACGGACCGCCGACTCAGTTCGGTTGACGTGCTGACCGCCTGCACCGGATGCACGATAGACATCGACACGAAGATCCGCTGGATTAATGTCGATCTCAACATTGTCGTCGATCTCAGGAGAGACGAAGACAGATGAGAAAGAGGTATGGCGGCGACCACCAGAGTCAAATGGGCTCTTACGAACGAGACGGTGAACACCCGTTTCTGTTCTTAGCCAACCGAAGGCGTACTCACCCTCAAAACGAATCGTTGCAGATTTAATACCGGCCACGTCACCGTCAGACACTTCCATCAACTCGGTTTTAAAGCCTTTGCTCTCACCCCAACGAAGGAACATTCGAAGCATCATGTTGGCCCAATCCTGAGCCTCGGTACCACCCGAGCCCGCCTGAATATCTAAAAAAGCGTTACTTGAATCCGCTTCACCCGAGAACATACGGCGAAACTCAAGTTGCGATAACATGCCGCCTAGACGCTCAACTTCACTGCGAACCTCTTCAACGGTATCTTCGTCATCCTCTTCAACTGCCATCTCCAGCAGCTCCAGGCAATCAGCAGTCCCCTCAGTCAGCTCATCGATGGTCTTAATCACAGACTCAAGGCTCGATCGTTCGCGACCTAGCTTTTGTGCATGCTCTTGATCATTCCAAATATTGGGATCTTCAAGCTCACGCTCAACCTCTTCAAAGCGCTCAAGCTTCTCGTCATATTCGAGATAGCCACGCAACTCTTTAGTGCGTTCGGCATACTCTTTAAGGCTGTTAACAATCGGATTAATTTCCATAGTCGAGCAAATGTCCAAAAGGTCTTAAAAAAGGGGGCACATTTTACAGGATTTATCCTCACCTTTAAATCACCGTCTCGGCCTTTATTTCAACGTTTTTCATGCACCTCTATTGAGATAACGGACAAGCTAGTCCATCGTATGGGAATGACAAATTTTATCGATTTAACAGGCACCCTATATGGCTACCTAGCGGTACTCACCTTCCTTGTCGGGTACTATTTTGTGATCAGCGAAGACCGCACTCACCTAGCCAAATCCAAGCCGATGATGGTGGCCGCTGGTTTAATCTGGTTATTAGTCGGCCTTAGCTATTCCATCAATGGCCAACCAGAGCAAGCTGGCGCACTACTGGAACAGACCCTGCTTGAGTACGCAGAGCTTTTTCTGTTCCTGCTCAGCGCCATGACATTTATCCACGCCCTTGAGGAGCGCCACCTATTTTTGGCATTGCGTAGCTGGCTGATTGCTAGAGACTTTTCCCTAAGAACCGTGTTCTGGGTCACGGGTGGGTTGACCTTTGTCCTATCCCCCATTGCTGACAACCTCTCGACAGCGCTACTGATGGGCTCAGTAGTGATGGCTGTTGGCACCAGAACAGCGTCGTTCGTAGTGCTCGGCTTGATCAACGTGGTTATTGCCGCCAATGCAGGGGGCGTTTTCTCCCCCTTCGGCGATATTACTTCACTGATGGTTTGGCAGCAGGAGAAACTAAAATTCCTTGAATTTACCCATCTTATTGTTCCCGCACTGATCAGCTGGTTCGTGCCTGCTTTAGTGCTTAACCATTATCTTCCGACAGGCCCAGCGCAACTCCCGCATGAACAACAATCCATGAAGCCTGGAGCGATCGGCATGCTGATACTCTTTTTAGCCACGATAACGGCGTCAGTGTTAATCCATTCACTTCTGAAATTACCCCCGGTAATTGGAATGATGACGGGGCTAGGCGCGTTAAAGATTTATGGATACCTATTGTCAAAACAGGATCCTCTGTTGCAAGAGAGTGAATTGCGTGGACACCACATGGGTGCGATGACAAAACACCTCAAAGGGGATCACGGTGAAGTCGTCATGCGTTTTGATAATTTCCGAGTGGTTGAACGCGCCAGCTGGGATACATTAATGTTCTTCTATGGCGTTGTACTGAGCGTTGGTGGTTTAGCTGCCCTGGGCTATTTAGCCCTGATCTCAACGTCGCTTTACGGCAACTTTGGAGAGACCACCACCCATCTAATCATCGGCCTAAGCTCCTCATTGATCGATAACATACCCGTGATGTACGCCATTCTGAGCATGGATATGCCGATGTCGACTAACCAATGGCTATTGGCGACCCTCTGTATTGGCATTGGTGGCTCTCTGCTATCGATTGGCTCAGCGGCAGGTGTGGCTCTGATGGGCCAGGCGAATGGCATCTACACTTTCAGAGCCCACCTCAAATGGAGTTGGGCGATACTCCTTGGGTATGCACTATCAACCGGATACCATATAGTTTTTACATTGTGATTTTGTATTCATTAGCGAGCTTATCAACATGCAGAAAAAAATTGTCACCGTCTGGGATCTAAGCACTCGACTCTTTCACTGGCTTCTTGTCGTGCTATTTGGTTTGAGTTGGTTAAGTGCCGAGCTGGGTGGCAACTGGATGATCTGGCACACACGCCTTGGATTTTTAGCAGCAGGCTTAATCACATTCCGCATCATTTGGGGAGTGATTGGCAGCGACTCCTCTCGATTCTCTCAGTTCGTAAAACGCCCAAGCAGCGTCATAGCCTACCTCAAGGGAGAGGGGCAAAGAGACTACAACACACACAACCCTGCTGGCGCACTCAGTGTTATCGCCCTATTAGGGTTAATATCACTGCAAGTGACGACGGGGCTGTTTAGTAACGATGACATTTTTATTGAAGGGCCATTAGCCTACTTAATCTCATACGACGCTCAACTAGCGATGACGGAACTGCATGAGGCGGTTTTTAATCTATTGATGCTGTTTATCGCCCTGCATCTGGCAGCCATTGTTTGGTATCAGCGCTTTAAAGGGGAAAAGCTGGTTCAAGCCATGCTGCATGGTAGGAAGGAGAGTGAAGAGGAAGCACCTAAGATTCGAGGCGGCCTTCCTCTTTTTGTAGCTATCCTAGTAGGAGCGACTGTCAGCTCACTCCTATTTTGGATCTGAATTAAAGGGTTAACGTTTCTCGCGGTAGTTGTCGTGACACCCTTTGCAGGATTTCGCTACAGCACCAAAGGCTGCTTTGGCATCCGCCAATTCACCGCCAGATACAGCGACTAGCTTTTCAGCGGCTTCAGTCATAGCAACAAAGCGCTGATTGACATCATCTAAATTCTCCCAGAGCTCATCTTTGGCAGACGTTTCACCAAAATCAGAACCTTCGATAAACCCCTCAGCCGCAAGCGGCGCTACCGCTAAGAACGACTTAGCGTGATGAGCAAATTGCTCTGCATCATAATCAACCTTACCGCGAACCATGGCACCCATAGCACCAAAGTGCCAACCGTAGGCTTTAAAGATCCCTTGGCGATATTCAATAGCATCTTCCGCTCGATCAGCCTGTGCCAAAGGCGAAGCCAGTAAAGCACAAGACAAAGTCGTTAATACAACTTTCTTCAAAGACATAATCTCTCTCCGAGTTAACACTTAAACTTACAATTGTGGATAGATCAGATTGAGCCAACGCTCAACACGGTCTTTTGTTTCAAAGGACTGTGTATCCTCATCCAAGGCCAAACCCACGAAGGCAGTCTCACAAGGGATTAGCGCTTTTGAGGACTCAAAATCGTAACCTTCGACAGGCCATTCACCTATCAGCTTAGCACCCTTTTGTGAAATCTGTGCGGCAACTGTACCCATCGCATCAAGAAACCAATCGCCATATCCCAATTGATCACCCAATCCAAACAGTGCTACGCGTTTGCCACTGAAGTCGATTTCACAAAAACTCGACCAAACTTCTTCGAAATCTTCTTGTAACTCACCAAAGTTCCAAGTGGGCACACCAATAATCAGTGACGAAGCCTGTTCAACATCGGCATTAATCATGCTATCGATTGAAATTAGCTTTAGAGGCACCTCCCCTGGCCAGCACTCAACCATGAGTTGCGCTACGCGTTCAGTATTGCCTGTAGTACTTCCGTAAATGAGAGGGATCAAAAACTATTTGCCACCCATCGATTGAGAGGCAATTTTTTGAATCTCCTCTTGGGCGTTTTGAACCGTTTTCATATTCTGCTCAGCAGCCGCTTTAAGTGCAGCCTCTAAGCGCTGTGTATACTCTTTTTGCGCTTCGATGAACTCTTCAGGTGATTTTAGACCCTGAAGTGAATTAGCCTGATTCATGGTCGCTTGGATACACTGCTGGGTGTACTCAATCTGCTGATTGGTAATGCGCTGTAGCATCTCTTGTTGAACCTTCGCCAACTCTTGAAATGATTCAACACTCTGTTCGAACAGCTTTGTCATATCTTGAAACATTTGATAATCCTCAATGTCCATTTAAATTGACAGGTTTAACCTGCGCTACATCAATCATTACGTTACTCATAATAGAAATTCAGAGCAAGCGCTGTGGATTATGCAGTGAAAAGGTTATGATAGCGCCACTTTGATAACACTAACGGTTATTGACCATTAATTTGTTGGAATAGAATAGGAGGTCAGGTTTGACCAAAGCTCGTCTATTATCACTAGCCTTTGCATTGGCTCTTCCAGTCATGTCTGTTGAAGCCGCATCCATCATCGCAGCTGAGCGTGCCATTCAGTCAGCCGATTACACCAAAGCCCTTGAAGAGCTTAAGCCTCTAGCCAAAGAAGGTGATTTAGATGCTCTCTATCTAATGGGTACGCTTTACCGTGATGGTCAAGGTGTTGAAAAGATCAAAGAGGATGCCAAGCAGTACTTCAGCAGTGCCGCTCGCCAGGGCCACCTAAAAAGTATCAATGCGCTTCGCGTCATGCGAAATGAGGTATACCTTGCCGAGTTCACACAACTTCTTCCCAAAGCGGAAGCGGGTGATGCCGATGCACAAAACCGAATTGGTGAAATGTACGAGTTTGGCCAAGGCGTCGAACGCGATCTAAACCTTGCCCTGCAATGGTTCGATAAAGCCTCTCACAATGGTTCACTGGTCGGGCTTCACAACTTGGCTAGAAGCTACAACTTCGGAAGCGGTACCGAGCAAAACTTTGCACAGGCAGAGAAGCTATACCTGCAAGCTGCTGAATCGGGATACTCTGAATCGATGTTCTTCTTAGGCACGCTTTACGCTACGGGTAATGGTAATGACCTCTCTGTAAATCCAGACATTACTGCTTACGCATGGATGAAAGCGGCAGCCAATGCTGGCTCAACGACGGCTCAGACCATTGAAGCACGCCTGCTGATGAAACTGTCTGATACCGAACAGAGCGAAGCCAAAGCACTTGCTGACAAGCTCTCACAGCAGTACATAAAATAACCAATATCAGATGGGTCATGAAGAGCGCTACGGCGCTCTTTTTTATAAGTGAAATATTTTTAATAACTTATTTGTATATAAAATCACCAAACATTCTTGGAAGAGTTATTAAAAGATCATTAGTATTGCCACTCCTAAAAGGAGTCGAGCATGAATACTTTAAACACGACATCTACAGACTTTAAAACCCAGCTTCTTGAGCCAAACAAGCTATTTTGGCTTATGCTCTCTTCTGCTTTGTTGGTTGCTTCCGCTGTTTATGTGTTTAATGAGCACGGCACCTTTGAACTACTTGCTCTCATTTTAGGTGCAGCCCTGGGTGTCTGCTTGCTTCAAGCGTCTTTTGGTTTCACGACCGCATGGAGAGAGCTTATCTCTAAACGTCGTGGTGCGGGCATCCGCGCTCAGATGATCATGCTCTCCCTGAGTGTACTGCTATTTTTCCCGACCCTGGCCTCAGGCGAGCTGTTTGGACAATCGGTCGCAGGATTTGTTAGACCTCTCGGCCTCTCCGTTGTTGCCGGCGCGTTCATGTTCGGTGTAGGTATGCAGATCGCAAGTGGCTGTGCTTCGGGTAATCTTTACCATCTTGGCGGTGGACAACTGAGAGCCATTCCCGTCATGGCAGGCTTTAGTGCCGGTGCGCTATGGGCAACAGCTGACTATGAGTGGTGGACAACCTTGCCACAACTAGCGCCCATTGGATTGATCGAACTGCTGGGTCCAATCACCGCCATCGGTCTAAACCTGCTGTTATTCACTGCTATCTATCAGTTCACTAAACGTCTTGAAATTAAAGCTCACGGCTCGCTTGAAGAGTGTCAAAGTACTGGCACGACCAGCTTTGCAAGCAAACTGATTGCTGGACCCTGGCCACTGATTTGGGGAGCGGTTGGACTCACCATTCTAAACTTCGCGACGCTCGCTTTAATGGGCCGTCCATGGGCTGTCGCCCTGGCTTACCCTGTATGGGGAGCGAAAGTGGCTCAATGGTTAGAGCTCGATCTAGAGATCGACTTCTGGACCTACTGGATGGCACCTGGCCGTGAAGAGGCGCTCTACAACAGTCTCAGCCAGGATCCCGCGTCATTGATGAATGGTGGTGTCATCCTAGGCGCTTTCTTAGCGGCGGCGATCGCCGGCAAATTCACACTCAAGATGAAAATGCCGATTCAAAACTTCTTAGCCTCTCTGCTGGGTGGCGTGCTATTGGGCTACGGTGCAACCATCGCTTATGGGTGTAACATTGGCGCATTTGTAGGCGGTGTGGTCTCTGGCAGTTTACACGGCTGGCTATGGATCTTGTTTGCATTTGCCGGTTCAGTGATCGGACTTAAGCTTCGTCCACTGCTTCGTTTAAAGTAAACTTTTCAGTACACTACGGCTCCGACAAAGGAGTTCAGTATGCCCAGACCGTTTCACGATGATGCTAACCAACATCAACTACCCTCTCTAATCATTAGAGTGATGGCAATGGTCTATGACACTCTGATCATTCTTGCCATTTGGTTCTTAATTGGTGCTGTTGGAGTCATCCTAAATCAAGGTGAAGCGGTCGACAGCTTTCTCGGCCAAGCGGCCTTAAAGTCCGCACTGCTCTGCTCAACATTCCTATTCTTTGGATACTCTTGGACCCGTTCCGGTCAGACGATCGGCATGATGGCTTGGCGACTGCGAGCGCAGAGTGAAAAGGGGTTTTCGTTAACCTGGACTCAGGCACTGATTCGCTTTTTTGGTGCCGCTATCTCTATTGTCACTCTAGGAGCCGGTTACTGGGCGACACTGTTAAGTGATGAGCGCCTAACCTGGCATGAGCGCTGGTCAAACAGTGTCACCGTTCGACTACCAAAACCTGCCAAAAAGAGTTAGCGAACTCTAGAGAGTAACCATAAAGCGATGGCAAAGCTGATCGCAATGGGTAACAGCGCGGCCAGTAACGGAGAAAATCCTAGCACCTGACTGGCCGGCGCCAAAAGATCCTGACTGAATTTAAATACCAGTCCAATCACGACACCGGTGATAATTCTTTGGCCTACCGTAACACCGCGCATCGGTCCAAAAATAAACGCAACGCCAATCATCACCAAAGCGATAATTGACAAGGGTTGTAGCAATTTATTCCAAAGGGCTAACTCATAAGAGGTTGAATCCACCCCTTGATCATTCAGATAGCTAGAGTAAGAAGATAGACCTGAGATAGGGAGTTCAACAGGGGGCACCAAAATGACTCGCAGCATCTCTTCCGTCAATTCGGTTGACCAAAAAGTCTCATCTAAATGACCTTTTTCAATACGCTGATCATTGATCAGTGCCGTTAATTCAACGTCAGTTAGCAACCAGCCTTGACGCTCTTCAGAGTAATACCCCGACTTGGCAAAACTGGTTTGTTTGAGCCTAAGCTCTGAATCAAATTGGTGACGAGTGACACCTAAAATTTGCCCGTCAGGAGTGATTGCAGAGACATGAATGTATTCACTCGGTTGACGATACCAGCCGCCACCTTCGAATAATTTCAAATTTTGATTCGCTGCCTTTAAAGCTCTAGCGCTTTGTTGAGCTTCAGGAATACCGATTTGATTTAGAAACAGTGAAAAGCAGGAAATTAAGAAGATGGGTTTTATGACGCCTAAAATAAGTTTTGACATAGAGACACCTGCTGCTCTCATGACTGTCAATTCAGAACTTGAGGCCAAAACCCCTAAACCGATAAGTGTTCCCACTAATGCACTGAGTGGAAGTAATTCAATACAAATACCAGGGATACTAAGAAGGGTGTAAATTATGGCATCTTTTGAAGTGTAACTACCCCTGACGTCTCCAAGCTCATCTAGATAAAGACTAATACCCATTAAACTGACTACAACTAACAAAACAACAAAAATTGCAGACAAGGTGTGAGCAGCGATATAACGATCCAAACGACTTAACATCAAAGAGCTCGCCTTTTAAAACTTTTAAGTCTAGGAAATTTCGGTAACCTTTCGAAAAAACGCTCAATAGCACCCTCAAAAACAAACATACTCAAAGCAATAATAAGCACTGCAATATGGACAAACCATATTAGCCAACTACCAGCGTCACCTTGTTCCACTTGCGCCCTTGCTGCAGTTAAAGCACCAACATAGACTTGGTATATTATGATTGCTGGAATAAGCTTCGAGTACCTACCCTGCCTAGGACTAGTCTTTGATAGCTGAACAGCCAATAAAACAACGATTATGGCCAAAAATGGTAGAGAAAGTCTCCAATGCAGTCTTCCAATATAAAAAGCTGAATCATTCTCTAATAAGGCAAGTGTAGGTAGAGCATCAAAGGCATTAATCGAGAACTGTCGCTCAACATCTCTCATTTTAAGCCCGTACTCATGATACTGAATCTCTTCAACTGAATTGTTCTCTGAAAAGTTATAACGATAGCCTTCCTCAAACACCAAGAAGCGCCCTTGATCGTCAAGAAATCTCTGCGAACCCTTCCTAGCAACTAGAATGTACCGTTCATCCTTCGCATCAATACCCGAAATAAAAACATCAACCAACTCCCCTTCATCACTGACCTGTCGAGCGTAAGTGACTTGTCTTTCGTTTTTACTGACCTGAAATTTACCGGGTAACAGCATATCCAGTTCACTTCGCTCTTTTTGCTCTGAAAGTATCTTTCTTGCCTCCGTCATGCCTGTAGGCGTTAGGTAAAGAGTCATTAAAGCAACTAACAAGGCGATGAAAACGGCTGGCCCAATTGCGTAGCTAGCCAATTTAAAGGGCCCTACACCACAGGCTTTCAAAACAATCATTTCACTATCTAAGTAGAATCGACCGTAGGCTAGCAAGACACCTAAAAACAGACCGAGGGGAAGAAGGAGCTCAAGAATTTTAGGGGTTCTGTAAATAACCAACTCAAGAATAACACTGGTTTGTATCTGACCAGCGGCAGCGTCATTTAGGTAGCCAATTATTCTGGCGCTGAGAATAATTAACAACAAAACAATCACAACAGCAAAAGTAGTCTTGAGTATGTCCAGACTTAGGTAACGATTTATAATCACTAATTAATCCGATAGGTGCATGGATATCCAACAGATGCGATACTGTAGGGCACATTATCACCTAAACCTAAGTGCTTGTCTTGTTAGAGGAAACAGAAATGGATTTTGAGATCGTTAACGGATCGATTGAGAGTGTAGAAGCAGATTGTATCGTTATTGCGATTGCGGCAGACGGTGAACTTTCGGACTCGGCTAAAGCGATTGATAAAGCCAGTTCAGGGGCCATAAGCGATGTTGTTGCATCGGGTGATTTTTCCGGCAAACAGGGCTCTCTGCTTCTATTGCGCAGCCTTCCTGGTATCAACACTAAGCGCATCCTGTTAGCTGGTGTAGGGGCACAGAGTGAACGAACCATCATCAAACAGCAGCAACTGATTAAAAGCGCGGTGGATACCATCAAAACTCTGGGTGTTAAAACACTCTGCTTTGCCCTGGATCGGATCAGCGGCAATAGCGACGACATCTACCGTGACACACGAACTCTAGTAGAAGCTTCGTCGGCCGCGCTCTACCAATACGACACCACCAAATCCAAGTCTGCACCTGCATTAACACTTGAGCACATTCATATCCACCTACCTGAGGAAGATACTGAATTTGGAGAGGGTGCCCTTCTGGATGGCGTTGCTATCGCCAATGGGGTATCAACTGCTCGTGAGCTGGGTAATTTGCCAGGCAATATCTGTACACCTCTCTACTTGGCAGAGCATGCTCAAAATCTTGCGGAAGAGTTCGACAGTGTCAGCTGTGACATTCTAGATGAGAAACAGATAGAAGAGCTGGGTATGGGTGCGCTTCTAAGCGTCGGCAAAGGCAGTGTCATTCCGCCTCGCCTCATTGTATTGAAATACCAAGGTGCAGAGGATGCTAATGAGGCTCCGTATGCTCTGGTTGGTAAAGGCATCACCTTCGATACCGGCGGCATCTCATTGAAACCAGGCCCTGAGATGGACGAGATGAAATTCGACATGTGTGGTGCAGCCAGCGTGTTAGGTGCCTTCGAATCAGTGGCAGAGATGAACTTGCCATTGAACCTTATTACGATCGTTGCTGCGGCTGAGAACATGCCTTCAGGTGAAGCCTCTAAACCAGGTGACGTGGTAACGACCATGTCAGGTCAAACAGTAGAGATCCTTAACACCGACGCTGAAGGCCGACTGGTACTTTGTGATGCTTTGACCTATGTGCAACAGTTCAATCCTCAAGCCGTCATCGATGTCGCGACCCTGACAGGCGCCTGTATTATTGCACTTGGACATCAAGCAACGGGAGTTCTTGCGAACGATAATGAGCTTGCAGCTAAGTTGCTTGATGCAGGTGAATTTGCTGGCGATCGTGGCTGGCAGCTACCTTTATGGGACGAGTACCAATCACAACTGGATAGCAATTTTGCCGATATGGCTAACATCGGAGGTCGACCTGCAGGGACCATTACCGCGGCCTGCTTCCTATCACGCTTTACCAAAGAGGTTAGCTGGGCTCACCTAGATATAGCCGGTGTTGCTTGGAATAGCGGCAAAGCCAAAGGGGCAACGGGACGTTGTGTTCCTATGCTGACGCAATATCTTCTCGATATTGCTGAGCAGATTGAGGCCTAAACGTGCCTCGCGCAGACTACTACATACTCCCCAGCAGTGATCACGACAGTCGTGAACTGCTGGCGTGTAAACTCTGTGAAAAAGCCTTATCCCTTGGCCAACGCATCCATATACACACTGAAAATGAAGCTGATCTACATCAGCTAGATCAGACTTTGTGGAATTTTCGATCGGACAGCTTTGTACCGCATGCCATACTGGGTACTGAACTTAAATCGCCTGTCTCTATAGCCTGTGGTGAATTGCCCTCAGAACCTATTGATCTGTTTATCAATCTAGGCTTAACCGCACCAGAGGGTTGTCAATCAGCTTCTCGCTGCATCGAGATTGTCACTCAATCCGAAACAGTGCTTGCAGCCACACGACACTCTTGGGCCGCACGTAAAGCAGCCGGTTGGGAGCTACAGAGACAAGACCTTAGAGATCGATCTTAAATTTGTCCTACGGAGGATATTCAATGAAAAAACTGCTTATTCTCCCCCTCCTTGCTGCTGCGGTGATCAGCTACTCGCTCTTTTGGCCAGAGCCTCCAATCAGCGTTGAGTTAGTCCAAGTTGAACAGGGCGCAGTCGAGCAGATCGCCGCTAACAGTCGCTCAGGAACCATCACCCCCTGCCGTCAGTCCAGCTTATCCCTAACCATTGGGGGCATCATAGAGTCAATCAACATTGCTGAGGGCGAGGTGGTCGAAAAAGATCAGACCCTACTCACATTGAACAGTGATGTTCAAAGGGCTCAAATAAAACTATCCAAAGGGGAGTATCAAGCCGCAAAGATCGAAGAGGAACGAGCCTGCGAACTGGCGGATCTTGCAAAACGCGAGCTCGTCCGAGGTCAGTCCCTTAAGGAGAAAGGGCTCATTTCAAACGAACAATTTGATCAACAGGATAGCGAATCAGCCAGCAGCGCCCATATCTGTGAGTACCAAAGATCACTATCAAAACTCGCGGCAGACAAAATTAATCTTCTTAGCATTGATCAGAACCAGCGTACTCTAAAATCTCCGTTTGCCGGTACCGTTAGCAAGATCAACGGTGAAGTCGGTGAATACCTGACCCCCTCACCTCCAGGCATCATGACGCCAGCGGCTGTTGAGTTGCTTGATACCAGCTGCCTCTATGTGACCGCCCCAATTGATGAGGTCGAGGCCTCCCGACTTAAGATAGGTCAATACGCCCGTATAACCCTAGATGCTTTTAGAGGTGAAATCTTTGATGGTGTCATCAGCAAATTAGGCTCTCGAATTTCTGACAATGAGAAGCAGGCAAGAACGCTTGAAGTCGAGGCTGCCTTTATCAATTCTGATGAAGATATGACGCTTTTAGTGGGATACAGTGCTGATATCGAAGTGGTGACCTCATCAACAGGCAGTGTGTTAAGGGTTCCTACCGAATCTGTCATTGGCGGATCTGAAATCGTGATATTCAACGAAAAAACCAATGAGCTTGAAATTCGACCTATTAAAGTCGGCGCCTATAACTGGACGTGGAGCGAGGTGACGGAAGGACTCGATTTAAATGACCGTTTCCTGAAGAACACCAATGATGTTGAAAACCTTCTAAATCGACGAGTTATTCCACAATGATCGAGCTTAAGCATCTCTGTAGAAGCTATCCAATGGGCAGTGAAACGGTGAATGCGCTTCAGGATTTCACACTCGATATCGAGGCAGGTGACTACCTCAGTATCATGGGCCCTTCTGGATCAGGTAAATCCACACTACTCAATCAATTAGGACTGCTCGATTCACCAAACTCCGGTGAATACTGTCTGGATGGCACTGCAACGACTGAATTAAACGAAGCAGAAAAGGCTCGATTTCGAAACGACAATATCGGCTTCGTTTTCCAAGCCTATCATCTCATCAATCGACTAACGGCGTTGGAAAACGTTGAGTTGCCGTTAATTCTTAAAGGGATTCCTGCCAGCCAACGCCGAGAAAAAGCCTCCGAGTTACTGAAAACCCTGGGATTAAAAGATTTTCTTAACCGCAAGCCACAGCAACTCTCTGGTGGCCAGAGGCAGCGTGTTGCCATAGCGCGCGCTGTGGTCACTCAACCTAAAATACTTCTCGCCGATGAGCCGACCGGTAATCTTGATCGCGCATCAGGTCAGGAGGTCATTAACCTGCTTGAAACGCTAAACAGCCAAGGAATTACTCTAGTAGTGGTGACTCATGACAGTGATCTTGGCGCCCGAGCAAAACGCCAGATAACTATGGTTGATGGTCAACTCATAGAGATCAAAAAGAGGGGATAGCCGTGCTCTTGATTGATCATCTTCGGTACAGCCTAGCGACCTACTATCGGCAGGCATTTAAAGCGTTGATGATACTTCTATCGGTAAGCATCGGAGTCATGTCCGTTGTTCTATTAACCGGTCTTTCGGAGGGAGCAAGACAGTTTGTCTATCAGGAGTTCTCTCTGCTAGGGAAAGAGGTATTAATCGTTCTTCCAGGGCGCAAAGAGACGGAAGGCGGCATCCCTCCAGTGACTGGGGAGGGAACTCGCGACTTAACCCTTGATGATGCAAAGGCTATCCATAAACTGCCACAAGTGAATGAAATCGTTCCGATTATTGCAGGTATTACCGAGGCTCATAGCAACGGTTTAAATCGGGAGATCATCGTACTTGGGACCAACCAAAGCCTACTTACTATCTTTGGAATACCCGTAAAAACCGGAACCAATTTGACGCAAAGGGATGTTGATACGGCAGCGTCAGTCACCCTACTGGGTAGCACGCTTGCTCAGGAGATTTTCCCTAATGGAAACGCTTTAGGTGGGTGGGTCAAATTTTCTGATCGACGCTACCGGGTCATTGGTATTATCTAGCCCAGCGGCATCAACTTTGGTACCAACATGAATGAGACTGCCCTCATTCCTGTCACCTCTTCTCAAACCCTTTTTAACGCTCCCGGACTCTTCAGGATGCTAATCAAACTACAATCAGATCAACAGATTGAAGAGAGTCAGCAGCTTATAGAGCAGCTGATAATGGAGCGACATCAAGGTGAAAGAGACATCACTATCGTGACTCAAAACGCTCTACTTAACACCTTCAGTGACCTATTGAACAAGCTCACCCTGGTCGTCATCGCGATTGCTAGCATCAGTTTATTAGTGGCTGGCATATTGATCATGAACATCACTCTGATCAGTGTCTCACAACGGGTTCCAGAAATTGGGTTACTCAAAGCACTTGGCGCCTCACATAACACCGTCACTTCCATTTTCCTCTTGGACTCCATTTTAGTAGCCACAACCGGAGCCATAATCGGTGTTAGTCTAGGCATAGCTTCGCTGTATGCCATTCATCTGACTTGGCCAAGCTTTCCTTTTGCTATCCCTTATATGGCAACACTGGCCGCTCTTTTAGTATCACTCACGGTCTCTCTGATTTTTACATGGCTACCCGCCAAAAAGGCTGCAACGGTCGATCCCGTTGCCGCATTGCGAGGTGAGATCAATGCCTATCGCTGATCTCATCAAACTGGCTGCAGGGACACTGACCGTCGATATTAGAAAGAGCTTTTTGACCGCCTTAGGCATTACAGTCGGTATCTTTATGGTGACATTGATCACCAGCTTAGGCAGTGGCCTGCAAAACTATATGCTCAATAGCTTCTCTCAATTTGGCACCCGAATCATCGCTATTACACCGGGACGTACACAGACGGGGGGCGTCGGTGGCCTCATCGCCAATACTCGCCCGCTCACGCTAGACGACGCCCAATCACTTAAAACCTTATCGGGTATCCGACAGGTAGTGCCCGTTATTCAGGGTAGCGGAGCGATTGAGTATCAATATCGCGTCCGTCATGTGGATATTCTTGGCGTCAGTTACAGCATGCCTGACGCCTGGAATTTCACCATTCAGAAGGGGCATTTCTTACCTGACAGCCGGGGGCGAACCCCTCTACCCTACGCAGTTCTTGGTGCAAAAGTAGCCAGTGAACTGTTCGGTAACCAGCCAATACTTGGGCAATTTATCAGGGTTGGTGGCGAGCGCTATCGGGTGTTAGGTGTACTCGAATCTAAGGGACAAATGTTGGGTTTTGACCTCGATGATATTGTCTATATCGACACCCAGAGAGCACTCACCCTATTCAACAGAGATGGCGTGATGGAGATTGACGTCACGTTTTCAGCCAACAGCAAAACGGATCAACTGATGCAATCAATTAAGGAGCACCTGAGCCTGCGCCACAACGCAGAGGATTTCACACTGACCTCCCAAGATCAGATGCTCTCTACGCTCAATAAGATTTTAGACGTATTAAAAATTGCACTGATAGGGTTAGCGGCCATTTCCCTACTGGTCGGGTCAATCGGCATTCTAACCATTATGTCGACACTGGTTGATGAGAGACGCAGCGAGATCGGACTGCTACGTGCTTTAGGCGCCAGTAAAAAAACAGTTGCATCGCTCTTTCTGACCGAAGCGATTATGTTCTCAATCATCGGCGGAATCGGAGGTATTTTGACTGCTTATGCTGCAATTTACGGCTTTAGGCAGCTCCTCCCAGGCTTACCTCTTGAACCGAATATTCTTTTCTTAGTTATTTCACTGCTGATTGCAGCAGCAACAGGACTACTCAGTGGCTTAATACCCGCCCTGAAAGCCGCCAAAATCGAACCTATAGAAGCGTTGCAGAGCGAATAAAGAACCGCTCAACCACTGTCTATAAGGGCTCTCAAAGGGTATACTCCCACCCTTTAAATTTTTTCCAAAAGTAGAGAGGAGCTATCCTCTGCTACCGAACTTGAAAACAGAGACTACAGCACCTCATGGATAAGACGTATCAACCGCAAGCAATCGAGCAAAAGTGGTACCAAGACTGGGAAGAGAAAGGCTTTTTCGCACCTTCAGGTGAAGGTGATGCCTACTCAATCATGATCCCACCGCCAAATGTCACGGGCAGCTTGCATATGGGTCACGCCTTCCAGCACACCCTAATGGATACTTTAATTCGATACCGTCGAATGCAGGGCCGCAACACGCTCTGGCAGGTTGGTACAGACCATGCAGGCATCGCCACTCAGATGGTAGTTGAGCGCAAACTAGCTGCTGAGACCGGCGAGAGTCGTTACGATCTTGGTCGCGATGCGTTCATTGAAAAAGTCTGGGAGTGGAAAGGCGAATCGGGTGGCACCATTACCCGCCAAATGCGTCGTCTAGGTAACTCTGTCGATTGGCCAACCGAACGTTTCACTATGGACTCTGGTTTTTACCATGCCGTTCAAGAGGTCTTTGTACGCCTTTACGACGACGGCTTAATCTATCGTGGTAAGCGCCTCGTTAACTGGGATCCTAAACTTCACACAGCAATCTCCGACCTTGAGGTGGAGAACCGCGAAGTGACTGGCAAAATGTGGTACATCCGTTACCCACTTGCTGATGGTGTGACAACCAAAGAGGGTAAAGATTACATTGTCGTGGGTACCACGCGTCCAGAGACACTGCTGGGTGACACTGGTGTCGCAGTCAACCCTGAAGATGAACGCTACGATGACCTAATCGGTAAAGAGATCCTACTGCCATTAGTCGGTCGTCGCATCCCGATTGTTGCCGATGAACATGCCAGCATGGAAAAAGGGACTGGCTGTGTAAAAATCACACCGGCGCACGATTTCAATGACTACGAAGTGGGTAAGCGTAACAAGCTGCCAATGATCAACGTTCTGACCCTTAACGCAGATATTCGTGATGAGGCTCAAACCTTTAACTTCGATGGCAGTGTCAACAAAGAGATCGATCCAACGCTACCTGAGAAATATCGTGGCATGGAACGTTTTGCTGCACGCCGTGCCATCGTCGCTGAACTGGAAGAGCTCGACCTTCTCGTGAAGATCGAAGAGAACGCGATGACCATTCCTTACGGTGACCGTGG
Organism: Marinobacterium sp. xm-m-312; assembly: GCF_013283295.1. Taxonomy (NCBI): domain Bacteria; kingdom Pseudomonadati; phylum Pseudomonadota; class Gammaproteobacteria; order Oceanospirillales; family Oceanospirillaceae; genus Marinobacterium; species Marinobacterium sp. xm-m-312. The sequence continues at coordinate 443,878 of NZ_WBYS01000001.1, read as the reverse complement.
CGGTGTGGTGATTGAACCGATGCTAACCGATCAGTGGTTCTGTGATGCTAAGACACTGGCTAAGCCAGCGATGAAAGCAGTTGAAGATGGCGACATTAAATTTGTCCCTAAACAGTACGAAAACATGTACTTTGCTTGGATGCGTGACATTCAAGACTGGTGTATCTCACGTCAGCTTTGGTGGGGTCACCGAATTCCTGCATTCTATGATGCTCAGGGTAACGTCTACGTTGCGAACTCAGCTGAAGCTGCGCGTGAAAAATACAACTTGGCGGCCGATTTAGAGCTCCACCAAGATGATGACGTACTAGACACCTGGTTCAGCTCGGCACTGTGGACCTTTGGTACTCTTGGCTGGCCTGAAAACACGGAACGTTTGAAAACCTTCCACCCTACCGACACCCTTGTAACCGGTTTTGACATTATCTTTTTCTGGGTTGCTCGCATGATCATGATGACCATGCACTTCATGAAAGATGAAAATGGCAAACCTCAAGTGCCATTTAAAAACGTCTATGTGACAGGTCTTATCCGCGATGAGAGCGGCGATAAGATGTCGAAATCGAAAGGCAACGTGCTTGACCCTCTCGATATGATCGATGGCATCTCACTTGAAGATCTGTTGGAAAAACGTACCGGTAACATGATGCAACCTCAGCTAGCCGAGAAAATCGGCAAACGTACTGAGAAACAGTTCCCTGAGGGCATTACGGCGCACGGTACTGATGCATTGCGCTTTACATTAGCAGCACTCGCTTCAACGGGTCGTGATATCAACTGGGATATGAAGCGACTAGAGGGTTACCGTAACTTTTGTAACAAACTCTGGAATGCTGCCCGCTATGTCATGATGAATACCGAAGGTGAAGATTGCGGCAACAATCAAGAGCCAGTGGAACTCTCACTGGCTGACCGCTGGATTATCAGCCAGTTACAACGCACCGAAGCGACCGTCACCAAACAGCTAGACGAGTACCGCTTTGACCTTGCTGCACAGACACTCTACGACTTTATTTGGAACCAGTACTGTGACTGGTACCTAGAGCTGTCAAAACCTGTTCTATGGGATGAGCAAGCGTCTGAAGCGGCTAAACGTGGCACACGTCGTACACTGGTTCGCGTTCTTGAGACGATTCTCCGTTTAAGCCACCCTATCATGCCATTCATTACTGAAGAGATCTGGCAGACAATCAAAGGGCTGGCCGGTGTTGAGGGTGAGACACTGATGCTTAAGGAGTTCCCTGTTGCATCAGAAGAGAAGATTGACGAGCAAGCAGAAGCTGACATCGAGTGGCTTAAGGGCGTGATCACAGCGGTTCGAAACATTCGTGGTGAGATGAAAATTGCACCATCACAGGATCTTGAACTTCTGCTATCTAACTGCAGCAGTGAAGACACTCGTCGTTTAGCTGAGAACCAAACATTCTTGATGAAACTAGCCAAATTGAGCAGCATCACGACCCTAAACGAAGGTGATGATAAACCTCTTGCCGCGACTCAGCTGGTTGGCGCAATGGAACTGTTGGTTCCTATGGCGGATCTTATCGATAAAGAGGCTGAAATGGCTCGCCTTCAGAAAGAGATTGATCGCCTACAAGGTGAGATTGACCGAGTTGATAAGAAACTGTCTAACGAGAAGTTTGTTGCCAACGCACCTGAAGCCGTTGTGACTAAAGAGCGCGCTAAGGCTGATGATGCTGCACGCTCTAAAGTTCAACTAGAGAAACAGTTAGAGTCGATTAAAAACCTTTAAGCGACGTTGATAGTTAAAAAGGGGCTCAATCTAAGATTGCGCCCCTTTTTTATACCTCTAGCGTTAGCGATACACCTCTATACTCCAGAGCCAAAATCGCCACTTTGAAGGTCTCTAATTGAGCCAATTCAACTAACAGTGTTTTATCTACTATCTCTGTATAGCTAGCCGATAGCTCTTCAGCCGCTACGGCAGCGATGACCTGTTGAATGTCAGCCTCTAGCTCGTAAGGATATCGGATCTGGCACTCAATCTTAGGAGCACATTCAATGGTCGGCAGATGTTCTGAGAGCTCACTAACCGAGGCACCATAGGCTCTAATTAACCCACCGGCTCCCAGTTTCGTGCCACCAAAGTAACGTGTCACGACGACACCGATGTCTCCCAAATTTTTATGCATGAGGATATTAAGCATCGGCTTACCCGCTGTACCACTGGGTTCGCCGTCATCACTGGAGCCAGCGGCCTTAGGTGCCTGAGGTGCGCCTAAAATATAGGCCAAACAGTGGTGGCTGGCTTTAGGGTGCAGACGCTGCATCTCTGATTGCAGCTGATAGAGTGCATCAGTGGAACTAAGAGGGATTGCGGTCGCTATGAAACGACTTTTTTTGACTTCGATCTCATACTCAAATCGATCGACTGGGGAGAAGTAAGCAGCCATAAGCCTCCTTAAAGAAGAGGCTTAGACTACTGACATGAAGAGGAATGTAAAGTGATTACTTTTTCTGATCTTCGTTCATCAGGTTCTTCACTTTGAAGAAACCCCAAGTCATTACACCTGCCATTGCAGCCACACCTAGAAGGCTTGGCCAAACTGTTTCAAAAGTGTATGCATCAATACCGAACATTTCGTTACTCCTAGTTATCAAGTTTTAATAACTGTAACTCGAAGGCGGCAACAATATATTGATATAACTCAAGCCTGCAGGGCAGACTCAAGAACATTCGGATTTAACAGGGTCTGTTTTATAGCCAATAGCAATATTACTCGGCTAACTCGGCTAGCTCCTCTTCAGTGGCCATGCGGACATCAATCACCTCAACATCAAAGTTTAAATCCTGCCCTGCAAATGGGTGGTTAAGATCAACCTTCACCTCGCGGATATCGATCTCTGCAACTCGACCCAAGCGCGGCTCGCCATCTTCATCCTCTAGCTGAACCAACATCCCTTTTTGCAAACCTGGCATATCAGCAAAGGCCTCACGAGGAAGTACATCGAACAGCTCCTCATCACGTTCGCCATAGCCGCGACCCGCTTCTACAAGAACCTGAAAATGATCACCAGCCGATCGCCCGTCTAGCGCCTGCTCAAGACCCGGCACCAGCATCTTGTAACCATGGACGTAGGTGAGCGGTTCATCATTTCTCGAACCATCTTTTACCTCACTCTCATCACTTACAATGGCGTAGTGAAAGGTGACGTAAGCATCTTTACAAATATTCATTATCCAAAATCCTTAAGGTTGCAGGCGGGTAACGACCCAACCTGTGTCTGATGGTTCAAAACGAAAACGGTCGTGCAGGCGACTTTCACGCCCTTGCCAAAACTCAAAACGGGTCGGTACAAGTCGATAACCGCCCCAGTTATCGGGACACGGAACCTCAGTCATATCTGACAGCTGATTGACCGCTTGTTCAAGCACAGCTCGAGATTCGACTGGCTGACTTTGATGAGACACAGCAGCACTTCTCTGGCTACCCACTGGGCGAGAGTGGAAGTAGGTTTCACTCTCAATGCGATCGATCTTTTCAACCTGTCCGCGAACGCGAACTTGACGCTCTAACATCGACCAGTAGAAAAGAAGTTCTGCTTGCGGATTGGCCGCTAACTGCTCCCCTTTCTCACTCGAATAGTTAGTAAACCAGGTAAACCCTTCTGAACTAAACTCTTTTAACAGAACAATACGCGCACTGGGCATCCCCGACTGATCAGAGGTCGCCAGAGTCATAGAGGTAGCATCTTTAGGATCCACAGCCAATGCATCCTGCATCCATGCATCAAACTGCTGAATCGGATCTCTGACTAAATTATCTTCATGAAGACCTGCCACGAGGTATTCACGACGCACATCACTTAATTGGGTTGTCGACATCGAAACTCCTATCATTCAGATTTTCGAGCGTTATACTCTAAACATTATCTGATCAGGATCCCAGCTCAAATGGCTAGAACTGCACAAATAGTGACGCTCATCATGGCACTCGCTCTTAGCGGCTGTGTCGGTGTTCAAAACAAAGAGCTTCGCCTGCAGAATCTCGCCAAGTCTGACGTCGATATGATCGTTGATCAACACATTAAGACGATCAACGCGATGAGTCGTGAACTCACCATCAAACTCTACAAACGCAACCCGCGCGAACTCAAAAAAGCGGCCGCTGGTACAACCGTTGAGACGCGCCTGAAACAGCTTTTAAGTTACCCAAGGCCCATCAGTCATCGAGAACTCAATCACCTCTACGGAGTTGATGCGCTCAAACTGGCTTTTGATGAGGAGTATCAAGGGGACCGAGTCTTCGCTCTAATGGTGGCTATCACAGGTATGGTTCACGCCTCATACAACTACCGTGAAGAGTTCTTTATGCTCAACGAAATCGATTCGCAAAAGCTATATAACTCAGCACGTAATTTAGAGAAGATCGCTTGGCAACTGCACAACTTCAAAACATCGAGTGGCGAACTGTTCATTCTGACTGACAGCATGAATGAGGGAGTCATCAACCTCAGCTACGAGCGACTCTTCGGGAAGATGATTGCCACTCAGGATATGCTCGCTGAGATTGTTGCGCAGACGACGGACCGAACCATCAATCGAATTGTGCTAAGCGTCGCTACAGCTCCCTTTCTGCCCATTTAAGGCAGTATAATCTTCTCAATCTTGTGGTTGGCATTCAGCGCTAACGTAATGTCCGCTCGTGTTGGAATCTCATCGAGCATCCAACGCGTCAATCGCTCATAGTGCGCTATGAAACGTGTAATCTCAGTGCCATCCATAATCCGCAATGGGTCTGCAGGAGCTATTTCGTCATACAGCAATGAGGCTCGATCTTTGAGTTTCTGCTCTTGGACCGTACGCCAATCGTACACCGCCTGCATGTTGGGCACTTTGAGCATGACGAGCATATCTAAAAAGCTGAACAGCTCTTGATAAGAGGTTGCCAGCTGTTGATTGACATAATGTCGCCAGATACCCTCAGGGTCTTCGAGGGTCTCAAGCTCATTAACAGGTGCAGCGAGCGACTCTTCAGGCTCGGCGATACCACCGACACACCATCCATCAAAAATAATGACATCCGCTGAACCATGCCATTCATGCCACATCTGTTCTGGCACACGCTCATCGGTCGATTTATCAAAAATTGGGATCCGAGTAAGGTCGTCTGGCCCCGCGTGCTTGAGTCGATTTAATAGCTCTATACCCAAATCGACATCATGGGTACCAGGCACTCCACGTGTCTTTAAAAGAGGGTGAACGGACTGTGCCAACGCGTCCCTCTCAGCACGCGTCAGATAGAGATCATCAATCGAAAAACCCGTCACCTTTAACCCAAAACCCTCGGTGAGAATCACCTCTAGGAGGTTATAAAGTGTCGCTTTTCCCGCCCCTTGTGCACCATTAATTCCGACAACCAAAGGGGAACCCGGCATTAGTCGATCCAATATAGAGCAAGCAACGGGCACGTAGATCTGCTCAAACAGCTCATTCAAACCAAGATCGACATCTAAAGACTCGACGGTCGGCGCAAATGCTCGAGTGACCGCATCAAGCGCCTTCGCTCTCATCTCTGGGGAACCAGGCAGCCTATGTTTAGGCCAGGTCACTATGCTGCCCATCAGGCATCACTCCTTTTAAGAAACTCTGTAATTGCTTGGACCTCAAAGGGCGTCATTAGAGGCGGCGCGTGTCCAAGACCCTGTAACTGCAACAACTCCAAATCGGGCTTGTGTTCAAGCATTGCATCCACAATCTCTTGCGTCAGCAAGTCAGATGCGGTGCCGTGAATCAGCATCTGCGGGCACTCTATCACTTGCCATAATGGCATAAGATCAATGTCTTCGTTAGAACCCAAGCGAACGTTAGTGGCAATGGCTGGGTCATAGTGAAGATGCAGGCCATCATCAGCCTGTCGTGAACCATATTGAGCCACTCGCTGCCATTGCACTTCGGATAAATCGCGAAAACTGGGGTAAGTGCGTTTGATGTGATCAATAAGCGCCTGTTGATCGGTAAACAGAGGATCTTTAACGTAGGCTGCAATGCGCTGCAGAGACGCTTTGGGTATGTGACAACCCACGTCATTCAGAACAAGTTTTTCAATATTGGCTAGCTTCAGGCTTGCGGCAGCCATAGCCAGAATCCCACCAAGGGAGGTACCCACCCAATGGACAGGCCGGTTATCTACAGCGTTCAACACCGCACTGATAGCCGGCAGATAGCTCTCTGGACTGTACTGCTCAGGTTGTTTCAACCAATCACTCTGACCACGTCCAGGCAGATCAATAGCAATACAAAGAAAATCATCCCTTAGCGCTTCGATCAACTCATCAAAATCACGACTACGGCCTAACAGTCCGTGAACACAAAACAACACTTTTTTTGCCAAAGGAGAACCACTCTGCCAATAAGCGACACGATAGCCGTCACCGTCCAAATGATAGGTAGTCGATTTTAATTCCATGAAATCTCAAACGCTGGGTAAAGTTTTGTAAAATCTTGCCTGATCTCATTGAAACGGTCCAGTTTCGCTGTGCGAACGTAGATCTCAAGCGGTATACTTACTGACAATTTAATTTAACTTCGTAGGGAGAAAAGCCTCCGTGAAACGGTTACTGAAATGGCTTCTACCAATCATCATTCTTGGCATCGCTATTGCTGGATTCATCTCGTTAAAATCAAGCAAACCCAAAATGCCACCCAAACCGATCACGGAACGATCTTGGAGCGTTAATGCAATTGCCGCGTCACCTCAATCGATCGCGCCAGAGATTGAGCTCTATGCTGAAGTTGAAAACCCCCGCCAAGTGGTTCTGCGCGCCTCGATTGCTGCCGATGTTCAATCGGTTGAAGTGCGTGAAGGGGCAACGATTAAACAGGGTGATCTACTGATTCAACTCGATACCCGCGACATCGATCTTCAAATCGCTCAGCAGCGTGCCCAAATCGATGCTCTAAAAGCACAACTGTCTGCAGAACTGCTTCGTTTTGAAACCGATAAAAAGGCCTTGGCCATTGAAGAAGAGATGCTAGTGATTGCTCAACGCTCTCAACAGCGCCAGCTTAACCTATCAGGTAAAAAACTCGCCAGCCAAGAGCAACTCGATACCGCTGAGATGAACACCCAGCAGCGTCAATTGAGCCTTGTATCTCGCAAGCAGTCTTTGGCGGACCACCCCAACCGCGTTGCGCAGCTCAAAGCATCGATTGCCCAGTCACAGGCTCAATTAGATAAATCACTACTTGATCGTGAACGTGCTTTCGTAAAAGCACCTTTCGATGGTCGTGCAACCAAAATTTCAATTGCCGTCGGTGACCGCCTAAGAGCCAATGATGCGCTTGCCTCTGTTTACCCGAACTCAGATCTTGAAGTTCGTGCTCAACTACCTAGCCGTGCACTAGCACTTATCAAGAGCCAATCGTCACTCGCTGACCTTGAGGCGGTCGCAAAGATTGATGGTCAGCAGTTCGAACTTGAACTTGATCGTCTCAGTGCCGAAGTCGCGACTGGCTCGACCGGTGTGGATGGCCTGTTCCGTTTTGTCGATTCTGACTACCTACCCGAGCCTGGTCGCACCATCAGCGTTGCACTGACGCTACCAGAGCTGAATGATGTCATCGCACTGCCGCCAGTGGCGCTTTACGGCACGGATCGCATCTATCGTGTCACCGACTCTCGACTCGAAGCGGTTAAAGTCAACCATCTAGGTTATCGAACTAACTCAGATGAGAAGCGTGAGATTTTGATCAAGAGCGATCAGCTCAACGCCGGTGATAAGATCATTACAACCCAGCTACCCAACGCGGTCAGCGGCATGTTGGTTGAGGTGAAACAGTGAGTCAGGCAACCGGTCTAAAAGGGTTTGTCAGCCTATTTACGACCCACCGGGTTGCGGCAAACCTGTTAATGATATTGATGTTAGCGGCCGGTCTATTGGGCCTTAACCGTCTTAACATCCAGTTCTTTCCAACCTTTGAGCTCGATATCATCAACATAACCGTTCCCTGGAGCGGTGCCAGTGCTGAGGATGTGCAGACCTCTATCGTGGTTCCTGTAGAGGAGGAGCTTCGTGCACTTGAGGGGATCAAAAAACTCTCGGCCATTTCACGTGATGGCAGCGCCGTTTTTCGTCTAGAGATTGAAGATGGTACCGATGTAGATTACACCCTGTCAGAGGCAAAGCAGAAGATGGATGCTGCACGTTCAGCACTGCCCTCTGATGCAGAAGACGCTGTTGTACAGCTACTGACGCGATACGACAACATTGCTGATCTTATCGTCACCAGTGATCGCGCCTCTCTTGAAGAGCTAAGAACTCTCGCGCGCACCTACGAGCAGCAACTTCTTCAGCGTGGCATTCGTAAAATCGATTTTACCGGCATGCCTGAGCAAGAGATTGCTATCCAGTTCAGTCCAGACAACCTTAATCAACTAGGCCTTACGCTGAGCGATATTTCGGGATTAATTCGCCAACGCTCAGTTGACCTACCTGCTGGCGTTGCAGCACAGGATGATGGCGCTCGAAGAATTCGCAGTTTAGGCCAACAACGCGATGTTACCGGCTTTGAAGAGCTACCTCTGATCACTGCAGGCCAAGGCAAACTGGTTCGCCTTGGCGATATCGCGCTGATCGAGCAGCGCGACAAAGAGGATCAAGTACGCCTCTACCATGAAGGCAACCCAGCGATAGTTCTGAGCCTGAAACGAACGGAATCAGAGAACAGCTTAAAGACGGCCAATCTGTTTAACTCTTGGCTGGAAGAGACCCGCCCTACTCTGCCAGAAGGCGTTGAACTACTGACCTACAATGAGCAGTGGACACTGATCAAAGACCGTATCGACCTTCTTATCGAAAACGGTGCTAGCGGCTTAGTTCTAGTTGTCTTGATTCTATTCCTCTTCCTAAACGGCCGTGTCGCGTTCTGGGTGACTATTGGTATTCCAACCTCATTCATGGCGACCTTAGCGGTGCTCTACCTAGTAGGCGGCTCGATCAATATGATTTCGCTGTTTGCACTGATCATGGCTCTGGGCATCATTGTCGATGATGCGATTGTCGTTGGTGAGGATACCCTCGCACATGCTCAGATGGGAGAGAGCTCTCGACGTGCTGCTGTTGGTGGCGCGCTTCGAATGCTCGCCCCTGTGACCGCCTCATCGATGACCACCATCGCGGCCTTTCTGCCACTGATGATGATCGGCGGTATCATTGGCAACATTCTGTTTGATATCCCGCTGGTGATTATCTGCGTCATTATCGCCTCGCTGGTTGAGAGCTTTTTGGTGTTGCCAGGTCACCTCCACCACTCATTAGCACGAGGGGATGCCGCCCACCCATCGAAAATCCGAATCAAGCTCGATAACGGGTTTAACTACTTCCGAGACCGCATCTTCAAACGTTTCGTTGAAACGGCAATCAACTATCGTTGGGCATCCATTGCAACCGGTGTCGGTGTACTGATCTTTGCTGTGGGCCTGCTTGTCGGTGGTCGAATTCAATTCACCTTTTTCCCAAGTACCGATCAAGACACCTTCTCGATCAACACGCAGTTTGTCTCTGGCACCAGTGGTGATCAGGTCAGTGAGTTTCTCTTCTACATCGAAGATCAACTTCACAAAACAGATGAAGAGCTGGGTGGTGGCATTCTTAAGTTTGCACTTATTCGCCAAAACATCTCCCAACCATCACGTAATGCGTCGCCTAAACGCGGTGATATTTATGGGTCGATACAGGTTGAGCTGACGCCGGGAGACAACCGAGAGGTCTCGACTAAAGCCTTTACAAGAGCTCTGCGCAAAAACATTGAGCAACCTGCCGGCCTAGAGCGCTTATCGATCGATGTCGATCGAGGTGGCCCTCCAGGTAAACCGGTTGAAGTTCAACTCACCGGCAGCAATATCAACCTGTTGAAACAAGCCTCACTTGAGCTCCAAGAGAAGCTGAAGGTTTATAACGGGCTCAGTAATATCGATGATGACCTCCCGTTTGGTACTTCTCAGCTAATCTACACCCTGACTCCGGCTGGTGAAGCGGCAGGTTTAAGACTTGAGCAGGTTGGACGTCAGTTAAGAGCTGCCTTTGATGGCCAAGAGGTACAGAGCTACTTTGAGGGCCGTGATGAGATCAGTGTGCGCGTTCAGATGCTCGATGAGCAGAAGAATCAACTAAGCTCGCTCAGTCAGCTACCGATCGTGTTACCGGATGGCCGAGTGACACCGGTATCCAACGTCGTCAACTTCACCGCACGTCAGGGTTTCGATTCACTTCAACGTATCGATGGTCTTCTGTCGATCAACGTATCGGCTGACCTTGATGAGAGCGCCAACAATGCCAATGAGATCATCGCTGACCTGCAACAGAAGGTGATGCCTGAGATCCTTGGTAAGTATGGAGTTGATTCGAGCTTTGAGGGTAAAAACCGTGATCAACGCGAAACCCTGGGTGATATGAAAACCGGCCTAGTCATTGCATTGGTGCTGATCTACGTGATTCTGGCTTGGGTATTTGGTTCCTACAGCTGGCCAATCACGATCATGCTGACCATTCCGCTTGGATTAACCGGCGCCCTATTGGGACACTGGGTGTTAGGACTGGATCTGACCATCCTGTCACTGTTTGGCTTCTTCGGTCTTTCCGGGATCGTGATCAATGACTCAATCGTCTTGGTGACGTTCTACAAGAAGTTACGTGAACAGGGTATGGCGATTAAAGAGGCGGCTATTGAAGCCTCCTGCCAGCGCCTGCGTGCCGTGCTGCTAACATCACTAACAACCATTGGCGGCCTGACACCCATCCTATTTGAAACCTCCATTCAAGCTCAGTTCTTGATCCCAATGGCGGCTGCCATCGTATTTGGATTAGGTTATGGCACCTTGTTAATACTGGTTGTGGTTCCATCCCTGCTGACACTGATCGAAGGGGGTCGGGAGAAGCTAGGAATGAAACCGATCAGCTCTTACTCGGTCGATACACCTTAAAGCAAATTACGACCTGTGTTCTAAGGCGGCGATCCATTTATTGGATCGCCGCCTTACGTTATACTGTCGCACCCATTTTTAATGACTAGAGCGCTTGGTCGCTTGAGACACTGTTTATGAATCGAGATCTTTCGTTACTACAGCCTTATCCTTTTGAAAAACTGGCAAAGCTATTGGGCGGTCTAAAACCACCTCAAGAGATTGAGCACATCTCATTGGGCATCGGTGAACCGAAACACCCTGCCCCTGAGTGTGTGACTAAGGTGTTAAACGAAACCGTCGATCTTGTTGCAAACTACCCAACGACCAAAGGCAGTGCCGAGCTTCGCGATACGATTGCCGCTTGGGCCACACGACGCTTCAAACTTAAAAGCGATAGCCTAACTGGAGAGCAGAACGTGCTACCGGTAATGGGTACTCGTGAAGCGATCTTTGCTTTCACACAGTGTGCAGTCGATCGCAAACCAGGGGCTTTGGTACTATCACCGGATCCTTTCTACCAGATCTATGAAGGTGCCGCTTACCTAGCGGGAGCAGAGCCTTACTTCCTACCCACTTTGGCTGAAAATGGGTTTATTCCAGATTACGACTCGATCACTGATGATATTTGGGAACGTTGTGAGCTGCTATTTATCTGTTCACCCAACAACCCAAGCGGTTCAGTCCACTCTGCAGAGACCATCAAAAAGCTGATTGCGCTAGCGGATAAATTCAACTTTATCCTAGCCTCTGATGAGTGCTATTCCGAGATCTATTTTGACGAAGCGAACCCACCCGTAGGTCTCCTAGAGGTCTGTGCGCAACTTGGCCGTCACGATTACAAAAATTGTGTCGTATTCCACAGTCTCTCAAAACGTTCCAACCTGCCTGGACTTCGCTCAGGTTTTATCGCCGGTGATGCCGCTCTAATCAAGCCGTTCCTGTTGTTCCGCACCTACCATGGATGTGCGATGCCACTTCAGGTTCAGAAAGGCTCCATTGCTGCTTGGAATGATGAGACTCACGTCCAAGATAACCGTGAACAGTACCGTCAGAAATTTGCGGCCGTTCTTGAGATTCTTGCACCGGTTATGGATGTCAAAATGCCGGATGCTAGCTTCTACCTTTGGGCGAAGACACCGATCGATGACGACGCTTTTACCGCAGGACTGTTTGAACAACAAAACCTAACAGTGCTACCCGGTCGTTACCTATCGCGTGAAACCGATGCAGGTCTCTACCCTGGTGCCGGTTATGTTCGTATGGCACTGGTAGCAACGGTTGAAGAGTGTGTCGAAGCGGCTTGGCGAATTCGCCGTTACATCGAGTCGCTGTAAGGATGGCTATGAACCTTTACGGCATTCCAAACTGCGACACGGTAAAAAAAGCGCGCAAGTGGCTCACTGATCAGGGTGTGGAGTTTACCTTCATCGACTTTAAAAAGAGCCCACCCACAGTTGAACAGATTAAGCAGTGGGTTGACGCGGCCGGTATTGAGGTTGTCCTAAACAAACGCGGTACAACCTGGCGCAAGTTGGACGATGCCACAAAAGCGATGACAGATGAGTCTGTATTGATCAATTTGATGAGCGAACAGCCCAGCATGATCAAACGCCCAATTTTTGAATTCAATGGTCAGATTGAGGTCGGTTTTACCCCTGATACTCAATCGGCATTAACGATTTAACACGAGGATATAGAGATGACTAATTTTGCATTTGGCCTAGGTGTAGGTACTAAATCAGCGGCTGGCGACTTGCTAGAGGTCTACTACAACCAACCACTGCTTAATGCAGACTCAGCACTGGTTAATGCTGCAGGTAAAGCCGTGGGTTACACCGGTGGCAACGCTGCGATCGAGGTAGATGCCGCTCAGCTAAAAGCTCTAGAGGCTGCATTTTTGAGCGTTGGCGCTGAAGATCAAGCCGAGATTGTCGAGGTTCTTGAAGGAACCGCACAGCCCGTCATCTTGACGATCCTTGAATCTGACGATGCACCAACGACCACGGCTGAAGTCTACCTTAAGCTGTCATTGATCTCGCACCGTCTCGTTAAGCCTCACGGCCAGAACCTAACCGGTATCTTTGGTCTGCTACCGAACATCGCCTGGACGAACGAAGGTCCAATCGCGGTCGATGAGCTCTCTAAGCGCCAGCTAGCCGCTCGTGCACAGGGTCGCATGCTTCACGTTCACTCAGTCGACAAGTTCCCACAGATGGCGAACTACGTTGTGCCAACGGGTGTTCGTATCGGTGCCGCATCTCGAATCCGCCTAGGTGCTCACGTAGGTGAAGGCACCACTGTTATGCACGAAGGCTTCATCAACTTCAACGCAGGCACTATGGGTGTCAGCATGGTTGAAGGTCGTATCTCTGCCGGCGTCGTCGTAGGAAACGGCTCAGACCTAGGCGGTGGTTGTTCGACTATGGGCACTCTCTCTGGCGGCAACAATGTCATCATCTCTGTTGGTGAGAACGCACTGCTAGGTGCCAATGCAGGTCTAGGCATTCCACTAGGGGATCGCTGCACACTGGAAGCGGGCCTCTATGTAACAGGCGGCTCGAAAGTGACCATTCTTGATGACCAAAACAACGAAGTAACCACGGTTAAAGCGTCTGAACTGGCTGGCAAGTCGGATCTACTGTTCCGTCGTAACTCACAAAACGGCCGTATCGAAGTTAAAACAAACAAGTCAGCAATTGAGTTGAATGAAGAGCTACACGCTCACAACTAATCCTGAAAGACAAAGGTAGATAGAAGATGACTCAGCGCTCCGCCACTCTCGAACTTGCTTGCGATCTAATCAGCCGCCCTTCTGTTACCCCAGAGGACGCAGGTTGCCAAGCAATGATGTGTGAGCGCCTTGAAGCGCTGGGCTTCACTATCGATCATATGCCGTTTGAAGAGGTGACCAACTTCTGGGCACGTCGAAACCAAGAGGGTCCTGTACTCTGTTTCGCAGGACACACTGATGTTGTGCCAACCGGCCCTATTGAGCGCTGGAAAACTCCACCCTTTGAACCGACCATCATTGATGGTCAGCTGCACGGGCGCGGCGCGGCTGATATGAAAGGCAGTATCGCTGCCTTTATGACGGCACTGGATCGATTCGTTGCTAAACATCCGGATCATAAAGGCTCTATCGCTCTTCTGATCACCAGTGATGAAGAGGGTCCCTACGTCAATGGCACAACGCGAGTCATTGATACCTTGGAAGCTCGCAACGAGAAGATCACCTGGGCAATTGTGGGCGAGCCATCGAGCACAACCTTGGTTGGCGATGTCATCAAGAACGGTCGTCGCGGATCGCTTGGCGCCACCCTGAAAGTGAAAGGGGTTCAAGGCCATGTCGCCTACCCTCATCTGGTGCGCAACCCCATTCACGAATTCGCGCCAGCATTAGCCGAACTGTCACAAACTGAGTGGGATCAGGGCAACGACTTCTTCCCACCCACCAGTTTTCAAGTCTCTAATATCAACGCAGGCACCGGTGCGACCAACGTTGTACCTGGCGAAGTCGAAGTGAAGTTTAATTTTCGTTTCTCAACCGAGGTGACTGACACTGAACTGCGAACGCGTGTTGAATCGATTCTAGAGAAGCACAATGTTGAGTATGAGATTGAGTGGAACCTATCGGGTCAGCCTTTCCTAACGGCAGCCGGTGATCTAGTCGATGCGGCTCGTGATGCCATTCGATCGGTCACAGGCCGAGAGACCGAACTGTCAACAAGCGGTGGTACATCAGACGGTCGCTTTATCGCTCCGACAGGTGCACAGGTGGTTGAGCTAGGTCCTGTTAATGCCACCATTCATAAGATTGATGAAAACGTTTCTGTCGCCGATCTAGACACCCTCTCCGAGATTTATGAACAGGTCATGATCAACCTGTTGACTGACGCCTAACATGGAGCTGATCTGCCCTGTCTGTCAGGAGCGACTATCACTCAACGAGCAAAAGAAAACGCTCCGATGTGATAACAATCACAGCTTTGATCGAGCCAAACAAGGCTACTGGAACCTGCTTTTAGTGCAAAACAAACGCAGTAAGGATCCTGGTGACAACCCCGAGATGATTGCTGCGCGAAGTGACTTCTTGAATGCCGGCTATTACGCCCCAGTCTCAGACACTTTGAACGAACTAGCTCGGCAATATACTGACACCCACCCAAGCGTTATCGATTTAGGCTGCGGCGAAGGCTACTACACCCTCGCACTGCAAAACACCTTAGATCAGGCCGAGATTCTAGGCTTAGATATTTCCAAACACGCCATCAAAGCGGCCTGCAAACGCTCGAAGTCAATCACCTGGGTGGTTGGATCATCAGCTAACATCCCAACAGAGAATCACAGCTTAGATCTCGCTGTCATCGTATTCAGCCGCATACTCGGCGAGCCTATCGCAAACGCCCTGAAAGAAGATGGACACTTAATCATTGCCTATCCAGGCGAGCGCCACCTCTACTCACTGCGCGAAGCGATCTACGATGAGGTGCGAGAAACCGACTCTTCACCCGAAAGCGCTTTAGGTACACAGTTCGAACGCATTGATGAGCGACGTGTTCATTTTGAGATTGAACTCACCTCACGCGACGCACTGCATAACCTATTTATGATGACCCCCCACGGCCAACGCGCAGCAAAACAGCTGGCTGATTATCAACAATTCACGACCGAAGTGGATATTCATCTCGCAGTTTTCAAGAAAAGCGCCTAAATTACCCCTATACCCTGTCATTCGCGTTAAGGAACAGTGATGAGCGAGCAACGCCACCCCGACATCGAGGTCTACGTCAAAGAGCGCACAGCCCAACAGATCCTAGAGTGGGTCCAAACACTCGGCACCCTGACAACCGATAAGAGCACTAAAGAGTCGATAAAATCTAAGCTCCTCATCGGCGATGTTGAAATCCCCGTTTTGATTCAACAGCGTGTTATCGGTAAAGCGTGGAGCTCTGTTTGGTTTGATAGCAGCGAGACACCCTGGGCAACCGATCTCGAATGTGCGCATCAAATCGCGAAAGAGATGGAGACTCAAACTCGCTGTATCGCCTCCGGCTGGCAAGAGGGAGATGAGCCCGATGAGTGGTATAAAGTCCACCAGGGGGTCGAGGAGAAAATTGTATGGAATACGAACTAAAACAGCCTGCACTACTCCACGCTCTTTTGCTAGATGGTCAGGGCGGTGCTATTGCACTGAATTCTGAACAGATCTCTCAGCGGAGTGAGCTTGACGGTGAAGTTTGGATACATTTGGACTACACCGAAAAAGAGAGCCACACCTGGCTAGAGGAGCACTCAGGTCTATCGCAATCAGCGATCGATACCCTTCTAGCTGATAAGGTTCGTCCAAGAACAACCAGACTCGATGATGAACTGCTCATCGCATTGCGAGGGGTCAACTTAAACGTCAATTCTGACCCTGAAGACATGGTCTCTATACGCCTTCTTCTTAAACAGAATTGTCTCATCACGACACGCAAGCGTCGCCTACAATCTGTGACACAACTGGTTGAACAGCTCCAACAGGGCAAAGGTCCACACACCCTCTCGGATCTGATCACAGAGTTGGCAGACGGCCTGACAGAACGTATTGGTCGTTTAGTAGAAGAGTTAGATGTGCGGCTTGAGTCCCTTGAAGAGCAACTGGAGCAACAGGGCTCAAAGAGCCTGCGTGAACCGCTAGCCGAGATGCGTACGACTAACGCTCGACTCAAACGTTATTTAGGCCCACAAAAAGAGGCTCTGACACAATTGATAGCCTCTAAGAGCACTCTTCTCAATGACGATCATCGCGCCTCGCTGTTTGAGACGAATGACCACCTCACTCGTCATATAGAAGATCTAGACATGTTGCGAGAACGCGCAGGTGCGGCACAAGATAGCATCATGGCCCAGCTGTCAGAGCAACTGAATGAGCGTCTATACCTTCTCGCCATCATCTCCGGACTCTTTCTACCCTTAGGATTTTTAACCGGTCTACTCGGAGTAAATCTTGGTGGTATACCCGGTGCTGACAACAGTTCAGCGTTTTTCATTTTCCTAGCGGCTCTATCGGGTACGACCGGCTTACTGGTCTACCTACTTAAGCGCAAAGGCTGGCTCTAGTGGGCCGTTGGCGACCCCCTGCAGAGAAGAGCTCCCCCTACATTACCAAAGAGGGGTATGAGCGCTTGAATGCAGAGCTTAAACATCTTTGGAAGGTCCGACGTCCTGAGGTCACACAAGCCCTCAAAGAGGCTGCTGCAGAGGGCGATCGCTCAGAGAATGCCGAGTACATCTATCGTAAAAAAGAGCTCAGAGAGATCGATAGGCGCGTTCGATACCTCGCTAAACGTATGGATCACTTTAAAGTGGTCGAGCATCTACCAGAGCAACGCGATACCGTCTTCTTTGGTGCCTGGGTGACCCTAGTTGATGAAGAGGATAACGAGATTGAGTACCGAATTGTCGGAGCCGATGAGATCAACCCTAAACTAGGTTACATCAGCGTTGACGCCCCACTGTCGAAAAAACTGCTAAAGCGTCAACTGGGCGAAGAGATAGAACACAATACACCAGACGGAAGAACACTCTGGTATGAGATATTGGCGATACGATATGAGTAGCAAGAAATGGTGGGTCGTATAGGATTCGAACCTATGACCAATTGATTAAAAGTCAACTGCTCTACCAACTGAGCTAACGACCCTGAACAGGTAATGTGAGATTTGTGAGAATGGTGGGTCGTATAGGATTCGAACCTATGACCAATTGATTAAAAGTCAACTGCTCTACCAACTGAGCTAACGACCCACTCCAAATCTCGGTTTGGCTCCTCGAGCTGGACTCGAACCAGCGACCAATAGATTAACAGTCTACTGCTCTACCAACTGAGCTATCGAGGAATAAACCTTGGACATCCTAATGGCGGAGGGACAGGGATTCGAACCCTGGGAGCCTCTCGACTCGTCGGTTTTCAAGACCGGTGCTTTCGACCACTCAGCCATCCCTCCGTTAGGATGGGCGCAGATGTTACCGTCCTCAGTTTTTCTGTCAACCATTAGCCACAAAAAATTCACAAAAAAGTGAAAAAAAGTTCTTTTTTGATCACCCAATGATCAGTTTGTTCAAGGATTGATCAGACAAGCGACATAAATCGGAAATCTTCCAACAAACGCCTTAGCGAATTGTGATGAATGTCAGTACTTGCAGCGACCGCCCTGTGATAGGATTCGACTAACAATTTCTACATTGAGTAACGCTATGTACAACATTCCTAAGGTCAATCTTCGGGGCAAAGTATCTGATATCGAGTGGCAAACACGCATCGATTTAGCTGCAGCCTACCGACTGGTCGTACTGCATGGTTGGGATGATCTTATCTATACCCACATCTCGGCACGTATCCCCGGTACCGAAGAGCTACTGATCAACCCGTTCGGCCTACGATTCGATGAGGTAACCGCTTCCAATCTGGTCAAGATCGACATTGATGGCAATAAAATCGATCCGGACTTTCCGTATGACATTAACCCTGCGGGTTTTACCATTCACAGCGCGGTGCACCTCGCACGCCACGAAGACCAGTGCGCATTTCACCTGCATCACCCTGATCTGATTGCGGTTGCGACTCGCAAAGAGGGACTACTGCCATTAAGTCAGTACTCAGCCTTTGCATTAGCCAGCATTGCCTACCACGAGTACGAAGGTCTGGCGGTAAACCCAGAAGAGATCAAGCGTCTTCAGGATGATCTTGGCACTGCCAACTTCTTCATGTTGAGAAATCATGGTGCGCTGACCATGGGCAAAACCATTGGCGACGCTTTCATGCACATGTACGACCTGATTATGGCCTGTGAAGTGCAGGTCAAAATGCAGCATAACGCGACTGATATTGTTCCTGTTCCACAAAGTGTGATTGATGGCATCAAAGCCCAGGCCAATGTCGTACACACCGGAACAACGGGTGGCCAAAAAGCTTGGCCAGCGATGCTACGAAAAGTTAAACAAGCTTACCCAGAATTTGATCAATAATTATTAGAGTTTAAGCAATGAAAATCACCGAAGTAGAGATTTTTGATATCCACTGTCCAGAGCGTCCACCCTGGAACCCTGTCTTTGTCCGCATTCATACCGATGAAGGCATTCACGGCCTCGGTGAAGCGGGCCTCGCCTACGACTGGGGACACAGTGCAGCGGCCGCAATGATTAAAGAGATCGCCGAAGCGGTGCTGATCGGCTTTGATCCGTTTAAGACAGAGCTTTTATGGTCACGCATGCTACGCGAGAGCTTCTGGGGACTTGGTGGAGGCCCTGTTCTATATTCGGCGATGAGTGCCATCGACACAGCACTGTGGGATATCAAAGGTAAAGCACTCGGACTCCCTGTCTACCAACTGTTAGGTGGCAAGACCAATGACAACCTGCGCACCTATGCCAGCCAACTGCAGTTCGACTGGGATAAAGATTGCACCAAGATGCTAACGCCTGCTGATTACGCCCGTGCAGCCTCAAAGGCGATGGCAGAAGGCTACGATGCCGTTAAAGTCGATCCGATCGTCTACGATGCTAACGGTGATTCAAGCTTTGACCGCACCAAGCTCTTTACACCTGCGCAGATGAAGCTGTTTGGAGATCGCCTGCGTGCCATTCGTAACGAAGTCGGTGACGAAGTCGACATTATCTTCGAATCACACTCTTTAATGGGTGCCGCATCGGCCATCCAGATGGGTAAAGTGATCGAAGAGGTGGGCTGCATGATGTACGAAGAGCCTGTGAACTACCTCAACTCTAAAGTGCACAAAAAAGTATCCGACGGTGTTAACGTGCCCATCGCAGGGGGTGAGCGCCTATATCACCGCTGGGATGTTCGTCAGTACTTTGAAGATCAATCGATCGATGTACTACAACCCGACGTCGGCCTTTGTGGCGGCTTCACTGAAGCTAAGAAGGTGTGTGACTACGCCGATGTCTACGACATTCGCATTCAAGCCCACGTGTGTGGCGGACCCGTAGCAACCGCCGCGTCACTGCAACTGGAAGCAGCGATACCTAACTTCCTAATACATGAGCACCATACCTATGCCATCAAGTCTTGGAACCGCGAACTCTGTATTCAGGATTATCAGCCAGTGAACGGCAAGTTCAGCGTACCGGATCTTCCAGGCATCGGTATTGAGCTAAATGATGAGATTGTCTACCGCTCACCCAACGTGAAGGTTAAATAATCCCGGAAGAAGCTAGAAACGGTAGATCTCACGCGCGTTGAGATCTACCAACCGCTCTAAATCCAATCCCGATTTACGCACAGATTCAACAACCAACAACCAATAGGCCTCATAGCTCATAGAGAGGGTTATCAGCGGGAAATTAGACGCCACCATCACCCTACTCTGACCAAAAAGAGTCACAAGCTGCTCAAGCGTCTGTTGAAGTGTCTGTGCAGTAAATGCTCTATCCAACATCTCGAACCCTGAACACTTAACGTACAGGTTTGGCAGCTCAGCAAGCTTCGTTAAACCGGTTAGCCAATGGTGCTTTTGCTCGCTAGAGAACGCGGCTGAACCAAAGCCTTGGTGATTCAAAACCACCGTCAGATTAGGTAGCTGTTTGAAAAGCACTACGACCTTATCGACAGCCACTTCATCCGTAGCATCAAATTGCAGCTCAAAGAGCAGTCCGGCCGACTCTAGGATTTTAAGATTAGACAGGGTGTTAGGGTGGCTAATGATCAAATCTAACTGATCATCAAAGATATGACGCACCCCCACCATGGATGAGCGCTCGGTTAGCTCTGAAATAGCGTTTCTGAACTCAGACTGTGAACGACAAAGATCTACACAGCCTATCGTTCGAACAGGGAGGCTGGCCTGTGATTCAATCCAATCGATCTCAAGCCAGGATTGATCATTACTAAAACCCGCTTCAATGTGTGTATAACCCGCCAAGCGCATTGGTTCAGATAGACGTATATCTGACTCAGTAAAATTACGAAGCAAGGCTGATTTATCAGGCCAATTAGGCCCTTGATTAGGCTGAAGCCAACCATACTCACCCTGTGAAAGATTAAACAGATGCAGGTGCGGATCAGTAATATTGATCATTAGCGTGCAGTGTATCCACCATCAATCGGCAGCATGGCACCGGTGACAAAACCCGCCTCATCACTGGCCAAGTAAGCCACCATCGCGGCCACCTCATTAGGTTGTCCAATGCGCCCGATAGGCTGCTCATTGGCCTCTGCCTGATGCACCTCATTGAGATCTGAACCCGAGCGAGCACAATAGGCCTCGACCGCTTTAGTGTAGAGCGGCGTCTCTATCGTACCTGGGCAGACAATATTGGAGCGGATATTAAACTGGGCGTAATCGATTGCAGTGGTTTTGGCGAGTGAAGCCAGAGCGTGCTTAGTCATGTTGTAAGCACAAGAGTTCGACTTAGCCACTGACGATTGATCTGAACCGATAAAAATGATCGAACCGCCCTGCTCCTTCATGTGCGGAACAGAAGCCTGCACCAGGGAGAAGGCGCCCTTCACGTTCAGATCAAACATCGCAACGAAATCCGCTTCGCTCGTCTGTTCAATATTAGCGGATAGATGACGCCCCGCATTGGATACAACCACATCGATGCTGTATTGATCGGCAATATGATTAACAGCGTTCGTTACCTTTTGATGATCCGTCACATCGCAGATCAACGTCTCGCCAACGGCGCTTGGGCTGATGTCGAGGTTAAATACCCTATCGCCCAGCTCAGCAAAGCGCTCTGCAATCGCCAAACCTATCCCCGAAGCACCACCTGTAATCACAACTGTTCGCTGCATAACTCACCTATCTAGATTGATGAGCCATTGTAACCAGCCAGTGCCAGACAGGTCTATAAACCTGTCTGGCACTGTTTGATAAGGGTTTAGCTATATATTATTTGGCCAACCAAGCCTCTAGATCGTCAGCTCCACCGACTCGCTGACCATCAATGAATACCTGCGGTGTTGTTCCCTGACCAGTTACAGCGGCTAGTGTCGAGTAACTTAGTCCTTTCGCACCTAGGTTGATCTCTTCGTAGCTGAAACCAGCCTCACTCAATGCTTTCTTAGCACGCGTACAGTGCGGGCATCCTGGTTTGGTAAACACAGTGACGCGTTTAGGCTGCTCCGCATTGGCGTTGATGTAGTTCAACATAGTGTCAGCATCGGACACTTGGAATGGGTCACCTGGCACATCCGGTTCGATGAACATCTTCTCGATGACGCCATCTTTAACCAGCATCGAGTAGCGCCAGCTGCGCTTACCAAAGCCAAGATCCGCTTTATCAACCAACATACCCATGCCGTCGGTAAACTCGCCATTACCATCAGGAAGCATGTAGATATTCTCTGCACCCTGATCACCAGCCCAGGCATCCATCACAAATGGATCATTCACTGATAGGCAGATGATGCTATCCACACCCTCTTTGGCGAAGACAGGAGCCAATTCGTTATAGCGAGGCAAATGGGTGCTTGAACAGGTCGGTGTAAATGCTCCGGGTAATGCAAACACAATGACCGTTTTACCCTTGAAAAGATCATCTGTAGTGACTTTAGCCCACTCGTTACTTTCACGAATTGGAAATGTAACCTGTGGGACTGTTTGTCCTTCTCGATTCATCATGGCTTGACTCCTTTTATGTAAAGCTCGTTCGTTTCGATAGATTTAGAATATGAGAAATAGAAATTTTAATAAAATTAATTAAAACTAATCACTTCATATTTAAAACCTATAGCAACAATAAATAGAGAGCCCTGTTGCCTAATCTGATAGAATCGCGCCATTCATTTATGTAGGAACTTTGCGTGTTTAGCGAACTCGATATCAGTGATCGTATCTTAAAAGCGATCGACCAAATGGGCATTACTCAACCCACCCCAGTGCAACAGGAGAGCATCCCTGTCGCGTTAGAAGGTAAAGACCTTCTGGTTGGTGCAGAAACAGGCAGCGGTAAAACACTCGCTTTTGTTGTGCCACTGCTACAAAAGCTGCTCGACACGCCTAAACCTCGCTCGGGCACACGCGGACTGATTCTGACCCCTACACGAGAGCTGGCTGAACAGGTCGAAAACATGTGTGCAGAGCTAGCGGCATTTACACAAATTCAGGTTCAGAGCGTGTGTGGCGGTGAAAACTGGTCAAACCAGGTCGCTCGCCTACGTAAAAACCCAGAAATTTTAGTAGGCACACCAGGTCGTTTGAAAGAGCACCTTGAGCGCAACACCCTCGATTTTGATGATCTTGAGTACCTTGTTCTTGATGAAGCCGATCGCATGCTCGACATGGGCTTTAAAGATGAGATGAGCTTTATTATTGATGCCTGCCCTACAGAGCGTCAGACGCTACTGCTCTCTGCAACGCTCAACCACAGCAAACTTCAAAGCCTGATCAATGTTGGTCTCAAAAAGCCGGTTCGATTGCAGCTAGCGACTGCACAAGATGCTGTTGAGACGATCACACAGCAGATGATCCTAGCTGATCACCCTGGTCACAAAGAGAAGATACTACTTTGGCTGCTAGATAACGAAGAGCATGAGAAAGGGATTATCTTCTGTAATACCCGTGCCTTTGCAGAGCAGCTTGGTACTAAATTACAACGTGAAGGTCGTCGCATCGGCATTCTTCATGGCGAGATGGAGCAGCCGGAACGTAAACGTATTCTCCAGCTATTCAGAGATGGCCGCATCAACCACCTAATCGCAACCGATGTTGCTGCACGTGGATTGGACATTGAAGGTGTCGACCTCGTCATCAACTTTGATATGGCGCGTAAGGGTGACGAGTACGTTCACCGTATCGGCCGCAGTGGTCGACAGGGACGCAAAGGTTTGGCCATCAACCTGATCATGTCGAACGAGTGGAACCTATCCGCGACCATCCAGCGCTACCTTAAGGTGACGTTTGAGATGCGATCCATTGCGGGACTGAAAGGTCACTACAAGGGACCTGAAAAAGTTCGTAAGAACGGCCGTGCAGCGGGTACTAAAAAGCGCAAAGAGTCTGATAAACGTAAGAGCAGCGATAAGCCTAAGGTTAAACAGCGCGCTCGCGATAAGAAGGATATCGGCAAGCGTCGTCAACCAGCAGCTGCTGCATTAGGCGATGGCAATGCACCAATGATGCGCCGTAAGACAACGGGACTGGATCCAAACGACTGATGAAACAAGCACTACCCTCTTTCTATTTGAGCCACGGCTCACCGCTTGATGCATTAGTGTTCGGGGAATCTGAACAGCAGCGCCTTGATGAGCTAGCAAAATACCCGCAACCCAAGGCGATACTCATCATGTCGCCACACTGGTTTACTGGCGGGATTAAACTGACCTCATCACTCCAGCCTGAAACCATTCATGACTTTTACGGTTTCCCTGATGAGCTGTTTGCCATTCAATACCCTGCCAAAGGGGATTTAGAGTTGGCGATTTATGCCCAGTCACTACTCACCTTTGCCGGTTATGAAGTGGAGTTGGATGCACAACGCGGCTTAGATCACGGAGTCTGGGCTCCGCTTAGACATCTCTATCCAGACGCAGATGTTCCGGTTGTAGCACTCTCGATGCCAAGAACGAGCACGCCTGAATCACTCTACAAGATGGGGTATGCACTGCGTTCCTTAAGACAAGAGGGAGTGCTCGTCATTGGATCCGGCAGCACAACCCACAATCTAAGAGATGTTCGCCAACCTGGGCAGCCTGAGTACGTAAGCATGTTTACCGACTGGCTAAAAACTCGACTGGAAAAACGTGAACTGGCCACTCTACTGAACTACCGTTCAGTGGCCCCTTATGCACAAGCCGCCCACCCCACTGATGAACACCTTATCCCGCTCTACTTTGCACTGGGTGCGGCCGGTGATGAGTGGGTCAATCTGAAACATATGAACGACGAAGTCCGACACAGCGCTATCGCCATGGACTCTTGGATGTTTGGCATCAATGCTGAGTAAGTTGTTTAAATCAAACATCGATAAACTCAAAAAGGCTCTTCTCAAAGAGGATCTCAAAGGCTTTAGGGAGATCCTAAACAGAGTCGACCCTGCTGATCTATCAGCTGCATCCACACAGCTCATTGAAGCGGCGATTCACGAGTCCGCACCTGACTATCTAGAGTCACTTCTGCAGAAGCTGCAGATCTCTGATACTGAAAAATTGCTCAATTACGGGCTATTAGCCTGCACCACTGAACAGCCGATCAAGACCCTAAGAGTGTTACTAAGAGAGGGGTTAAATCGCATCTCCAACCAGCAAATCAATCAGCTGAGTAGGTTTATTGTAAACAATAGGGAGAGTGATCGAATGGCCCTGCTCAGCCTAGTGTCACAACATGGCTGTGACCTCAACGGTGCGACTGAAGCGATTGTGTTCGCAATTAAAAATGAAGATAGAGAGCTGATGAAGTTTTTGATTGAGTCCGGTGTCAGACTGAACGAGCAACAGTTAACAGAAGCCTCTGAAACCTTTCAAAGCTACGCCAGCCGCATTGTAGCTGACAAAACATTGAGAGACAGTTGGCTTTAAATCCCACTAAGATTTAACCACAGACCTCACAAGTTGCTCGCTTAGATAACTTCAACGTTTGAAATTGCATCGTCTTGGCATCAATAAGCAGCAACCGCCCTTCTAAAACCTCGCCGATGCTAGCCAACACTTTGAGTGCTTCCGCTGCTTGAATCGTACCGACCATACCAACAAGAGGCGCAAACACGCCAGAGGTTGAACAGTTTTGATCAACATTGGCATCCGCAGGATAGAGGCACTGATAGCAAGGTGTTTCAGGGTGGCGAGGATCATAAACACTGACCTGCCCTTCAAAACGAATCGCAGCACCTGAGACCAGCGGCTTACCGGCCTCAAAACAGGCTCGATTCAGTGCATGGCGGGTTTGGAAGTTATCGGTACAATCAACGACCAGATCCACACTGCTGACGGTGCGTTGCAACAACTCACCATCTAATCGATCAGTGATCACGCTGGCCTGGGTATTGGGATTGATCTCAGCAATCTGCGCTTGGGCCGACTCTACTTTAAACTCACCCAATCGTTGATGCGTATGGATCACCTGACGCTGAAGGTTGCTTAGCTCGACTCGATCATCATCAGCCAGTACCAACTCACCCACACCTGCCGAAGCCAAATAGAGTGCAACTGGGCTGCCTAATCCACCCAAGCCAACGATCAACACTTTGGCGTTTAACCAAGCCTCTTGACCGGCCGCGTCGACTTCCGGCAACAGAAGGTGTCGGCTGTATTGCAATAACTGTTCATCATTTAACATCAGACTCTCCAACAACCACCGGTAATTCTGGGATTACCCCCATAATCTTGCCGTGTTTCAACCTGTTCAAATCCAACCTGTTTAAGTTTATTGGCCACCTGCTCCGCTTGATCATAGCCATGCTCTAGTAGCAACCAGCCATCACCCTTCAAATAGGCTGGAGCTATCTCAATAATATAGAAGAGATCGGCTAGCCCTTCATCCTCGGCAGTCAATGCCGTTAGGGGTTCAAAGCGGACATCACCCTGCTCTAAATGAGTATCTTTAGGATCAATATAGGGTGGATTTGAAACGATTAAATCGTACTGACCGGCCAAAGGTTCAAACCAAGAACCGGATAGCACCGTTAAATTAGAGGCGCCTAAACGAACTGCGTTTCGTCTTGCCAACTCAGCGGCCTCTGCAACGAACTCCACAGCACTCACTTGCCATGCAGGGTTTTCCAGCGCCAACGCGATGGCGATGGCACCCGTTCCTGTACCTAGGTCGACTGCAGATGCTTTCGAATTGAGAGGCAACTCAAGGGCCCACTCAACCAAGGTTTCGGTATCAGGACGAGGAATTAACGTGTGTTGATTGACCTCTAGATCAAACGACCAGAAGCCACGACGTCCCGTTAAGTGAGCGACAGGAGTGCCCTGTGACCGTTTAACTAGGAGTGAATCAAACTGGCTAAGCTGCTCTGCTGTCAGCTCTTTTTCCGGCCAAGTTCTAAGATAACTGGGGTCTTTTTGAAGGACAAAGCAGAGTAGATGTTCTACATCGACGCGAGCAGAGTCTGATTTCAGCTCTGCCGATTTCGCTAGGGCCTCGTCGATGCGCATCAATTAATCGTCAGACAGCGCCGTTAGCTGCTCTGCCTGATACTCCTGCATTAGCGTATTGAGAACCTCATCCATATCACCCTGCATCACCTCATTTAGCTTGTAGAGGGTCAGGTTGATACGGTGATCGGTCAGACGTCCCTGAGGGTAGTTGTAGGTACGAATACGTTCTGAACGATCGCCCGATCCAACCAAGCTTTTACGGGCGCTGGCCTGTTCCGCTTGCACCTTATCGATCTCTGCCTGCTGCAGACGTGAGGCGAGCAGCGCCATCGCTTTAGCACGGTTTTTGTGCTGCGAACGCTCCTCCTGACACTCAACCACTACACCTGTTGGGATGTGCGTAATACGAATTGCGGAGTCTGTTTTGTTGACGTGCTGACCACCGGCACCGGATGCACGGAAGGTATCAACTCGCAGGTCCGCTTTATTGATATCGATTTCGGCCGACTCATCCATCTCAGGCATTACCGCAACGGTACAGGCCGAAGTATGAATGCGTCCCTGGGATTCGGTTTCAGGCACACGTTGTACACGGTGCGCACCCGATTCGAACTTCAGTCGAGAGTAAACGGCATCGCCGATAACACGAGTTATGATCTCTTTGTAACCGCCGTGCTCACCTTCATTCGCACTGATGACCTCTACCCGCCAACCGATCTTCTCGGCATAGCGTGAGTACATTCGAAACAGATCACCGGCAAAAATAGCCGCCTCATCACCACCGGTTCCCGCTCGAATTTCAAGAAAGACGTTACGACCATCATTAGGGTCTTTCGGCAGCATCAAAATTTGCAGATCAGCATCAAGTTGCTCTTCTAGGGCTTTAGCCTCTTTGAACTCCTCTTGCGCCATCTCTTTTAGATCAGCGTCGTCCTCTTCCATCATCAGAAGCGCGGTCTCTTGATCCTCTTTCGCCTGATTCCACTGGTTAAAGGTGGCGACGATCGGCTCTAGGTCCGAATATTCACGTGAGTAATCACGGAACTGATCTTGATTGCTAATAACACTCGGATCGCTCAGCAGAGCCGACAGCTCTTCAAAACGATCAACCAACGACTCCAGTCGCTGACGTATGGATTCTTTCATCTTTAATTTCCGACGCTAATCTTTCGATTGCGGATTGAGTTGAAACAGCTCTTGAACCGATCGCTGCAGATCGTCACGACCCTCGGCAGACGCTTTGCGCAACTGCACACTAGGCTCGTGTAAAAACTTGTTGGTTAAACCATTCGCTAAACGCTTTAGCACCTCTTCAGGTGACTTACCATTTTGCAGTTGCGATAGCGCCTTCTCTAGCTCTTCATCGGCTATGCTCATCTGCTGCTGTCGAAGAGCAGTCAATGTATCGACGGCATCCAACTCACGCAATTGACGCATGAAAAGTTCTGCACCCTGCTCAATGATCGCCTCAGCCTCTTGCGCGGCCTCCTGTCGTGAGCGCTGATTCTCTTCGATCACCTCCGTCAGGTCATCAACGGTGTAGAGGTAGACATCCTCAAGATCGCCCACCTCGGCTTCGATGTCACGAGGAACGGCAATATCCACCATAAACATAGGACGGTGACGACGAACCTTGAGCGCACGCTCAACACTGCCTTTACCCAAAATAGGCAACTGCGATGCCGTAGAGGTAATCACGATATCCGCGTTAGGAAGCTCATCAGGGATAGAGGCAAACTCAACCGCTTTACCATCTACCTCATCAGCCAATGCCAGAGCACGTGATAGCGTTCGGTTCGCGATGGTAATCGATTTGATTCCAGCATTTTTCAGGTGTCGAGCCACCAGCTCGATGGTTTCACCGGCACCAATCAGTAGCGCTCGGCTATCCGCCAAATCGGCAAAAATGTGCTGCGCCAAGCTGACCGACGCATAGGCAACAGAGACTGGGTTCTGTCCAATACTGGTCTCGGTTCGAACCTGTTTGGCCACAGAAAAAGTCTGTCTAAAGAGTCGACCTAACTCTGCATGCGCTCGTCCCGCCTCTTGCGAAACAGAGTATGAGTCTTTCAACTGCCCAAGGATTTGAGGTTCGCCCAACACTAAGGAGTCCAAACCCGATGCGACACGCATCATGTGACGTGCAGCACCTAAATCCCAGTGCTCATAGATACAGTTGGCGAGTTGTGACTTATCGACCTGGTGATAGCTAGCCAACCAGTTGAGCAACTGATCTGATCCATCACCCTCTAAACGGCAGTACAACTCAGTACGGTTACAGGTAGAGAGTATAGCCACCTCTTCAAGTGCGGCCTCTTCACAGGCTTGCTTTACAGCGTCAACCAAAGACTCGGGCGCAAAGGAGACACGCTCCCTGATCTCAACCGGAGCGGTTTTATGGTTAATCCCTAAAGCGAGTAAAGACATGAATCCCTTTTGTACCTAAATATTACAGGTCGCTAATAATACACGGTAAAGACTAGTCTAATAAGACCTAGACCACTGTTTTTGTTCTGTTTTGCAGCTTATACACATGACAACACCCGATCGGTTTTCTATAGTGATGAGATTGGTAACCTAGGAGTTGAGATTTGAGATCGACATTATTCAGTGCATTGGCCCTTTCGGCTCTTCTAGCGGGTTGTACTCCTACAAAACCAAACAGCCCTTCAGAGCAGGCAGAACTTAAAAGCGCCGACTCGACTACCATCTATACACCGGGCGAACTTAACCAAGAGTCTTTGCTAGATTTGATCAGCGCTGAGCTCTATGGTCAGAATCGGGACTTTGCTCAATCCCAAGCACTTTTTTACAAGCAAGCACAACTCTCGCAAAGCCCTGAACTGGCTGAACGCGCTACTCGCATTTCACAATTCATGCGTGATGCAGAGCTTGTCGAGCAGTCGGCAACACTATGGCAAACGCTCGATCCAAACAAAGCCTTACCCTTTCAAATTTTGCTTAACCTCTACTTTCAAGAGGGCAAAATCGATCAAGCGTTGGAGCTCCTAGCAAGCCGTTCCGAATTTAGTGCTGAGACTTATGGCCTGATCGAAAGCCACCGTGCAACCTTACAACCCACGGAACTCAATGCACTGTTCGATCTCCTTCAGCATCTAGGGCCAGAGCAACAACAAAAGCTACCCAATATTCTGCTTCAAGCGCGCATCCAACGCTCACTTCAGCAACCCAACAAGGCCATTGATCTACTTGATCAGGGGCTGGCCATTGATCCTAATAATGCCGATCTAACTTTGGATAAGGCACGCATCATTGGCATCGACCTTGAAGAGATCCCACGCGCACTGGATCTCATGCAGCCTGCACTAATAGAGCATACAGACCACAGAGAGCTTCAGGCTTTCCAAATTCGACTGCTTCT
Organism: Marinobacterium sp. xm-m-312; assembly: GCF_013283295.1. Lineage (NCBI taxonomy): Bacteria > Pseudomonadati > Pseudomonadota > Gammaproteobacteria > Oceanospirillales > Oceanospirillaceae > Marinobacterium > Marinobacterium sp. xm-m-312. The sequence continues at coordinate 413,520 of NZ_WBYS01000001.1, read as the reverse complement.
AATAGAGAGCCCAGATCAAGTCCCTAACCTAGTTGAGTCGGCCATCAACGAGAGTAATGAAGATCCACAACTGATCTACTACTACGCACTGCTACTGCTGGAAAACGAATTGCTCGACCCGGCTGAGCGTTGGATAGACCGCCTGATTGCCATGGATCCAGAGAACAGCGATATCTACCTCTACAAAGGAGCCATCGAGCAACAGCGTGGCAACACCGAAGCGGCTCTGAACGCTTACGGCAAGGTTAAATCAGGTGACAATCTACTAAACGCTTTTGCAAGAACCTTAGAGCTCATTGATCCAGCAACATCTAGCAGTGAGTTAGAGGTGCGCCTAGCGACGCTCATCAAACAAGATCCAGAACGTATAGAGCCTTTGACCCGCATCGCCGCCGAATGGTTACTCGATCAACAACGCAACCAAGAGGCGATCGATCTGATCGACGAACAGCTAAAAATTGTTCCACAAGCCAACTCGCTCATTTATGCGAAAGCGATCGCTTTTGAACCGATCGATCCTGAGCAGATGCTGATCAACCTTGAACTAGCACTCTCATTGGATGAAGAGAACCCAAGCCTTAAGAATGCTCTAGGCTACTCAATGCTGCTCTATTCAGACGATTTTGAGAGGGCATTTAACCTGATTAAAGAGGCTTACCAGTCAACCCCGGACGATCCAGCAGTCATCGACTCTATGGGGTGGGCGTTTTATCTATCAAATAACTATCAAGAAGCTCTGATCTACATCGAACAAGCCTTTAAAGCCTTTCCCGACCCAGAGGTCGCTAAACACTACATTCAGGTGCTGGCCAAATTGGAACGGATTGACGAAGCCAAGACATTACTGGACACTCTGCTTCAAGATCACCCTGAAAACCGTCATACCCTTGAGGCCGAGCAGTGGCTAAACAGCTTGTAAAACTTTTTATACTGATCAGCTCAATCGCGTACCTAAGCGGGTGCATAACAAAACCTAAACCTATTCCTGTGCAACCGCTGACTGAACCCGTTCACTTCTCCTTTAGTGTGAGCGGAAAACTCGGTGTACGCGGAGATCAGATCAGCGAAAGCGCCCGCTTTAACTGGACCCAAAACCAACAGACGTTTGACCTAGCACTGATCGATCCATTTGGCCGCCAGGTCATGAGACTGACCGGCAATGATCGTTTTGCAAAGTTAGTGACGGACGATCAACAGAGCTATGTAGCAGACTCAGCTGAAGCTTTGATGCAGGAGTTACTGGGCTGGCAACTTCCGGTAAACCATGCCCTTTACTGGATTCAAGGCAGACCTGATCCAAGACAACCTTTTGTTGCAAAAGAGCCGGGGCACTTTCTGCAAAACGAATGGCAGATCAGTACGCTCGCACAGACGACTCTTAGCAACGGCAAAACAGCACCCCGCAAGCTTAAAATGAGCCACACTCAACTGGATGTCACCTTAATCATCTCTGACTGGCAATTCCCACTCTGATTCTGTGTAAAAAACAGTCAACAGGGGTTGATTTATAGCGCCTCTAATTTAAAATATGCGCCTCTTAAATTTAGTGGGAAACCACTGGAGAGCGCTAGGGGTATAGCCAAGTTGGTAAGGCACTGGATTCTGATTCCAGCATTCGTAGGTTCGAGTCCTGCTACCCCTGCCATTTATTACGATGACAGATCCTCAACAAACGACTTCATCATACATTTCTTTTGACAAAGAGCAGGACTACGACGTGTCTAAGATGATGGTATTTACTGGCAATGCAAACCCAGCATTGGCAGAACGTGTAGCAGAGCGCCTAGATTTGGATCTTGGCCAAGCGACAGTAGCCCGCTTCAGCGATGGTGAAGTAAGTGTAGAGATTCAAGAGAACGTTCGCGGTAAAGACGTTTTCATCGTGCAGTCGACCTGCGCACCGACAAACGACAACCTAATGGAGCTTATGGTCTTCATTGATGCTATCCGTCGTGCGTCAGCAACACGTATCACAGCGGTAATTCCTTACTTCGGTTACGCCCGCCAAGATCGTCGTCCACGTTCAGCGCGCGTACCAATCAGCGCTAAAGTTGTGGCAACCATGCTAACCAACGTAGGCGTTGACCGCGTTTTGACAGTAGATCTGCACGCAGACCAGATCCAGGGCTTCTTCGACATCCCTGTTGATAACGTCTACGGCTCGCCCGTTCTTCTAGACGACATCAACGACCAGAACTATGACGATGTTGTGGTTGTATCACCGGACATCGGTGGTGTTGTTCGTGCTCGAGCAGTCGCTAAACAGCTTGATACTGATCTTGCGATCATCGATAAGCGTCGTGAGCGTGCGAATGAATCACAGGTTATGAATCTGATCGGTGACGTTGAAGGTCGTACTTGTATTCTTGTTGATGACATGTGTGATACAGCAGGTACGTTATGTAAAGCAGCCGCTGCATTGAAAGAGAAAGGCGCGAAACGCGTTGTCTCTTACATCACACACCCGGTTTTCTCTGGCCCAGCCATTGATAACATTGCAAATTCTCAGCTTGATGAGATGGTTGTTACTGACAGCATCCCACTGAGCGAAGCCGCGAAAAGTTGCAGCAAAATTCGCCAACTTTCACTGGCTCCCATGTTGGCAGAAGCGGTACGCCGTGTCTGCAACGAAGAATCAATCAGCGCGATGTTCCGTTAAGAACAGCTGATTTTAAGAGCTTCGGCTCACTAAACGCCCTTCGGGGCAAACAAAGCTGTAGAGATCTGGTCGCGGGTCCCTGCAGTTTTTAAATTTATATAGGTATATAAAATGTCTAACTTCACTCTAAATGTAACTGCCCGCGAAGATCAGGGGAAAGGTGCGAGCCGCCGCCTGCGTCGCGCTGGCCAAGTCCCAGCAATCGTTTACGGTTCAGCTGAGCCACAGAGCATCAGCCTAAGCGCAAACGAACTAGGTAAAGCACTGCAAAACGATGCGTTCTACTCATCGCCAATCGCGCTAGACCTAGACGGTACTAAGACAGTTGTAATCATCAAAGATCTACAGCGCCACCCTGCGAAGCCTGTTGTTCTTCACGCTGACTTCCAGCGCATCGATGACAACCAGCGCATCAAGATCCGCGTTCCACTTCAGTTCGTTAACTTCGAAAAATCAGCGGCTGCAAAAGCATCGGCTAAATTCGCTGCAGAAACAGCTGTTGTAGAAGTAACTTGTCTAGCTAAAGACCTTCCTGAGTCTGTCTCTTGTGACCTTTCTCAGATCCAGACTGGTCAGATTGCTCACCTTTCAGACATCGCTCTGCCAGAAGGTGTTGAAATCGTTGCTCTACGTCGCGGCGAAGACCACGACCAAGGCATCGGTTACTGTTACTCACCACGCGGTGCTAAAGTAGCAGGCTAATAGCCTAATACGCGCCAGCTTATGGAAGGTATCAGCCTCATTGTCGGACTAGGCAACCCAGGTGCTGAGTACCACGAAACACGCCATAACGCTGGTGCAGAACTGGTTGAGCAGCTTGCTGCTCAACACAGTTCACCTCTTCTGCCCAACAAGAACTACTTTGGGCTCTACAGCAAGATCCTAATCAACGGACAACCCGTTCATCTATTGGTTCCAACGACCTTTATGAACCGGTCAGGCAAAGCCGTTGCAGCACTTGCTAACTTTTTTAAGATTCCCGTTCAATCCATTTTGGTCGCTCACGATGAGCTAGATCTACCACCGGGTGTATCACGTCTAAAAAAAGGCGGCGGTCACGGTGGACACAATGGTTTGCGTGACATTATTGCCAGCATGGGCAATAACAAAGATTTTTACCGCCTACGTTTAGGTATTGGACATCCGGGCAGCGCTCAACAGGTTGCAGGATTTGTACTGCGCAAAGCACCGATTGCAGAACGCAACTCTACCCAACAGGCGATTGATGAAACGTTGAGATACATCCCGATGATTGTCTCAGGGGATCATGCCAAAGCAATGAACACACTTCACAGTTTTAACGCATCAGCGAAATAGGACAGTATCATGGGATTTAAATGTGGCATCGTCGGCCTACCAAACGTCGGCAAATCAACGCTCTTTAACGCGCTCACTAAAGCGGGTATCGATGCAGAGAACTTCCCATTCTGTACCATCGAGCCGAACTCAGGCATCGTTCCAATGCCAGATCCACGCCTAAACGCACTGGCGGAGATCGTAAACCCAGAGCGCATCCTGCCAACCACGATGGAGTTTGTGGACATCGCAGGCTTGGTAGCAGGCGCTTCTAAAGGCGAAGGTCTTGGTAACAAATTCCTTGCTAACATCCGTGAAACGGATGCCATTGCACACGTGGTTCGCTGTTTCGAAGATGAGAATGTCATTCACGTCGCTAACCGCATCCACCCACTTGAAGACATTGAGACGATCAACCTAGAGTTGGCTCTGTCGGATCTGGAGTCCTGTGAAAAGCAGCTGCAGCGTGTACAACGTTCAGCTAAAGGCGGTGACAAAGAGGCAGTGGCACAGAAAGCCCTGCTGGAAAAACTGATCCCTCACCTATCAGAGGGTCAGCCAGTTCGCTCACTAGAGCTCTCTGACGATGAGCAGAAGCTAGCGAAGGGATTCCACCTACTAACGACTAAACCGACCATGTACATCGCTAACGTCTCTGAAGAAGGTTTTGATGATAACCCTCATCTAGATGCGGTTCGTGAGTTTGCTGCTAATGAGAACGCGGAAGTCGTTGCGATCTGTAACAAGCTAGAGTCTGAAATCTCAGAACTGGAAGATGACGAACGCCTTGAGTTTCTACAAGACATGGGCATGGAAGAGCCAGGCTTGGATCGTGTGATTCGTGCAGGTTACCAGCTACTGGGGCTGCAAACTTACTTCACAGCCGGTGTTAAAGAGGTCCGCGCTTGGACCGTCAAAATCGGTGCTACTGCTCCGCAGGCTGCGGGTGTCATCCACACCGATTTCGAAAAAGGCTTCATCCGTGCTGAGACGATCAGCTACGATGATTTCATCGAATATAAAGGTGAAAAAGGCGCTAAAGAGGCGGGTAAAGCTCGCCTAGAAGGTAAAGACTACATCGTCAAAGATGGCGACGTTATCCACTTCCGTTTCAACGTTTAAAGCGAATATTTGTGAATTGATCAGTGATTGATCGATTCACAATTTTATCAGGCCGAATTTGGGTTTTTCCCTTAGATTCTATTGACATAGAAGCCTATAGAAGGAATAATTCGCGGCCTTGAAAGATGGCAATGTAGCTCAGTTGGTTAGAGCAACGCATTCATAATGCGTGGGTCACAGGTTCGAATCCCGTCATTGCCACCATCTTAGGGGTATAGCCAAGTGGTAAGGCAGGAGGTTTTGATCCTCCCATGCGCAGGTTCGAGTCCTGCTACCCCTGCCATCTAAGTCTTTCAAGCATGGCAATGTAGCTCAGTTGGTTAGAGCAACGCATTCATAATGCGTGGGTCACAGGTTCGAATCCCGTCATTGCCACCATTCTAGGGGTATAGCCAAGTGGTAAGGCAGGAGGTTTTGATCCTCCCATGCGCAGGTTCGAGTCCTGCTACCCCTGCCATTTTTTGAGTAATACTGCTTCATCACCACATCAATCTCATATTTCCATCGCGACCTTTTCAAGGACGCTCCAACAGTTAAAACTAAACACTAATGACTTTAGCATTGTTGGAGCCTTATCGCAGATGAGGCGATTTTCTAGGTATTGATCGCGACCTTTTCAAGGACGCTCCAACAGTTAAAACTAAACACTAGTGACTTTAGCATTGTTGGAGCCTTACCGCAGATGAGGCGATTTTCTGGGTATTGATCGCGACCTCTTTAAGAGATGCTTCAACAAAAAACCTCGCCGAAGCGAGGTTTATTGATTCAGACGCTCAATCACACATCCCGATCGCGGAAACCAATCAAGTATAGAATACCATCTAGGCCAAGAGTGCTGATCGACTGTTTAGCATTCTCACGCACTAGAGGTTTGGCTCTAAAGGCAATGCCTAAGCCCGCGATAGAGAGCATTGGCAGGTCGTTTGCACCATCACCTACTGCGATAGTCTGTTCTAGAGAGACACCCTCTTTGGCGGCAATCTCACGAAGCAGTTCTGCTTTACGCTCACCATTGACTACCGTACCGACCACTTTACCGGTCACTTTGCCATCTTGGATGTCGAGCTCATTGGCGTGAATGTAATCAAAACCTAAACGCTTCTGCAGGAACTTGGCAAAGTAGGTAAAGCCACCCGAAAGGATCGCGGTCTTATATCCAGTGCGTTTAAGCTGTGACATTAACTGTTCGGCACCTTCGGTCATTTTCAGGCGCTGAGCGATGCCTTCAAGGACCGACTCATCCAACCCTTCCAGAAGAGCCACACGACGCTTAAAGCTCTCATTGAAGTCGATCTCACCGCGCATAGCCGCTTCGGTAATCTCTGACACCTGATCGCCGACACCAGCCTCTTTCGCCAACTCATCGATGACTTCAGCTTCAATCAGTGTCGAGTCCATATCGAACACCACCAGACGGCGGTTACGACGATAGATGTCGTCACGCTGGAAGGCGATATCCACACCCAGCTCTGATGCCAAAGTTAGCAGAGTCGCTCGCACTTCAGCTTCATCCGCAGACATATCACGTACAGAGAACTCGACACAGGCCTTGCTGCTCTCCTCTTCAACCTCATCAATTGAGACACGGCCAGATAGGCGTGAGATGTTGTCGATATTAAGATCGTAACGCGCAGCCACCTCAGTCACTTTGGCGATATGCTCAGCCGAAATGCGTCGTGCTAGCAGAGTGATAATGTGACGTGACTTACCCTGTGCACCGACCCAGCTTTGGTACTCTTCTAGAGTGACCGGTTCAAAGCGCGGCACCATGTTCATCTCGTGCGCTTTGAACAGCAGATCACGCAGCAGCGGTGAAGATTCAGCCTCATGAGGTACTTTTAACAGTAAACCTAGGGATAGGGTGTTGTGAATGACTGCTTGACCGATGTCTAGAACCTCAACATCGTATTTAGCCAAAATCGTAGTAATACCCGCGGTGACGCCCGGTTTATCGGAACCAGACAAGGTCAACAAAATCAGTTCGTTCATTCTCTTACTCGAGTCAAAGAAAGCTATATGCGATTATACCCAGTTAAGAGCGCTTGCGCTTAGACGCGCCGCTCTTTTTTGCTCCACGGCTTTTGCTGGCTGTCTTACCGCCAAACTTTTCACCCGAGCTACCGCCTGAACGCCCAGAGCCTGAACCCTTACCGCGCGCACCTGATTTAGCACCGCCCTTACCTTTCTGATCAAACAGCCCCATGGCCAAACGCTCTCGGACTGATGGTTTTTTCGTCGGTTTGTTTTTCTCTGAATCGAGTAGTTCGAAATCGATCTTGCGCTCATCCAGATTGACTTGTGCAACGCGCACGCCTAATCGATCACCTAGCTTAAAGACGCGCCTTGTACGTTCGCCAATCAAACGCTGCTTGCCCGCTTCGAACTGGTAGTAATCACTTGGTAGGCTGGTGATATGAACGAGACCATCGACAAAAAGATCATCCAACTCAACAAACACACCAAAGCCTGTTACCGCAGAGACAACGCCAGTGAACTCTTCACCAATCTGGCTCTGCATGTACTCACACTTCAGCCAAGAGACCACGTCACGTGTCGCCTCATCGGCACGACGCTCAGTCATCGAGCAGTGTTCACCAAATTGCAGCATCTGCTCTGCACTGTAATTTATAACAAAGCTTGGGTTGCGTACAAAACCATCCGGTCTCGCGGCTCCTTTAATCTTCTTATCTTCGTGAATCGCTGATCGAATCATCCGGTGGACAAGAAGATCAGGGTAACGTCGAATCGGTGAGGTAAAGTGAGTGTACTCCTCATACGCCAAACCAAAGTGGCCATGATTATCAGGGCTATACACAGCCTGCTGCATCGAGCGAAGCATCATGGTTTGGATAATGTGTCGATCCGGACGATTTTCGATCGCCGACGCCAGTTTTAGATAGTCTTTAGGCTCCGGTGAATCACCACCCGGCAGCGCCAAACCCAACTCTCCTAAAAAGGCTCTCAGGTTTTCCAGACGCTGCTCTTTAGGGCCGTCATGGATACGGTAGATCGCAGGTTTTTTGCGCTTCGCTAAGAACTTAGCCGTTGCCACATTGGCTGCCAACATACACTCTTCGATGAGCTTATGCGCATCATTACGCGTCACGGGCACTATGTTCTGAATCTTACGCTCATCACTAAAGACGATGCGTGTTTCGGTGGTGTCGAAATCGATCGCTCCACGATCATCGCGCGCTTCGCGAAGTCGGTGGAACAACCCGTGAAGCGTCTGTAGGTGAGGTAGCACCTGTTTATATTGATCACGCCACAACTCAGCGTCAGCCGAATCATCATCACGATCCAACATAGCGCCCACTTTGGTGTAGGTCAGACGAGCTTTAGAGTTTATGATCCCTTCAAAAAACTCCGCATCACCGATAGAGCCGTCTCGTTTAATATTGAGCTTACAGACCATCGCCAAACGATCAACGTTGGGATTCAGCGAACAGAGTCCGTTGGATAACAGCTCAGGCAGCATCGGCACAACATACTCGGGGAAGTAGACAGAGTTACCCCGTTTAACCGCCTCTTTATCCAGCTCGCTGTTCGGTTTAACGTAATAAGAGACATCGGCAATGGCTACCCATAGGCGCCAGCCGCCCATACGCTTCTTCTCAGCATAAACAGCATCATCGAAATCGCGAGCATCTTCACCATCAATCGTGACAAACGGGAGATCACGCAGATCGATACGATTGGTCTTGTCCTCTTCCCTAACCTCAGGAGTTAAATCACCGATCTCTTGATGGACGCCGGCATTCCACTCATTGGGAATGTCGTGGTTATGAATGGCAACTTGAATCTCCATGCCCGGCGCCAAGTGGTCACCCAGTACTTCAACCACTTTGGCGCGCGCCGGGTGGCGTTTATCCGGTTGTTGAACCAACTCAACAACAATCAGCTGGCCATCTTCGTATTTAAGATCTTTATCAGGGTCCGGCATGACCACAATCTGATTGGTTATACGCTGATTTTCTGGAATCAATGAGCCGAAACCATTCTCACCATCGAAACGTCCCACCACCTTTTTCAAAGGACGTTCTAGCAGTTCAATCACTTTACCTTCAGGTCGACCACGATGGTCAGATCCGATCTCTTGAACCAGAACACGGTCGCCATCAAATAGCTGCTTCATCTGGCGAGCACTGATAAACAGATCATCACCTCCGGCATCGGGCTTAACAAAGCCAAAGCCATCACGGTGACCAATGACACGACCTGGAATCAGATCCATCTTCTCAATTAAGCCGAATTGATTGCGACGATCCGATATCAACTGCCCATCACGGCACATTGCGATCAAACGACGACGCACCGCTTCAATATCATCGGGATGACTGAGCTTCAGCTCGGCACACAGGTGCGCATGGCTTATAGGAGCACCCCACTTACGAAGAAACTCAATAATGTAGTCTCGACTGGGCACAGGTCGGTCGTATTTACCCGCCTCTTCCTGTGCGTTGGGGTCGTTATCGCGCCACTGCTTACTCATTAATCATCCAATCCATAAAAGTATTTCAATCATATTAACCTGAAATAAAAAAGCCGGCATCAAGAGCCGGCTTTAAAGTTAAGGCATTTCGTCTATTTCTGACTCTTCTTTAGGCGGAGGAATCAGATCTTCTTTCGTAATCTTGAGTGCCAACAACAGATTCGCTGCGACATAGATTGAAGAGTAGGTACCAACTACGACACCCGCCAGCAATGCAATCGCAAAACCACGAATCGTCTCACCACCGAAGACCAACAGCGCAACCAGCACAAGCGCGGTAGTTAAAGAGGTCACCAATGTACGGCTCAACGTCTGCGACAGCGAGCTGTTCAATATCTCAAGCGGACCACCTTTACGCATGATGCGGAAGTTTTCACGGATTCGGTCATAGACAACAATCGTATCGTTTAACGAGTAACCGATTACCGCAAGCACCGCCGCAAGCACCGTCAGATCGAAATCCAACTGCATGATCGAGAAGAAGCCGAGCACGATGGTCACGTCGTGAACCAAGGCCAATACAGCACCAAGAGAGAACTTGAATTGGAAACGGAACGCTAGGTAGACCATAATCATCGCAAGCGCCAGCAGCATGCCTAGGCCACCCTGTTCGCGAAGCTCTTCACCGACCTGTGCACCGACGTACTCGTTACGACGCAACTCGACTTCCGAGCCATCAGCTTTAAGCGCCTCAACCACTTTGTCACCCAACTTAGGGTCGTGCGTCTCACCTAAGCGGATTAACACATCGGTACTGGACCCAAAGTTTTGCACAACAGCATCTTCATAACCCGCCGTCGACAGCTGCTGACGAATAAGGTTCAGATCCGCTGAGGCTTCATAACCCACTTCAACCAAGCTACCGCCTGTGAAGTCGAGACCAAAGCGAAGACCGTTAACCGCTAATGACGCGACTGAGGCGATCATCAAAACGATCGAGAAGATACCAAAGGCCTTACGTAGGCCCATGAAATTATAGAGTTTATGAACTTCTGACATCTCTAGACCTCCTTACAGCTTGATCGACTTAAGTTGTTTGCCGCCATACACCAGATTCACCATCAGGCGAGTCACAAGAATGGCTGTAAACATTGAGGTCAAAATACCGACTGACAGCGTAATTGCGAACCCTTTTACTGGACCCGTACCCATCGCAAATAGGATCAACGCTGCGATCAATGTCGTGACGTTGGCATCCAAGATCGTTGTGAAGGCACGTGCAAAACCGGAGTGAATCGCTGACTGCACCGGCATGCCGACTTTAAGCTCCTCTTTGATGCGCTCAAAGATCAGCACGTTGGCATCCACTGCCATACCGACGGTCAAAACAATACCGGCTATACCCGGCAGGGTCAGGGTGGCTGAAAGAATCGACATAACCGACACCAGCATCACCAAGTTCAGTGTCAATGCAATGTTAGCGATTAGACCGAATACACGGTAGTAAGCCAGCATAAAGAGCATCACCAACGCGAAACCAATTTGAACGGACGTCAAACCAAGCTCGATGTTTTCAGCACCCATCGATGGACCTACGGTGCGCTCTTCGACGAAGTATATAGGTGCTGCTAGTGCACCAGCGCGTAGCAACAGCGCCAGCTCAGACGCTTCTTGCGGGTTATCTAGACCGGTAATACGGAAGCTAGAGCCCAACGCACTCTGAATCGTTGCAAGGGAGATGATCTTCTTCTCAACGTATGGCACACGTTTTTCAACCTGCTGACAATCAACCGTCTCAGTCACCATACGCGCCTTAAACTCGACAAACAGAACCGCCATGCGACGTTGAATAGCATCACGCGTCGTGCGGTTCATTAACTGACCCCCTTTGGAATCAAGGCTGATTGATACCTGAGGCATGCCGTTCTCATCGAAGTTCGACTGCGCATTAGAGACGCTAGAACCGGTAATGATGACATCACGCTCAAGATTCGCTTTACGGTTCTCGTCTGAACGGAATGGGTAGGTTTCAGTCAGCGCACGAGAGGTGTCTGGTTTTGCTTCTAGACGGAACTCAAGGTTAGCCGTTTTACCAATGATACGTTTGGCGGCGGCCGCATCCTGAATACCCGGCAACTGAACCACGATACGGTTACGACCTTGACGCTGAACCAGCGGCTCAGCCACACCCAGTTCGTTGACACGATTACGCAGCGTTGTCAGGTTCTGCTTAACGGCATAATCTTCAATATCACGCAGTGTCTGCTCACTCAAAGAGATCTGAAGGCTTGAGTAGCCCTCTTCATCCAGGTCAGTAATCAAAAACTCCTGGTAGCTCTTTCTGAGCAGCGAAGAGGCCTCATCACGGGTGGCAGCATCGGCAAAGCGAACCGCTAGCGTACCATCATCCAGAGTCTCTACTTGACGGTAACGCAGACGCTCTTTACGCAGGTTGGATTTGATCTCACTGACGTACACTTCAAGACGCTGAGAGACGGCTGTCACCATATCCACTTCAAGCAGGAAGTGGACACCACCACGAAGATCCAGACCCAGTTTCATAGGGCCGGCACCGATGTCTGTCAGCCAGCTAGGTGTCGTGGGTGCTAGGTTTAAAGCAACGGTGTAATTTTCACCCAGGATACGGCCGATCACTTCACGGCCACGTAGCTGAGCATCACCATCGGCAAAGCGGATCAGACCTTTACCCTCTTCTGCTTCAAGCGATTTGTACTCGATCTGGTTGTTATCCAGAGCAGCCGTCACGCGAGCAAGAGTGCGATCATCCACTTTAAAATCTTGTTTGGAACCCGACACTTGAACCGCAAAGTCGTCAGGGTAGAGGTTTGGCATAGCGTAGATCGCTGCGAACAAAAGTGTCACAACAATCATCAAGCTTTTCCAAAGAGGAAAACGATTGAGCATTACAGGCCCATCCTTTTAAAAACAGAAAAGCGCCGTTACCGTTCAGTAACAGCGCTGTAAGCAAGGTCGATTAAATACCTTTAATAGTGCCTTTTGGCAGTTCAGACGCAACGTGAGTCTTCTGGAACTTAAGCTCAACACCTTCTGATACTTCAAGTGCAATGTAGTCGTCAGACACACGAACAACCTTACCGATGATACCGCCAGCGGTGATCACTTCATCACCTTTAGCAAGACCAGATACCAGTGCTTTATGCTCCTTCTGACGTTTTGCTTGTGGGCGCCACATGAAGAAGTAGAAGATCAAACCGAAACCCAGTAGGAAAATAAGGTTAAACATACCTGGATCGGTAGCACCAGCTGCACCTTCAGCGTAAGCAGGTGAAATAAAGAAGCTCATTAAAAGCACTCCTGTAACATCATTTATATAAGTTTATTTAAGTCATTCAGCCAACGCTGGCGTTTCCATGCCACGTCGACGGTAGAACTCATCTACGAAGGCGGTCAATGTACCCTGTTCAAGGGCTCCACGCAAACCTGCCATCAAGTCTTGGTAGTAGTGCAAGTTGTGAATCGTATTCAACTGCGAGCCCAGAATCTCGCCACACTTATCAAGGTGGTGCAGGTAAGATCGACTGAAGTTCTGACAGGTGTAACAACCGCACTCCGCATCCACTGGTCCAATATCTGTTTTATGGGACGAGTTACGGATTTTTACAACCCCTTCACGGGTAAATAAAAAGCCGTTTCGTGCATTTCGAGTTGGCATGACACAATCGAACATATCAACCCCACGACGCACCCCTTCCACCAAATCTTCAGGCTTGCCCACACCCATCAGATAACGTGGCTTATCTTCCGGCATCTTATGAGCCAAATGATCCAACACTTTGATCATCTCATGCTTAGGCTCACCCACCGACAGACCACCAATGGCATAGCCGTCAAAGCCAATATTGGTGAGCCCCTCTAGAGATTCATCACGCAGGTGTTCATACATACCACCCTGCACAATACCGAACAACGCCGAGGGACTGTCACCGTGCGCATCTTTAGATCGCTGTGCCCATCGCAGAGAGAGACGCATAGAGTCAGCCGCCTCCTGCTCAGTGGCAGGGTAAGGTGTACACTCATCAAAAATCATAACGATGTCAGACCCTAGCTTGCGCTGTACTTCCATCGAGACTTCGGGGCTGACAAAGACCTTGTCACCATTCACAGGCGATTGAAAAGAGACGCCCTCTTCTGTGATCTTGCGCATTTTACCTAGGCTAAATACCTGGAAGCCGCCTGAGTCAGTCAGTATCGGTTTATCCCACTGCATAAAGTCGTGAAGATCGCCATGAAGTTCGATCAGATCGGTACCAGGACGTAACATCAGGTGGAATGTATTACCCAATAAGATATGAGCACCTGTCGCCTCGACATCACGCGGCAGCATGCCCTTGACGGTTCCATAGGTACCCACAGGCATAAATGCAGGGGTTTCGACCTCACCACGCGGGAAGGTCAAACGACCACGACGCGCTTTACCTTCGCTCGTAATCGTCTCAAATTTCATAAAACAGTGACGGCTCATCTACTTTCCTGCTTAACCTTGGGTGTTGCGCGTTAAGAACATCGCATCACCGTAACTAAAAAATCGATATTTCTGCTCAACGGCCTCTTCATAAGCCGCCATGGTCGTTTCATACCCCGCAAACGCAGAGACCAACATCAACAGTGTCGACTCCGGAAGGTGGAAATTGGTGACCAGAGCATCCACCACTTTGTATTGATAGCCTGGGTAGATAAAGATCTGCGTATCGCCAAAGGTTGGCTCAATACGCCCTGATTGGGCTGCTGATTCAAGCGAGCGCACACTGGTCGTGCCCACCGCAATGACTCGATTACCTCTAGCCTTGGCCGCGTTTACCGCATCACATACCGATTGATCGACCTCGATGTACTCGGCATGCATCTCATGGGTCTTAATGTTATCCACCTTAACCGGACGAAAGGTACCCGCGCCGACATGCAGAGTGACAAACGCACGCTCTACACCTTTGGCTTCTAACTTAGCGATCAACTCATCATCAAAGTGCAGACCAGCAGTTGGCGCTGCGACAGCCCCTGGCTTTTTGTTGTAAACAGTCTGATAACGTTCACGGTCAGAGAGTTGGTCCTCACGTTTGATATATGGCGGCAATGGCATGTGGCCAACACGCTCTAGCGCTTCAATGATCGACTCGTCAATATCAAACTGCAGATCGAACAGGCCATTTTCACGACCTACGACCTCTGCGTTTATACCCCCTTCGAACTGCAGTTTAGCGCCCTCTTTTGGAGTACGACTGGCACGCAGATGGACAAGGGCACGCTTCTCACCGATGACACGCTCTACCAACAACTCAACCTTACCGCCACTCTCCTTCTGCCCAAACAGACGTGCCGGAATTACCCGAGTATCGTTAAAGACCATCAGATCACCAGGTTCGACCAGATCGAGAATGTCGCCAAACGAGCCATGCACACGTTCACCCGTATTCCCATCGACCTGCAACAGGCGACTGGCGGTACGTTGTTCTAACGGGAAGTGTGCGATCAACTCTTCAGGCAGATCAAAATCAAAATCACTAAGCTTCATAGATACCGAGCGTTAAAATTGCGGGGCGCAAATATTAACAAAATCTACTTAAAAACGTCACAGAAGATTGACCTATTCTGAAACCCGCTTATAATGCGCCACACTCTCTGCCGGTGTGGTGGAATTGGTAGACACGACGGATTCAAAATCCGTTGCCTATAAAGCGTGTCGGTTCGAGTCCGACCATCGGTACCAATATTCTGTTGGTATATGTTGAGAGTAAGTCTTTGATTTAGCTAAGTTAAAGACACCATTCCTGTCTGGACAACAGGGATTTATAGGCACATATGCCTCTCCTAAAGATATTAGTTGTCACTTATTTGACGTAATTTAACGTAATGAGGTGATTAACTATGGCTACAATCAAGGCTATCAAAGGCAAAAAAGGCACTACCTATCGTGTAGAGGCCATGATCGATGGCATTCGACTGCCAAGTAAAACTTTCAAAACAAAGCTAGAAGCCGAAAAACAGGCCGCTATCCTGACGCTTAAAGCTGATACAGTTCGCGGATATAATTTCAGATATACAAGTACCACTACCCTTTCTTGCCTGATTGACGAATACCTCTCTTTGTACGACGGCAAAGATTCATCAAGACAACAAAGGTTGAATTTCTGGAAAGAAGAACTGGGACACCTATGCCTGGATAAGATCCAACGAGATAAAGTTAAATCTTCACTCCGCCATCTACTTAATTCAGGCAAAAGCAATGCTACTTTCAACCGTTATAAATCAGCTTTAAGTGCAGTCTTCAGATTTGCTGAAGAAGAATACGATATAGATTTCAACCCCTGCACTGGGATAAGAAACAAACCAGAAAGCCAACCAATAGATAGATGGGCTAGCCACGATGAGCTTTCAAGACTTCTTGAGGCTTGCAGACAATCCAGCTGGTCAAAAATGTATCTTTATGTTCTGGTAGCTGTGCACACAGGAATGAGACGAAGTAGCTGTCTTGCTCTTCGGTGGTCCTCAATAGATTTTGACAAGTGTATTGCATACATACCTACATCAAAAAACAAAAAACCAATTATGATCCCACTCAATGATGAAGTAATGGTCGAACTACTGAAGCACAGAGAAGTCGGTAATGGCTTTATTTTTAACAAGCCGGAGGATAAGGCTCAGTCATTTAAGCATTTTGATTATCACTGGAGAGTGGCCAAACAAAGAGCTAATCTCACCGATTCACTTCGAATTCACGACCTCCGACATACGACTGGTAGTTTACTAGGACAAGCAGGTGTACCTTTAACGGAGATAAGGGACATCATGACGCACAAGAGCATTCAGACAACACAGCGCTATGTTCACCATAACTACCAAGATAAAGCACTTAAATTAAAGAACGTATTAGCAGGAATATCATGAGCCAAGATAGTGCTTTGCCACCAGACGTTATTATCCTAACTTCATTTGTAGAGGTATTTGTAGACTCCTATGAGCTAGGTGAGTTGACCTACGAAAAGGCCACTAAAGGCGTCTGGTTCATGCTCGATGATTATGAGCCTGTTGATAAATGTGATTATGATCTTGAGGAAATTAAGGAAAACCTTCTGTATCAGGCGATGAGTCATTTCTGCACAGCCAAGCCCAAGAAAAGATCGAGTAAGAGTAATAGGCATACCAACCAATCAATCCCACCATCCCTAAAAAGAAAGGTCCCAACGATGGTTGATCTAGCATTATCCAAAAACAGCTCATTGCACTTAATGTCGGAAGATAGAGGAAACCCAGAAAACAGTGTTTACAAGTTCATAGCCGACAAACTTGGCAAGCACGGATTTCCTGAGGTTACTCCAGCCATAATAAGAAATGCATATTCGGACCATCACAAATCAAAGTAAAGATCTGATAACTCAAGTTACCAGTCCGTTCTTTTAACCTGTGTAAACCCTAGTATCTGCTAAGACATCTAATGTTTTAGGAGACAACGATGCTAAACCTTACACAACCTAGTCAAACTCTATCCAACCTGTCCAATTGGAAGACGCTGGCACAGATTTCTGAAGAGAATCCTCAATTCAGCTACTCTCAACTAAAAAGACTGTTCTGGAAAAGGGATGAACATCAAGGATTAAAAACTTGCGTTAAAAAAATTGGTAAGCGGATTTATATCAACGAGCCAGCTTTCGCGTTATGGATGGCTGGAGAGGAGCGCAATGTGTGGACGGGTGAATCATGAGTATTTACGAACAACTTGCTCAACAACCTGACCCTGAAAGTATTGCGCCTGAGCAGAGAACTGGCTGTCTTATAGACTTGCTCGCAATGTCGGCAGATAAACCAGAGAGTCGGTTATTGCTAGGCTATGCTCATGAGTGTGAGCAAGAACAATCGATTAGTTTGCTTATAAAGGGAGGCTAGGTATATGGTTAATACCTTCCATCCTAAAACATCGAAACCAGCTAAAGGCTCTGTCACCTACGTCAGTACCTACTTACTTGATGGTAGAGAATATGCCATTAACACTTGGAATGGTCAGTATGGCATTCGCGAAGACATCTTGCATCCAATGATCCGGCAGATGGAAGCGATGCTCAGCTACCACAGTAAGGTTTATCAAATCAGGCTGGAGGCGCACAGTAAAGACTATGATGGTGAGAATAAGTCATTCACTGCTGATATTCACAGGCTGATTAAATGGCTTAAAGGTAAAGGCCACAAGCGAGTTTCCTACTGCTGGGTGCGTGAAAAAGATCGCTCTAAAAATTATCACTACCACATCGTTATATGGCTCAACGGTCATCTCATACGTTCTCCTGACAGTGTTTACAGGCGCTGGGACGCAATTCTGGGTGCTAATCAGAAGTGGGTTAGGTCAACACCCATGATTCTTAGAAGTAAGTCTGAGACGCAATCTGGAGCGATCTACACAGCTTCTTACTTAGCGAAAGAACGCACAAAAGGTTATGGCGACAAAGGTACAAGAGACTTCAGCACTAGCCAGCTAAAGCGCAACGTAGATATTCAGGAGATAGGTAATGAGTTCACCAAAAAAATTGCTTGAGCATCTGACCGAGAATTACAGCGTTTTCTACGAACCGACGCTGTTAGAGATTGGCATTCATGCACAGATAAAAAGGGCTGTAGGTGATGCGTTTACAGAGAAGAGTATTCAGAAACTACTAACTAGCTACACCCAGTCCGCCAAGTACAACGCATCAGTAGTTAAACATCTGGACTGGGAGCTTCGAAGATCTAATCTGGATGGATCAGATGGTACGGTGGTTAGTGTTGACTCTAAGCGTCATCACGTTGTTAAGTTTCTGGCGGCCCTGAAGCGTAAGGAGCAAAAGGAGGATGTGAGTCACTACGTGGATCTACGTGAGCAGGCTCTGAGGTGGTTAGATGAGGAGATTCTATTTGAGCAATGTTAGACTAGCCTTAGAAAATGGATTTAGGTAAGTTATTTGAGTTGGCTTACTGAATAGGTTGGAAAGTTTGAAAATCCGTCTCATAAAAAATCTGTTGTTGTTTGTTTTTGGATTGATGCTTACAGGCTGCGCAGAAGTGCTAATAGCGGACGCGGTTGGTAAAGCGGCATACTTTGGTGCTAAGGCCTTATCTGACACTAAGCCTTTATCAAAATCGGCTATTGGAAATAAAACTAATACTTCTGATCAACCTACTGGTTGTGTGATTGATAACAATAAGTATTTCTACTTTTTTCCTGCTTACTGCAAAAAGCGAGGTGGTTTGGTTACATCTAACTTCAATGTGGAATGTAGATTTAATAACTCACCTAAGCGCGAGATAACCCAAGAATGGCGTTGTAAGCAGAATGGAGGATACGTTCATACTGCTGTCAGTCCTAATATTGTGACAGGGGTTTTAAAGGCACAAGCATTAACAAAATCAACTTCTGCTCCTCCTGCTCCTGCTAGCAAAGCGGAAGGTAAGGTGAAATGTGAGTTGAAGAAGTCGGGTGTAATTACTGGTTACGTGGAAGTCTCAGAACAGATTTGCAGAGATCTTACTGGCGGATAATCACATGGGTAAATTTTGCAAATGGCTGTTGGTGTTAATATCTGTAACTGCTTATGGTGCTAGTGCAGAAGACGCACAGAGGTTGCTGAAAGGCGAAGTTAGATACGATGGTAATTTTTACTTTTATCCATCTACTCCCAACACACTCTACCTTATTGGTGATATCGGTGACTTTGATACTTTTGAGCAGTACTCGCGAGCCAGCGTGGAATTCAGGCGCGCTATACGAAATCACAGTGTCAAAAAGTTGGTGTTAGCTAGTGGCGGTGGAGCTGTTGATATAGGACTTAATTATGCAGCAATAATAAATGATAAAGAATTTTCTGTTTATGTTCCTGAGTCTGTAGGTTGTTTTTCCGCGTGTAGTTTCATGTTCTTTGGTGGCGGTGAGAAAGTAGCAGTTGGTCCAGTTGGTGTGCATCAGTTCTATAGCTCCGGTGATAGGATGGAGCAAAAACAGAAGGCGCAGCAAAGCACGCAATATGGCGTTGCTGACATCATAGCAATCCTAAATTCTTTCCAAGTGCCGCCCCGAATCTATGAGCATATGTTCAGTAGAGTTGGAAACGATTTCTACAATCTAACAGAGCTGGATCTAGAAGAACTTGGAGCGTCACAGGCCGAAGAATGGCACAAGGATGCAGACGGCGTAGTTGATGCTTTGATGGCCGTTAACGCTGAACTGCAAAGTTTGGTCGCTTTCGTAAAAGGTGAAGAGACTCCAAAAGAAGTTGCTCAGCAGGTGCCTAGCGCTGCTCCAACTACTCAACCACAGCAGCCCAGTCGCGATGAAATTGTCAGACTAGCTTTCATCGAAGTACAAAAACTTTTAAATGTACACAATTGCGGTGCAGGTACCCCTGATGGAATAGTCGGGCCAAGAACAGAGGCAGCATTTCAAAGGTTTATAGATGCAACAGGCGCGAGAATAGACTTTGATGCTGACGATGCATTTGAGCAATTGATTAATACGCTTAGCCAAACTAAGCGGCCTGCATGTAACATCGTAAGTTCAAAGGGCGGTTTCAGTGGTGCTTGGGCTATTCATGAAAGTTGTCACAATGTCAGCAAAACTACCGAGCTTGTTAAAGGGGTTATACAGCTTAAACGCTCATCTACTAACCCAGCAAAAGAGATTTTTAAGTCAAGACTGACTGTGGGGCCGTCAGAGGAATTAGCAATAACTGTAACTGATGGAAAGTCTTGGGTGTCTTTGGAGATAATCCACAATTGCGCCAACGGTGTTGATCGGTGTGCAAAGCGTCTCACCACCGATTATTCCGGTAGGACCGGCGACACATTTACTTTTACGTCAGCGGATTATTTGACAGGTGAACCAGAATACCCTGCGGTAGGTTGTAAGATTAATCTCTACAGAGTAAAACCGATGCTTTGAGGTCGAGGTTTTAGGTGTTACTAACGTGCTACAATATCATCATGACTGATAAACAGGCACTAACAGATCGCACGAATGGCCGCTTCTCTAAAGGGCATTCTGGCAACCCTAAAGGCAGGCCACCTGTGCTTGCTCCTGAGCTACGTCAGCGTCTGCATGAGGCAACGCCTGAGATAATAGAGAAAGTCGTTGAGAAGGCCTTACAGGGTGATTTGGCGGCCGCTAAGATCATCCTAAACCGAACAGCACCAATACCCAAACAATCCTCAGCAACAGTAACTATTCCTGATCTTGGTTCAGAATCGACTACCCTTGTCGAGAAGGCTGGCGCCATACTTAGCTCCGTAGCATCTGGTGATTGCCCTGCAGACGTCGGAGCAGTGCTTATGCAGTCCGTTACAGCTTTAGCCAAGGTTATAGAGGTCGATGAGTTAGAGCGTCGTGTAGCGGCTCTGGAGGCGCCTCAGTGAGCTTATCGTCCCTATCCAATAGACTGTCTCGTCTTGAGTCAGAAACACCGCATAACCAGCCTGTGAACATCTACATTATGGGTATCCAGCCAGAGCCAGTTGAGTTCAAAGGATACAAAGTCAAGCTGGACGAAGATGAGTTCATTTCCAGAGGTTCTGACAAGGATGAGTGTATGAAGGAAATCGATGAATGGGTTGAGTCTCGGCGTGACACCAAAGAAGTAAAGCTCTTATTTGTTGAGGTTAATTAGACATATCAACACTATACTTTTGAATGCCTTCATTAATAACGCACGAAGTACTGCGGTAAGCATGAAATCCAATCAATCAAATGAGTATATGTCTCAGTAGAGACAGAATAATTCATTGTGCTTTAAAACCTCTTCTGACCCATGCAACCCCAGCACCTAATGCAAATAATATCAGTATTGGTAAGAATATAAGCAAAGCAAATGGCTTGGTGCTTTCAAAAATTTTTAACCACCGATCTTGGTTTATCTTCTCGATAAAAATCAGTGAATCATCACGGTGCCTATGTGCATATATCGTTGCCTTCTTCCACCAATCTCTTACTAGATAAATGTTTTGCTCACTTCTTGGGCCATTTATGTATTGCTCCCAGTTTTTCCATAGTATGGTTGGAATCCCGTCAGTTACATCAGACTCAATTTCAAACTCGAACACTCCTTTAGAGATCTTCAATGAGTTTCTGTTGAGTTTGGCTTCCAAACTTGGTTCTGAAGTTTCAGATAGTCCTACATACCTCCGCGCTTCCTTTGGAAGAAACTTAAAAAATTCGAAGCTAAACGACGAGTGATACTTTCTTTGAAAAATATAATCCGATTGATCGACAAACCAAATGCTTCCAATGAGGAATGTCCACGTAATCGATATAAATACCCACAACCTTATCCATCCGTTCATACAGCTATTCGCTCATAATATTCCTCTCCTTTGCAAGGCTTGATACTACTATCAAATCTGTAATCCATATTTCTCCCTATGACAGTAACTTGGTTTAAGGCAGGTATATGTATAGCATTCACATAATATCTTATCCATGCAAAAGGACTTGTTTAGTTCAAAGTTACATCATCAACACTAGTTATGTTCAATCGTGTTATTAAAGATTGGATCTTTGCAATTATGAAAATACCAAGAAAAGATTACTGCCAAGTACACTTAGATGAGTGGAAAGAGAAGCTAGCTGTAACTGACTGGTTTGAATATTTAGATCAGCCAGATCGCCTAATGCGAGTGTTGGAAAAAGGTTACCCTTTCTCCATCAGTACTATGGAACAGATAGAAAAAAACCCTGAGTTCGTCTATTGGGAAGAGTTCGGTTCACTCATATCCACTTACTGGTATGGCATATGGCCTCATGCAACTCGTAAAGAATTATGAGTGGCTGAGGCGGTAGCTCAACTTCATGTCGACTGGTGGAGGCCTGGAGGTTTTCATGACACAGCACCGTTTGTTCAAGATGAGCTTAAAGCTAGATACAACGAGATTGTTCAGGATTTTAAACAGACTTTATCCAACGGAGCCTCCTAGTGACAGATAAAGTGCTATACATTACTGGTAGAGGTGGTGACCATACTAAGAGGCTAGGTGGATATATCAGCACACTAGTACCAAGTTATTCAGGCGTATCTGTCAGTGTTCCATTCCTTAGACAAAATGTTGATGAACAGATAGCTGAGATAAGAAGAGCTATAACCGATCATGGATCCGGCACACTGATAGCTAACTCTTATGGTGCTTACCTCACCCTAATGTCCCTTATCGACTTCGAGCATGAGTTAGAACAGTTAGTACTTCTGTCACCTGTGCTGGGTAAAGCTATGACTAAAGACCGCATGTACTACTCACGTCCACCAGCTACGGTTCGAGTAAGTAATGCAGTCAAAGAGAGACGAATCAATCTACCCGAGCGTACTGCAATATTCGTTGGAACGGAGGATGAACTTTACGATCCACCGTTGCTAGCTACGTATGCTGAAATAATCGGTGAGAATAATGTGTATGTACTTGAAGGTCAGCGGCACAACCTAGAAAAGGACGTGATGCAGGACATACTCAAAGCACGT
The DNA here is from genome assembly GCF_013283295.1 of Marinobacterium sp. xm-m-312. Taxonomy (NCBI): domain Bacteria; kingdom Pseudomonadati; phylum Pseudomonadota; class Gammaproteobacteria; order Oceanospirillales; family Oceanospirillaceae; genus Marinobacterium; species Marinobacterium sp. xm-m-312. The sequence continues at coordinate 390,512 of NZ_WBYS01000001.1, read as the reverse complement.
CTCGGAATTTAACGAAAGGTATATCAATTGATCAAGAGCTTCATTCAGGGCAGATCTGCCTTCAATAGATACGTTGCAGTCGGTTTCATTGGCTCGTTCATACTTGGCGTGCTTAATATTAACTACGGCATGGGAAACCTTTACGGAGCATCAAGTAGTGATCACGATCTGCTTTGGTCAATATTCAATAAAGGGGTTCTCCTTCTCACAGTGAGTCTTACTTTCAGCATCGTGCTTTATCGAGCTATATGGCTGTACAAACGACAAGGTGGTAGATGGAGCTTCACCCTGATCACATTGGCTTGTGCACACATTTTAGTCTTCACATCACTAAGTACCCTAGTGATTGGAGCTAATGCTTACAGAGCCGCTGATGGGCTTCTGACGAAGGAACACGAGCCGTTGATACACACATTGGATGATTAGTTTTTGACGTAATTTGTCGTAAACCTACAGAAACGCAAGAAAACCAGAAACAACCGAATCCTTTACTAACAGCCACTTAGCAACCATACTAATACTGTGACAACCAATGTTGTGGGATTCAAAATCCGTTGCCTATAAAGCGTGTCGGTTCGAGTCCGACCATCGGTACCATTTATTTGGTATAGATTACAGAGAGACACTTTAGAAACCTTGAGATCCCTTAAGGTATCCCATTGTTTTCCTTGCGAATCCTCATGATCCGCGTCCAAGGAGTAGACAATGGCGTATACACAAAAGCATCCTTCGTACACCTTCGTTAAAGACTCTATCTATTATTTTTCTAGAGCTGTTCCTAGCGATCTTAGACACCACTACAAGTCTTCAAGGATTGTTCAGAGCCTTCGCACCAAATCATCTACACGAGCAGCAACAGCATCTAAACTTCTTTCATCTCGCTTAGATGACTACTGGCTAGGTCTGCGTCTTAAGGAGATGAACGTGCCTGCAGCACACCTACTGACCTCTCAAGCAACAACCAACCTGGACTCCACTCTTCCTACAATTGATGAAGCTATGGAGACTTACCTTTCAGTTAAGGGGCGGAGTAAAGGAAAGTATTTCTTTAGCCATACCAAGAGAGCCATAGGATATCTGAAAGAATGCTTGGGTCTTCGCTGCTTAGACCAATACACAACAGCAGACGCATCCAAACTAAGAGACTGGCTGCTTGAACGTGGGCTTCAAATGAGTTCCATTCAGCGTAATTTCACGTGTATTAAAGCCGTTGTGTCTTTTGCAATTAATGAGCTTGGTCTTGAGTGTAATAACGCGTTCCAAGGTGTTTACCTTGCTAATGATAGTGATAAGCATAAGCGCCTGCCCATTCCATTAGATAGCATCAAAAAGATTCAACAGGAATGCATGGTTTTAGATGATGACCTAAGACATCTCATAGCTCTCATAAGCGACACAGGTATACGTTTAGGAGAGGCTGTAGGGCTTCTTAGAACAGATATTATCCTTGAAGCAGAAACACCGCATATCATAATCCAAAAGCACTCACACAGGCCCTTAAAGACCTCTGCAAGCGCTAGAGTTATTCCTCTCGTAAGGTCTTCATTGTGGGCTGCTAAACGACTCCTAGAGAGCCCCCTAAATGAGTTTTGCTTCCCAAGATATGCAAACCAAAATGAATGTAAAACAAACTCTGCAAGCGCCGCTTTGAACAAGTGGATAAAAATAATTGCAGGAAAGGACGCCGTTATTCACGGACTACGCCACAGTTTTAGAGATAGATTGAGAGCAGCAGATGCACCTTCAGAACTTATAGACCAGTTAGGTGGCTGGAGTGTTCAAAGTGTTGGGCAAGGCTATGGTAATGGCTACCCACTTAAAACCTTGCACAACTGGATGACCAGAGCTATGCGCGTTAATGATGACGACTAACGGCACAAAGTAGCCATATTATGAAGATCAATTTAATGTAACGAATTAACTAAAAAGTTTCTTTTGAAAAGATTAGAATCTTTAAAACTCCATAAGGCTCCTATTGTGATTCAGTCTGAGTTTGTTACAACTTTGGTCTCTACATTTTCTTTAGTTTCACTAGCAGAAATTGGCGATAAAAGTCTGTTGGTCTGTATGGCGCTTGCTACACGCTACCGTCATTGGCCAGTATTTTGGGGTGCAGCAATAGCATTTCTAGTCTTAAACTTGCTAGCTGTTATTTTTGGTTCAACCATAGCGGCGTTGGTACCTGAATCAATAATTTTAGCGACTGTAGCAGTGATGTTTATCGTTTTTGGTGTGTTGGCACTTAGAGCTACCGAAGATGAGGAAGATATTGAGCTAGAAGAGAAAGCGAGTCATGGTATCTTCATAACAACCTTTTTAATGATTTTAGTTTCAGAGTTTGGTGATAAAACCCAAATAGCTGTAGCGGCATTATCAACCACTATGGATGCTCTATCCGTTTGGATTGGCGGTAGCCTAGGTTTGATTGCGATATCCGTATTAGGAATTTGGGCGGGTAAAGCTCTTGTTAGAAAAATCCCGCTTCATTGGCTGCACAGAGCAGGTGGAGTTCTTTTTTTAATGTTTGGTGGCTTTGCAGGGTATAAGTTTATTAGCACTTTAGGCGCTAATTATTTCTGAGCCTAACTTCGTACTTTTCGACTGTGGCAAACCAATTAATTTGTAGTGACGTCTGAAGGTCATAAACAGTCGTCAGCTAAAGAATATTCAGTTGTGGCTCACAAAAAATAACCATGAGCCACGCCCAGACAATCTTTTTACATCTTATGTGGAACCGTTTTGATTCCATTTATCTCCTGCATTTCACGTATATATTGAATGATTGCAGGAACTTGCATGAATGTAATCTGTTCTTGTGCAGGCATATCACCAAATGGCCAGTGATGTTGCCGTGTACCGTTTTTAATAGCACTCACAATAGACTGATTTGAATGATGCCCTGGATTGTAAATTGAGTGAATTAAAGGAGGTCCCTTATCACTACCTGATCCATTTTCACCATGGCATTGCGCACAGTTATCCTTGAATACTTTGGCGCCAAACTTGGCTCTATCGCTCAGCGCACCAGTTTTAACATCGACGTGATTCTCTTTATGACCTGCGTGTACTGGAACACTTAACCCCAGAACAAACGAAGAACAAAGAAGCATTTTTAAACTTTTATTTATCACTGATTTACCACTTCAGATTCATAGCCTGCATCTTGGAGTAGACTTAGAACTTCATTTATGGGTTTTTCTGTCGCCAGTGAAACTGTTTTACTATCAAGATCTACACTGACCTCACTGATTGCAGTATCTGCAGCCAATGCTTCCTGAATTGATGATACGCACCCTCCGCAGTTCATCCCTTCAACATACAATTTAATGTTATTCATAGTAATTTCCTCTACGTTATTTATTGTTAACCATCTCTGTATGTCGTTGAGCCAAGTCCTTAGGCCACTCAGATTTAATATAAGCTAAAACATGCCAAATTTGCTCATCTGTTAGCTTTTTCTTGAACGCTGGCATATTTGATTTGTACTCTTTGCCTGCAATTGCCTGTACACCAAATTTAGTAAGCTTAAACAAAAGCTGATCATCGTGATGCCAAGTGTGTCCTGACTCATCATGCGGTGGAGCGGGTAAGTAGCCCTTTAAATCACGTTGTTTCCAATTAACTTGGCCCTCCAGACTGGAGCCGTGGCAGGAAGCACACTCAGCGAAGTAAATTGCTTTTCCCTTCGCTACAGCCTCTGCATCTTTGTAGGGGATACGCTCATCTGGTTGCTGGAAGCTGAAATATAGAAATAGTGACACTGCAAGTAAGGCACTGATAACGATGACTACAGTGTGATTCAAACTCTTAATTTGGAACATAGTTATTTAATCTTTGTACCTGTCATGACAAGCCTTACAGGACTTCGCTAATTCACCATATGCATCCCTAACAGCATCGAGATCTTGCAATGTGGCGGATTCTACTAGGGTAATTGAATTTAATAGGTAAGTTTGACGATGCGCATCAAATCTACTCCACTCTTGCCAAATTAATGGCATAGCTTCAGATGGCTTTTGGTTTGAACCCACTGGGAAATAGTTAAGCATTTCATTCCCCCACTTTACCAACTTCTCCGACTCTAAAGTGATTGTTTGAAAATCAGGAGCTTTAATCGCCTGCTTGATGGTTTTCATGGATTTCTTAGCCTGCTTAAAATTATCCATTCGCTCCTTAACAACTCCAGTTGCACCAGAGTGTGCATAAGCAGCAAATGCAGCAACAAATAAAACACTGGCCAAGGTAAGTCTAAGTGATTTTTTCCGCATTACTTTTACCTTCAAGATAACTTCCATCAAATCATGCAACCTAAACCTGTCATTAGATTGAAAGGCGATATAAAAACATCAATAGTTACACTTGAAGAATAACTAGCTTCTCCTTTTGACTGAGCTGCAGAGTTTACGCGAAGTGTCTCTTATGGGTCGAATACAGACAACTGCTATGTTGAAGTAACTAAGTTAGGTTCAAACTATTATTCTGCAAGACTCCAAAAGTGATTAGTGGGGCCATGACCATTGCCTACGCAAAGCCTATCTGCTGCTTTAATAGCGTTGGTAATATAACCTTTAGACTCTAAAATGGCTTCTTGGATCGAGTAATTCTTACCAATAAGGGTGGCTAGTGCTGAACTAAGAGTGCATCCTGTTCCATGAGTGTTTTTCGTTTCAAAACGCTTTTCCTCTAACCATATCAGACTGCCGTCGGTTGCTAAAAGGTCTGGACTGTCTTTACCCTTTAGATGCCCTCCCTTAAGTAAAATGGATTCTACTCCTTGATTCAAAAGGTCTTTGGCTTGAGCTTCCATTTCAGCTCTACTAATAGCTTCTTTTTGACCCAGAAGCACAGCAGCCTCCGGAAGATTTGGCGTTATTAAAGTGGCTAGTGGTAGAAGAGAATTTTTTAGTGCATTTACGGCATTTGAATCCAACAAAGGATCACCACTTTTGGCGACCATCACAGGATCTAAAACGATAGGAACATTTTTGGTTTTCAAACATTCTGCGACAGTTGTAATTATTTCGGTTGATCCCAGCATTCCAATTTTTATGGCATCCACACGAATATCATCAAAAATAGCATCTAGCTGAGCTTTGATTAAACTAGCTTCTATCAACTTTACAGCCTTAACCCCAGAGGTGTTCTGTGCAGTCACTGCTGTGATAACCGACATTGCGTAACCACCTAATGCAGAGATAGTTTTAATATCTGCTTGAATGCCCGCCCCACCTGATGAGTCTGAGCCAGCAATAGTAAGAATGTTCTTGATCATGTTTTGCTCCATTCTTTTCTAAGGTTTTCTACCGATTGTTTTGGGTCATCCGAACGTGTAACTGTTGATACAACTGCTATACCTGAAACTCCAATAGATTTAAGAATAGGGATATCAGATGATGACATTCCTCCTATCGCATATGTTGGAATAGATGACTGCTTGACAGCATCTTTCAAACCATCAAACCCAATAGGTGGAGCATGATCTGACTTTGTTTGAGTTGCTCTGATAGGGCCTATACCGAAGTAATCAGCAATCTGCTGATTCGCTTCATTGATTTGAGAACTATGCTCAATGGACAGACCCAAAATTTGAGTTGGGGCAAGTGATGCTTTGATAGCAGCTAATTCACCATCACTCTGACCTACATGAAGTCCGCACTGAGGCAACTCTTTAGCCACGTTTACTCGGTCATTCAGAATTAGCTCACAATCATATCCCTTGAGGTCTTTCATAAGCAGAACTGCTTTACTGAAATAGCCAGCATCACTGATATGTTTGTCACGATACTGAATTAAATGCGCACCGCCTTCAGCCGCAAAGTTAACCTGATCTCTAATAGACCAGGGTGATTCAGTATCGGTGATGACATAAATAGGGCCAAGTCTGTTCACAATGTAACCTGTGAACGACTAGTCACTGCCTCCCCAGACAGAGATGCAAGTGTATCTATGAACTCTACCCAGAACGAACCAGGGCCTTTACATTTATTCTCTGCAATCTCACCCGCTATACCGAAGTACGTTAAAGCTGAAACAGTAGCTTCAAATGATGGTTGACCAATACAGAACGCAGCAATAACGCCATTCAAAGAGCAGCCCATAGTCGTTACTTTACTCATGTAATAGCTGCCATGAGGGATCTCTACAGTTCGCTCACCATCAGTGACGACATCAATCGCCCCCGTAACTGCGACAACAGATCCGAGCTGATTAGCTAGGGTGCATGCTGCATCAATAGCTGACTCTACTGAATCTCGCCCATCAACGCCTTGGCCCGAACTTTCAAGACCAGCGAGAGCCATGATTTCAGACGCATTACCACGTATTACGGTTGGTTTTATAGCCAGTAATTGTTTAGAGGCTTGTTGTCTATACTTGGTTGCACCAACGCCTACAGGGTCAAATACCCAGGGCTTACTCTGAGAATTCATCTGCTTGGCTGCTTTACACATAGCTTCCAACCAAGCAGGCTCCAGGGTTCCAATATTCACAGTCAGTGCATTTGAAATTGCGGCAAAGTCTTCAACTTCTTCTAGGCTATGCACCATAGCTGGTGATGCACCAGCAGACAGCAAAACATTTGCCATACTGTTCATGGCTACAAAATTAGTGATGTTGTGAACTAGTGGTGATGCAGAACGCATCTGATCAAGGTAGTGTCCGATATTTTCCATGGTCTCTCCAAGGCCACAGAGAGACGGGGAATCCTAGCTTTATGACTAGTGGATTCTCGACTCCCTACGCCAGCATTATCTGGTTCAGGTACTAAGGGTGCTTCTCAGCCTTTTGGCGCCCCTGTCTTTTTTCAATGTATTTTTTACGCTCGCATTTGTAAATAGATCTCTGTTGATTTGTTTCATTTTTGTGTTTATTTTAAAAAAACTTGTCGGAGTGCCTTATTGGCTGAGATCGCACATTGTGCGGGATCCGCAGAACCTGAACGGGTTAGAACCCGCGTAGGGAACAAGATTTCTTGATTCTGCAGTCACCCTTATCTTGGGTCGCCACGTATCTATTCGATACCACTCGACAAGCAATCCAGTTAGTTCAGGAGTGCTTATGTCAGAAAATACAAAACCTACCAGCTCACAAACAGCTCAAGAGTCTGCGAGAGACTTTATCTACTCACTATCATCTAACCCTTTGCCGGGTTCGGAGAGAATCTATGTCCAAGGATCTCGAGCGGACATACAAGTTCCCATGCGAAAAATTAGTTGTAATCCAACACCGATAGCTGATGAGAAAGATGCCTCAAATTGGGAGCAGAACGAACCTATCTATGTTTACGAAACAGCGGGTGCATACTCGGACCCCAATAAGCACATAGACGTTACAGAAGGGCTTGAGCCTCTTCGTGAGGGATGGATCACTGAGCGTGGAGACACAGAGGTCTTAGATGTTTTAAGTTCTGAATATGCTCGCTTACAACAGATAGATATTCGAGGAGAAGCAAAGCGTTTTCAAAAACGAGTTCGTATTCGCAAAGCCTTGAAGAGCAAATGTGTTACTCAAATGCACTATGCGCGAAAAGGGATCATCACCCCAGAAATGGAGTTTATCGCTATCCGTGAAAATCAAAACCTGGAAGCGATAAAAAGCGAGCTGCTACGTAAACAACATCCAGGTGAGAGCTTCGGAGCCAATATTCCTGAAAAAATAACAGCAGAGTTTGTGCGTACAGAAGTTGCAGAAGGCAGGGCTATTATACCCTCTAACATCAACCATCCTGAGTCTGAACCTATGATTATTGGGCGCAACTTCCTAGTAAAAGTGAACTCTAACATTGGTAATTCAGCAGTTACTTCTTCAATAGAAGAGGAGGTAGAAAAGCTTGTATGGTCAACTCGATGGGGTGCGGATACATTGATGGATCTATCAACTGGCGATGACATCCATCAGACGCGTGAATGGATTATTCGTAATTCACCCATACCCATCGGAACAGTACCCATTTATCAGGCACTAGAAAAAGTTGACGGGATTACAGAGAACCTTAGTTGGGAAGTCATAAAAGATACGCTTATTGAACAAGCAGAACAGGGCGTAGATTACTTTACGGTCCACGCAGGGGTGCTTCTTGAATACGTACCTATGACTGCCAATCGTTTAACAGGGATTGTCTCTCGCGGTGGTTCCATTATGGCTAAATGGTGTCTCTTTCATCATCAAGAAAACTTCCTTTACACTCACTTTCGGGAGATATGTGAGATCTGTGCCGCCTACGACGTAGCATTATCTCTCGGTGACGGGCTGCGTCCAGGCTCAATCATGGACTCGAACGATGAGGCTCAATTTAGTGAGCTTCGAACACTCGGTGAGTTGACGAAAATTGCTTGGGAATATGATGTTCAGGTCATGATCGAAGGTCCTGGTCATGTTCCGATGCAGCGAATTCAGGAAAATATGACTGAAGAGTTAGAACATTGCCATGAAGCACCGTTTTATACTCTAGGACCTCTGACTCAGGATATAGCACCTGGTTACGACCACTTCACTTCAGGGATTGGTGCAGCTCAAATTGGTTGGTATGGATGCGCTATGCTCTGTTACGTGACCCCGAAAGAACACCTAGGTCTACCTAACAAGGAGGATGTGAAGGACGGGCTGATAACATATAAAATTGCAGCTCACGCCGCTGATCTCGCTAAAGGCTTCCCTGGCGCACAGGTTAGAGATAACGCCCTGTCAAAAGCTCGATTTGAGTTTCGCTGGGAAGATCAATTTAATCTCTCGCTTGATCCATACAGGGCTAGAGAGTTTCATGATGAAACGATGCCTGCACCCGCAGCAAAGGTAGCCCATTTTTGCTCAATGTGTGGTCCTAAATTCTGTTCAATGAAGATCAGCCAGGAAGTAAAAGAATATGCTGATATCAAAGCACATGGTATGAAAGAGATGTCAGGTAAATTTGAAGAGCTTGGTTCATCTTTATATCACGCTAGTAACTAGGAAAATATTGGGCAAGTAACACTAGCTACCTTTGGGGACCCATTGTCTACTCCTTGGACGCGGATCATGAGGATTCGCAAGGAAAACAATGGGATACCTTAAGGGATCTCAAGGTTTCTAAAGTGTCTCTCTGTAATCTATACCAAATAAATGGTACCGATGGTCGGACTTAGAGACTGCCCAAGTACACCACCTTTCCTTGCAAAACATATACTTACATACCTTAGGTTCACCCTCAAGAGACCTTTTTGTGTCTACGGTTTTGTCTACGGATAAGTCCCTTTACCCGTAGGACGCTCTAACTCTCTTTCTGAGCTAAATTCACCGAAAATCTTTAAGACACTCATCAATTGAATCGGATAATGAGTAACCCCCCTTCACCCTATCAAAAATCGCAAGCACTAATTAGCAAGTAGATTGAAATTCAGATTCTTAAGTTCCCCTAACGATAGAAAGTTAGCTCGTAAGTGTTCTCTATATGGAACACTTAAATCATTGCAACCCGCATGAAACCTGACTTTCTAGTTTCTTTCAATTAGATACTAAAGGGGATAAAAAATTGACTTGTAGACTAGATGCTTCCGTTTTTGAAGTTGCAGAACCAACATTTCCATATGAAGAACGATCTTGGGGAAGATATAACCATTCTATGCAGCGTAAGATCGTTGAATGTCTCAAGCAGGAAGGAGAGCCAGATATCGCATCACAAGTTTGTCTAGATAATGAAGCAAATGAACAACTAGTAACCTACTCAATTAATACTGGTTTGGTTCTAGATGTTAGACCATGCAATTTAAAGGACGAAGTAGTCAACTTTAGACAGTCCCATCCAATATGGTCTCTTTCTCAGGAAGACCATGTCAGGCTCTATTTTAAAACCTATCAACATATGGAGTTAACTGTCGATCGCATGTCCTATGCTTTGACTGAGAACCTTAGCAAAGCTGCGCGCAAATACCTTACTTATCTACAAGATAATGTATTAGGAAGAAATTACTGTTTGGTAAACATTAGTGACCTGACGGCATACGTTGGAGACGCCTATAGAAAAGCTAAGCTTGAGTTGACCAGATTCAATTTCTTGCGCAACGTTAAAACACGGCTTCCTAAGCAATTGAGCCTAGTGCAAGTAAATCCATTGCTAATGTATCGTGGCATGCCTTTAAGTCAGAAAAGCAGCCCTGTTGATGATTGGTACAAATCTATAAAGCCCAGGGTGAAGGGGGGTTACTCATTATCCGATTCAATTGATGAGTGTCTTAAAGATTTTCGGTGAATTTAGCTCAGAAAGAGAGTTAGAGCGTCCTACGGGTAAAGGGACTTATCCGTAGACAAAACCGTAGACACAAAAAGGTCTCTTGAGGGTGAACCTAAGGTATGTAAGTATATGTTTTGCAAGGAAAGGTGGTGTACTTGGGCAGTCTCTAAGTCCGACCATCGGTACCATTCATTAGGTACAAAGAGAGCATCTAGAGAAAACACGACCACGCGTCGTGTTTTTTTATGCCTAAAATTACTAAGAAAACCTTCCCAGTTACCAAATACTTTATCTAACCCCTAAATATAGAATCACTCAGTGACAGAGTGATGACATCTGTTCCTTCCCTAGGTATTCTTATTCAATTGTTAACCAGGCAGTCAGACAGCGACTGTTCTTTCAGCCACCAAGAGAAAGCGATTCAATGGCAGATGCGCTCTTAAAGATTAATGGCCTGACGAAGGCATACCCGGGTGTTGTCGCCAATAACAATGTCTCTTTCGAAATCAACAAGGGCGAAGTTCATGCCCTTTTAGGTGAGAACGGTGCCGGTAAAAGCACACTGGTTAAGATGATCTACGGCCTGGTTAAACCTGACTCTGGCCAAATGACACTCAACAACTCCGACTACTCGCCAGTGTCGCCCAACGCGGCTCGCTCATCAGGTGTTGCGATGGTGTTTCAGCACTTCTCCCTTTTCGATGCATTAACCGTTGCTGAAAACATTGCACTGGGCATGGATGACGCACCCAAGCCACGTGAGCTATCCAAAAGTATTGAGCTCGTCTCACATGCCTATGGATTACCGCTTGAGCCAAACCGTATTGTAGGGACCCTGTCGGCGGGTGAACGTCAACGCGTTGAGATTATTCGCTGCTTGTTACAAAACCCTGAGCTTTTGATTATGGATGAACCCACGTCGGTTCTGACTCCCCAAGAGGTCGAGATCCTATTCAAAACTTTGCGCCAGCTTAAAGAGGAAGGTACCTCCATTCTTTACATTTCACACAAGCTTGAAGAGATTCGTGCTCTGTGTGATGAAGCGACCGTACTTCGGCATGGTGAGAAGGTCGCAACCTGTGTGCCGTCAAAAACCACGGCTCGCGAGATGGCGGAGATGATGGTGGGTGCCAGTTTTGCAAACCCGGTTAAATCCAGCCGAAATATTGGTGAAACCATACTCTCTGTTAAAGCCCTCTCTTCGTCCTCACAAGATCAATTTGGCACTTCACTTAAATCGATCAATATCGACCTTAAAGCCGGTGAGATACTGGGTATTGGCGGAGTTGCTGGTAATGGTCAGGATGAACTCCTTTCGGCACTCTCTGGCGAACTTAAAACGAACGCAAATGCCATTCAATTTAATGGCGAACCCATCGGTGAGCTAGGCCCTATCAAACGTCGTCAGCTAGGTCTTCTGAGTGCACCCGAAGAGCGACTAGGCCATGCAGCCGCTCCTGCCATGTCACTGAAAGAGAATACTGTGATTACTGCAGCTCGCCGTATGGGGCTTTTGAAAAGTGGTTTTGTGAACTGGTCTAGCGCCAATGACTATGCCGAAGAGGTTATTGAAGACTTTGACGTGCGCACCCCTGGCACTCACACTCCAGCCGGCTCTTTATCAGGCGGTAACTTACAAAAATTTGTCGTGGGCCGTGAGGTTTTGCAAAAGCCAGAAGTGCTGGTCATTAACCAACCTACTTGGGGAGTCGATGCGGCTGCAGCGGCTTCTATTCGGCAAAAACTATTGGACCTTGCTGATAATGGTGCGGGTGTCGTAGTGATCAGCCAAGATTTGGATGAACTGTTAGAGATCAGTGATCACTTCTGTGCGCTTAATGAGGGCTCACTCTCTGAAATCGTTCCCACTGCAGGGTTAGGTATGGATCAAATAGGTTTGATGATGGGCGGATCGACTGCCTCTGTTGAGGAGAGTGCACAGTGATACGTTTTGAAAAACGGTTAGCGCCGTCACGAACAACCACCATCCTGACTCCAATTATCGCAGTCATCCTTACCATGATTGCCGGCGGCATTATGTTTGCAGCCCTGGGTAAAGATCCGTTTGAAGCCATACGCATCATCTTTTGGGATCCACTCTTTGATGAGAACTTCGCCTCCTACTCACGACCACAACTACTGGTTAAAGCAGGCCCACTGATTCTGATTGCTATTGGTCTGTCGGTCGGATTTAAAGCGGGCATCTGGAATATTGGCGCTGAGGGTCAGTACATTATGGGGGCTATCTTTGGTGCCGCTGCTGCACTGGCCGTCTACCCTGCTGAATCACCGTTTATTTTCCCCACCATGATCATTGCTGGCGCTTTCGGCGGATGGCTCTGGGCTATGATCCCTGCAGTTCTTAGAACCAAGTTTAAAACGAATGAGATTCTCGTCTCGTTAATGCTGGTCTACGTAGCTGAATCGATTCTAGCTTCCGTAGCGCAAGGGCTTTTAAAGAACCCTGACGGATATGGATTCCCGGGTTCACGCAACCTGCAACAGTACCCAAGTGCGTTCAATGGTGAAGTGATTGCCAATTCCGGCATGCACTGGGGCGTCATCACTGCATTTATTGCGGTGATCTTTACCTACGTCATGATGACTCGTCACATTCGCGGATTTGAAGTTCGTCTAATGGGTGAAGCACCTAAAGCAGCCCAATTTGCCGGTGTCTCTACGACACGTCTAATTGTCTTCTGTCTTGGTTTCTCTGGAGCCTTGGCGGGTCTAGCAGGAATGTTTGAAGTGGCAGGCCCAGCAGGCCAAATCACCATCGACTTCAACTCTGGATACGGCTTTACAGCCATCATCGTTGCCTTCTTAGGACGACTTCACCCAGTGGGTATTCTGTTAGCTGGTCTATTAATGGCACTGACTTACATCGGCGGTGAATTAGCACAGTTGATGTTGGGACTTCCCGGCGCCTCCATCCAGCTATTCCAAGGTATGTTGCTTCTATTCTTGCTGGCGACGGATATGTTTACCAACTACCGAATTCGATTGGGAGCGGCTCAATAATGGATCTTTCAGGAATCAGCCCCGTCCTTTTGATCGCCTCTTTAATGGTATCAGCCACTCCGATCTTGCTGGCTGCCATCGGTGAGACCGTCGTAGAGAAGTCCGGTGTGCTTAACCTTGGTGTTGAGGGCATGATGATTGTCGGTGCGGTGGTCGGTTTTATAACGGCCGTTAATACGACTAGTCCTGCACTGGGGTTTGTAACGGCGGCTATTGCCGGTGCGTTGCTATCGACTATCTTCGCAACCTTGGTGCTCTTCTTTAAATCGAACCAAGTGGCGACTGGCTTGGGGTTAACCTTAGTCGGCTTAGGTATCTCTGCGCTGTTGGGTAAACCTTATGAAGGGATCAAGTCACCCACCCTTCAAGCCTTCGAGATTCCCGTTCTATCAGACATCCCTGTATTGGGGCCTATGCTGTTCTCACACGATCCAATGGTCTATATCTCTATTCTGATCGTGGCAGCCGTTTGGTTTGTTCTTAAGTACACGCGCATCGGTTTGGTACTTCGCGCAGTAGGTGAAAATCACGATGCTGCTCACGCCCTGGGCTATAAGGTTATCCGCATCCGTTTCATGGCGATCATGTTCGGTGGTGCTTGTGCTGGCTTGGGCGGTGCATACATCAGTCTGGTTCGTGTCCCACAGTGGACCGAGGGTATGACAGCGGGTGCGGGTTGGATCGCACTGGCAATTGTTGTATTCGCCAGCTGGAAGCCTTGGCGAGCACTATTGGGCGCTTATCTATTTGGTGGCATCACCGTGCTGCAGCTTAATCTGCAAGCAGCTGGTGTCGCAATTCCAGTTGAGTACTTGTCTATGTCACCGTTTTTGATAACAATTCTCGTACTGGTCATTATTTCGGCAAAAGGGAATCACGGGGCACCCGCCTCCCTTGGCCGCCTGTTCCACGCCTCAAACTGAGGTTAAAAAAACTCACTAGGGAGACCCTATGAAACTTAAATCAATCCTTACTACTGCGGCTGCGGCGATCACGCTTAGCTCTGCAGCAATCGCAGCCGACGTTAAAGTTGGTTTCGTCTACGTTGGCCCAGTGGGTGACGGTGGTTGGACTTACGAGCACAACCAAGGCCGCCTAGCGGTTGAGAAGCACTTCGGTGATCGCGTTGAAACGATCTACCAAGAGAGCGTTCCAGAAGGTGCTGACTCTGAGCGTGTTATGACTCAGATGGCTCTTCAAGGCGCTGATCTAATCTTCACAACCTCATTCGGTTACATGGATCCAACCATCAACGTTGCTAAGAAGTTCCCTAAAGTGAAGTTCGAGCACGCGACTGGCTACAAGCAAGCAGACAACGTATCTGTCTACTCTGCTCGTTTCTATGAAGGCCGTGCAGTTCAGGGTCACATCGCGGGTAAAATGACTAAAACCAACAAAGTTGGTTACATCGGTTCATTCCCAATCCCAGAAGTTATTCGTGGCATTAACTCGGCTTACATCCACGCTAAGAAAGCGAATCCAAATGTCGAGTTCAACGTTGTTTGGGCTTACACTTGGATCGATCCAGCTAAAGAAGCAGATGCAGCTAAAGCTCTAATCGAGCAAGGCGCTGACGTTATCCTTCAGCACACTGACTCAACTGCACCACAGGCTGCTGCACAGGAAGCGGGCAACGTAATCACTTTCGGTCAGGCATCTGACATGGCTGAATACGGTCCAATGCCACGCGTTTCATCGATCATCGATAACTGGGCACCATACTACATCGCACGTACTCAAGCAGTTCTAGACGGTACTTGGGAATCAGTAAACACTTGGGACGGTATCGGCGCTGGCATGGTTGGCATCGGCGAGATCTCGTCTGCAGTACCTGCAGACGTGAAAGCTGAAGCAATCGCACTACGTGATGCACTAGCTTCTGGCGAATACCACGCATTCACTGGCCCAATCAACAAGCAAGACGGTTCTGCTTGGTTGGCTGAAGGCGAAACAGCGGATGATGGTACTCTTGCAAGCATGAACTTCTACGTAGAAGGCCTAAAAGGTTCTATCCCACAATAAGCTGAAATTGCTTTGAAAGAGCCCTGGTAACTGAGTTGCCGGGGCTTTTTTATGGGCAACTATTTGAAGTTGTCTGGGCATCAATTTGAGTGGAAAGTGTGTTTAAATAAGACTTAGTTCAAACAATGTGATGATTATGGAATTAGATCTAACACCATTTAACAACGCTCTTAAGAAGCTAATAGAAGGATTGGAGCGTTATCAGCTTGATACCTCAGACGATCAAGTCCGTGACGGTTTAATTCAACGCTTTGAATTCACGTACGAACTCGCACATAAGATGATTCGCCGGTACCTTGTTGAGAGTTCCGCCAACAGTGACAGTATTAATGAACTCAGTTTTCAGGGTTTAATTCGCACGGCTTCTGATAAGAAATTAATTAAAGGCAACTGGTCAGATTGGAGCACTTATCGAGAGATGAGGGGTAAAACTAGCCATACTTATGACGAAAGCGTTGCCATCCAAGTAGTGGAAGGAATTCCAGCATTTATTGATGAAGCTGTTCACCTGCAAAAGATATTAACGAACAAATGCCAGAACTCAATCTAGATCATTTACGGATCAGTGAGCACGAATTAGAAACGGTAAGAGGCATCCTTGAATCGGAAGTCTCTGGCATTTCAGTCATAGCATTTGGCTCCAGAGTAACTGGAAAATCTCGACCCTACTCAGATCTAGATTTAGCTATTATGACTGAGACCCCTCTTGGCTTGAGCAAAATTGCTTCGATCAAAGACGCATTTGATCGGTGTGACCTAGTTTGGCCGGTAGACATTGTAGACTGGTCTACAACCTCTGAACGATTTAGAAAGATCATAAAAGATTCATACGTTCGAGTTCAGTGAAGTTCAAACAAAAAAGGCCACCTTACGGTAGCCATTTTTATTTGGTGGAGCCTAGGAGGATCGAACTCCTGACCTCTTCGCTGCCAGCGAAGCGCTCTCCCAGCTGAGCTAAGGCCCCATCAGAGCAAGCAGGATATTAATCAAACCGAACAGCCCTTGCAACTGCTAATCTCTCAAGAGTGCGAGAGAGATAATAATTTTCATTCTGAAATAAATTCACAATATGAAATATTCACTATTTGAAAAACTTACTGCATCATGAAAAATACACTAACTAGATGACAATATTATTGAGAAGCCCAAAATGAGTGATAATTCCGGATCTAAAATACAGGTAATCGATCGTGCTGTTCAAATCTTAGAAGCACTGGCTCGCTACTCAAAACCGGTTAAATTAAAGATCCTTAGCGCCGAAACGGGACTTCACCCATCGACTGTTCACCGTATTTTGCACTCTCTTAGCGACAACAAATTCGTTGAAGCCAGTGGTAATGGTGAATATCGCCTTGGCCAAAAACTGATCCAGCTGACTAGCGGCTTGCACTCAGAAGTCGATATTAGAGCCGTTGCCCTACCCCACATGGAAGCACTGCGTGATCGTACCGGCGAAACGGTGAACCTGACATTGCGCGAAGGCGATGTCGTTATCTATTTTGAGAAAGCGACACCTAATCGTATGATGCACGTTAACCAACTGATCGGCAGCCGTGCACCACTGCATGTCACAGCAGTCGGAAAGCTGATGCTAGGCTTGGGAGGCGACTCCAGTATCGATGGTTATGCAAAACGAACTAACCTACCTGCATACACTCGCAACACACTTAGCGACATAGACGCCCTTAAAAGAGTTTGTCACGAATCGGTTGAACGAGGCTATTCACTGGACGATGAAGAGGCCGAAATTGGTGTGGGCTGTATTGGCGTGCTGATTTACGATCGCAACGGTAAGGTGGCTGCAGGACTTTCTGTTTCAGCGCCTATCGAACGACGCAAAGAGGAGTGGATCGCTGACCTAAAGGCAACGGGAGAGCGAATTTCTGAGCAGTTGGGGTTTAGATCTTAGTTGAGCACCAGACAGGCATTTAAACCTGTCTGGTTTTCTCATTAAACGATCGAGCGAAACTCTTTCTCCCAAGCCTTCGTCTGCTTCTTGGACGGGCCACCGACGATGTCCAACGCATGACGCAAGCGAGCACGGCTCATATCCGGACCCAGAATCGACATTGAATCTACGACAGAGACAGACTGTGACGTACCTGCAATCGCGACAAACAGCGGGAATAGGAAGTCACGGATCTTGAACTCCATCGCATCACTCAAGCCTTTTAGGCTATTAAAGAGTGAGTCACGATCCCATTCGCGCTGCTGATCAAGATGCCATACTGCAAATTGCAGAATACGACGAACATCTTCCTCTTGAAGCGACTTATGAGCAAAGCTCTCTAAGGTGATTGGCATCATGCCCGACAGGAAGAAACTCGCTAAAGGTGCCACATCAGTGAACTTCTCAACACGTGGTTGGATCAGTGGAATAATCTGCATCAGATACTCTGGATTAAGTGCCCACTTCTGGAACTCAGCGGCAAATGCAGCAGGATCCAACTCTTCACGAATCCATAGGCCGTTCAACCAGCTCAGCTTCTCCTGATCGAAAACAGGACCACCGAGTGATACACGCTGGATATCGAAGTTTTCGAACATCTGATCACGAGTGAACTTCTCAGACTCGTCTGGCATCGACCAACCCATACGGCCAAGGTAGTTCAACAACGCTTCTGGTAGGTAACCCATGCGTTTGTAGAACAGGATCGAAGTTGGGTTCTTGCGCTTGGAGAGCTTTGACTTATCAGGGTTACGCAACAACGGCATGTGGCAAAGCTGAGGCATATCCCAGCCAAAGTACTGGTATAGCAACTTGTGCTTAGGCGCCGAGTTAATCCACTCCTCACCACGAATCACGTGGGTGATCTCCATTAGGTGATCATCAACAACGTTTGCCAAGTGATAGGTTGGCATGCCATCAGATTTTAGAAGGATCTGCGCATCAACAAGAGCCCAATCAAGCTCAATCGTGCCGCGAAGCATATCATCGACTTCACAAACACCCTCAAGAGGCACCTTCATACGAACAACGAATGGCGCACCCGCAGACTGACGTTTCTCAACTTCGTCAGTCGGAAGAGCCAAATCACACTCTTTAAGCGCACGATTTATGCCCTGCTCTTTTAGAGATGCACGTAGCTGATCAAGCTCCTCTCCGGTACGGTAACAGATGAAGGCATTACCCTCTTCAACAAGACGCATCGCAAAGTCTTTGTAGGCATCTTTTCGCTCAGACTGACGGTAAGGACCGTGCGGACCACCCACATCTGGACCCTCATCCCATTCCAAACCTAACCAGCGCATAGAGTCGAGGATTGCCTGCTCAGACTCAGGCGTTGAACGAGTCTGATCGGTATCTTCGATTCGCAGAATAAATTGGCCGCCATGCTGGCGAGCAAAGGCAAGGTTAAACAGTGCGATGTAGGCAGTACCTACGTGTGGATCGCCTGTTGGAGATGGAGCAACACGTGTACGAACGGTCATAAACTTAATAGATCCGAAAATTAATAATGGCGTGAATTATAAAGAACTGTTGTCTGATCTTAAACCGACATTTCAGCTCTTCGCGGCCTCTTCAAACTGCGCGATGGCTGCTTCCGTCATCTCATCACTCAATAGATCATTCAGCAAGGCACCCGGAATCGTAAAGCAACGATGACCGAGCGTGACCAAATGCTCGAACTGATCGATCGAGCGCAGGCTTGCGACTAGGATCTTTGTATTCTGGCAGGCAGCGCGCAAGCCAGCTAAGATAACTTCCACATCACGATTCGACTCAGCCAATCGGGCATAATAAGGCGCAGCATAAGCAGCGCCTAGGCGTTCTGCTGCAGCTCCTAAATGGACTGAGTAGACACCGGTAATGGTCGTACGCTCAGGCACGGCTAATTGGGTTGCCAGAGCGAAGCCTTTTTCATTGGCTGGGATTTTGACGAGGGTGTTATCACTGATCGAAAGAATCTTCTCCGCCATTGCTTCCCAATCATCACCAAACACCTGTAGCTGAAGGTGGTTAAACCCTAGATCCATCGCTTGATCAAGCAGCGCTTTATAGGTGTCGATTGAGCAGTGCAGACCGGCTCTCTGAATAAGAAGTGGATTGGTCGTAACGGCCGAAAATAGGCCAGTTGGTGATACTCTCTTCCAATCTTTTACGTCAGCACTATCAAGCAACCATTCCATGAGGTTAAAATCCACTTATAAAACTAAAGTTTGACATTATAGAGCGTTATAACGCTCTACTTAAGGAGTTTTGATGTTTTTGTGTTGCGGCGATGCCTTGTATGACGTTTTCCCTGGCGATTCTGCCTCTACTGGTCAGGTGACATTAAATGCGACGGTGGGTGGATCCCCCCTGAATGTCGCTATCGGCCTAGCACGCATGGGCAACCCTACCGGTTATTTAACCGCAAACTCCAACGATCCATTGGGTCAAAAATTGGCGGGGCACCTTGCTGCTAACGGCGTAGAGACTAAGTTCTTAGCCAGTAGCGATCTCAACACGTCACTGGCGATGATCGCTCTCAACGAAAATGGCCACCCTGCCTACTCTTTTTACATCGATGGTTGTGCAGATGTCTCTTTAACTCAAGAGCAGTGCCCAGATCCCTCTCTGTTTACAGCCATCTCGTTAGGCTCCTACAGCACGGTTGTTGAACCGGGTGCAAGCACACTGGAGTGGTTTGCCAGTGAGGCACGTAACGCGGGTGCGTTAATTGCTTATGACCCGAATGTACGCCCAAGCATTCAACCAGACCCCGCTGTATGGCAGGCAAAGATTGATCGTTTAGGCAAAATCGCTCACGTAATGAAGATGTCCGATGAGGATATCGAGTTCTTATCACCTGGCAGTTCCATCGAAGATTACGCTAAAGCGTGTTTGGCTTTAGGCCCACGCTGGGTGTTTGTTACTCAGGGTGGTGACGGAGCGCATGCTTTTGGAGCCAAAGGAGAGTACTTCCACTCACCGGCACCAAAGATTACCGTTAAAGATACCGTTGGGGCAGGTGATACCTTCCAGGCTGGATTAATTCACGAAATATTCCAACAAGGTGGCCCTGATAATCTGGATAACCTTGATGCGGCAAAACTGATAAAATTTGCAGCCCATGCTGCGGCAGTAACCTGTGAGCGAAATGGTGGTGATTTGCCAATGCTTGCCGATATTTCAGCGCGTTTTGGTGATTTGAGTTAACCGATGTTGGAGCGGTCTTGAAAAGGCCGCGATTCTTGCAAGTCTGATCGCCTCATCTTCGATAAGGCTCCAACAGATACAGTGTAATTAGAGAGTAGGGTCAGACCGAAGGTCAGACCTTGGTGTGTTTAATGACTACAACAAGCTTCTCCCGCAAATTTTCAGTCGCTCCCATGATGGATTGGACGACGCGTGATTGTCGTTTCTTTCATCGCCTGATGTCTCGCCATACTTTGCTGTATACCGAAATGGTGACGACGGGTGCACTGATTCATAACGACCCTGCTCGCTGGTTGGACTATAACGCCGAGGAACACCCGCTTGCTCTGCAGCTTGGAGGTAGTAATCCTGAGGATCTCGCTAAGTGCACAAAGTTTGCCGAAGAGTGGGGTTACGATGAGGTGAACCTTAATGTGGGCTGCCCGTCGGATCGTGTCCAGAACAATATGATCGGTGCCTGCTTAATGGCACACCCTCAATTAGTTAAAGAGTGTTTGGGCGAGATGCAGGCAGCGGTATCAATCCCAGTGACCGTTAAACACCGTTTAGGCATAGATGATCTCGACAGCTACGAGCTGCTAGAGCAGTTTGTTGAGACGGTTGCTGAAAGCGGTATCAACAGCTTCACCATCCACGCTCGTAAAGCCATTCTGGATGGCTTAAGCCCTAAACAGAACCGCGAAGTACCACCGCTTATCTACGACAATGTCTATAAGATCAAACAGCGGTTTCCAGAGTTAGAGGTTGTGATCAACGGTGGCATCAAAACACTGGATGAGTGCGAAGAGCACCTGCAGCATGTAGATGGTGTGATGATTGGGCGTGAAGCTTACCAAAACCCCTACCCGCTTCTTAGCCAAGTAGACTCAAGACTCTTTGGTGAAACTGGCACACCGCTTGCTAGAACCGAAGTGGCAGAGCAGTTCATCCCTTACATTGAACGGGCCATGGCCAATGGCCATTCGCTCTATGGTGTGGTGAAACATTTGCTAGGACTATTTCATGGCGAGCGCGGTGGTAAGCAGTTTAGACGCCATCTCAGTGAAAACGGACATAAACGCGAAGCGGGTGTTGAAACCTTCCGCGAAGCTCTTAAATTTGTAACAGAGTAACGATACTCTAAGTCGATCAGCTACAAGGACGAGATAGATGAATCAACTAGACCAACTTAAATCCATGACCACCGTCGTTGCCGACACTGGTGACATTGATGCTATTCGACAGTTCACGCCACAGGATGCGACCACCAACCCCTCACTGCTTCTAAAAGCGAGTGAAGATCCTAAGTACGCTCACCTGCTAGAACAGTCGATCAACTGGGCTAAAGTACAGGGCGGAAGTGACAGTGAGCAGCTGGCTAACATGACCGACCACCTCGCAGTTTTGATTGGTAGTGAGATCACTAAAATTGTACCGGGCTACATCTCTACCGAGGTTGATGCACGCTTCTCTTTCGATACTCAAGCGACACTTAAAAAGGCCTACCGTCTGATTGAGCTTTATGAAGCGCAGGGCATTAGCAAAGACCGTGTGCTAATTAAGATTGCTTCAACTTGGGAAGGCATCCAAGCCGCTCGTGAACTCGAGAAGAACGGCATCCGTTGTAACCTGACGCTGTTATTCGGATTTGCTCAGGCACAGGCTTGTGCCGATGCTGGTGCTTACCTGATTTCACCTTTTGTCGGTCGTATTTTGGACTGGTACAAAAAGCAGACTCCTGACGCTGATTTCACTGGTGATAATGACCCTGGCGTGCAGTCAGTGACGCGTATCTACAACTACTACAAAGCGAATGGCTACGACACCGTTGTCATGGGCGCCAGCTTCCGTAATACCGGCGAGATCATCTCTTTAGCGGGTTGTGATCGTCTCACCATTGGTCCAAGCCTACTTGAAGAGCTAGCTGCTGCGACAGGTTCTATCGAACAGCGTCTCGTTGCAGCGAATGCTAGCAGCCAGGATGCCAAAGTGGGCCCAACCGAATCAGCGTTCCGTTGGGGCATGAACGAAGACGCTATGGCGACTGAAAAGCTGTCAGAGGGTATTCGTAACTTCGCGATCGATCAGGTTAAGTTAGAGAAGCTGTTAGCTTCAAAAGCTTAAGGGTTGGAGCGGTCTTTCAAAGGCCGCGATGATATTTTAGGCTACTCTGAAATTGGCTTCATCAACCTCTCTGAGCGCCAAACTCTGACGACTGTAATCCAATTTTCTGTGATTCGATAAACGACTCGATATGGAGGACGGATGAGCTCCCTCAGTGTATCGACTTGGAACTCAGGAACAACTCGCCCCATTTTAGGGTTTTCTAACACCAACTCCATTGCGTGAATAAGATCACCCACTATCTCTTCGCCTCTCACCTCTAAACCTTCAGATTTGAAGTGTTCCAATATCTCTTTTAGATCCGTTCGAGCTGAGTAAGTGAATTTGATCTGCACGATTTAGATCCCGAGATCCGCTTTAAGCTCATCGAGGGTTAGAGTTTTCTCCTGCTTTTCTTCCAACAAACCTTTAGCGACGGCTTTAACAAACTCTAACTGATCACTCTGCTCTTCAAACTCAGCTAAGCTTTGAATAACAGCAACACCACGACCGCGACTGGTTAACAGAACAGGACGTTTGGCTGTTTGTGTATGTGTGACCACTTTTCCTGGATTAACCTTTAAATCCTTCAGCGGGACGATATCTTCTGAGAAACGCATTAAGAAACCTTTTAGCTGGACCTGTTAATAGAACCTTTATACTAGACATTAGTTTTTGATTCTGCAATTAGTTAGAGGAAGCTCGCTAAAGCTGGGATCACTCTAGATCTAATCGCTGCATCTGCGATAAAACTAAAACCACCTGTTGGAGCGGTCTTATAAAGGCCGCGATTTATTTTATTAGATTTTCTATCGCCTCATCTTCGATAAGGCTCCAACGTAGTCGTAGATAGACTCAAAAGTTGGGGGCGATTAAACTGAGTGCATGAAATTAAATGCAGATTTAGGCGAACGCGTTAACGGTAAACTGCTTGGCATGGATGCTGAGCTTATGCCGCTGCTTGATCAGGCTAATATCGCTTGCGGCGTGCATGCTGGCGATCTGAAGACCATGCGCGACACCCTGCGACTCGCAAAAGAGTACGGCGTCGAAGTAGGCGCACACCCCTCCTACCCTGACTCTGAAAACTTTGGTCGCACCTCTATGACTCTGCCTAGGGAAGAGTTGATTGAGGTGATCACCCATCAGGTCGATACCCTCAGTCAGATAGCTGAAGAGGAGCAATACCCGATTCACTACGTGAAGCCACACGGTGCATTTTATAACGATATGATGGCTGATAGTGAGCTGTTTGATACTGTTTTGGATGCTATCAAGCGCTGCTCAAAACCACTCAAACTGATGCTATTAGCCAACGACAAACACACTGAGTTTTCGGCTTTGGCTGATCGTAAAAAGGTTGAACTGATCTTTGAAGCCTTTGCCGATCGCGCTTACACTGACCAAGGTCAGTTGGTCTCCAGAGGCCAAGCCCATGCGGTCCATGCGGCGTCTGATGCAATTAATCAAGTGCTTCGATTAGTTGAGGAAGGGGTTATCCTGTCTGAAAACAGCCACCCTTTAATATTCCCTGTCGAATCAATCTGCGTGCATGGTGATAATCCAGAGGCGCTTAAGGTTGTGCAACAGATTCGAGCGCTAATCTAATGGCACAGTGGCGATTTGAGACCGCCTCAGAGTGCGCCATCATGATCTACTTTGATGGTGAGCTGAGTGTTTCATTAAATGAGTCTGTTGGGCAGCTCAACTCACTACTTATAGAGCGACTAGCGCCTATTCTTATCGATTTGGTTCCATCCTATAGCTCTATTTTGCTGAGCTATGATGTCTGTAAAATTAGTGAATCCGAGCTCAAACAGGCTCTAATCCTTCTGCAACAGGAGCCTTTAGAAGCCGGTCAATCGATCAACTCAACATTAGTCCACCTACCGGTCTGGTACTCTGAAGAGGTCGGTCAGGATCTAGAGCGTGTGGCACAACAGTCCCGCCTGGAAGTTGATCAGGTGATTAAGATCCACAGCGGTACTGACTACCGAGCCTTTGCACTAGGGTTTGCTCCTGGTTTTGCTTATCTAGGCGAAGTAGACCAACGCATCGCAACTCCAAGACTGGAAACGCCAAGAGTCTCTGTACCTGCTGGGTCTGTTGCCATCGCCGATCAACAGACGGCTGTCTACCCTGCTGCGTCACCGGGTGGCTGGAATATTATTGGTCAATGTCCGGTTGAGCTGTTTAATCCAACTCAAGCACCCTACTCTCTGATTCAGCCTGCCGATCGGGTTCGATTTGTCTCCGTCAATCAGGATACATTTGAGCGGATCAAACAGTGCCCAGAACACTGGTCTCTGTCGGAGGGCAGCTGTGTCTAGCTGGACGATCACTAAGGTACTCGGTCAGGTTACCATTCAAGATAACGGACGAACCGGATTTGCTCATTTAGGGATAACCGAATCAGGCGCGGCCGATAAGTGGGCGATGCGCTGCGCCAATGCTTTGGTGGGTAATGCGGAATCTGAACCTCTGTTAGAGATCACGCTGGGTGGTTTTGCGTTTACCAGTGGTTGTGAGGTCAGTCTGGCCGTCACCGGCGCAAATGCACCCCTCTTTCTTAACGACATTCCAGTAGACCAGTATCAGACCATTGAACTGCACAAAGGTGATCGGTTTGAAATCAAACCCGCGTCAGAGGGTGCTCGCCTCTATTTAGCGGCATCGGGTGGGTTTGATACAGAGAGACTCTTTGGCAGTGCCTCGACCTGCACCCGAGAGGGCTTGGGCAGTGAATTATCGGTTGGTGATGAGCTCACACTTTCAAAACCCACCATCACTGATTCGGTGGCTCTCTCAGTTGATCAGATTCCACAGTTTAAACGCTCGATTCGATTGGGCTTAGTGAAGGGGTTACAGAGCCACCTTTATGACTGGCAGGCTTTTGATCGTTTTTTCAAAACGCGTTTTGAAGTCTCTCCACTGGCAGATCGAATGGGTTGCCGATTGATAGCCGATAACCCTATCAAGCCACCTGTAGGGGGTATTCGATCTGAGGGTATCAATCTAGGCGCCGTTCAAATCCCCGCCGATGGCCACCCCATCATTATGCTCAATGATCACCAAACGATCGGGGGATATATGAAGATCGGCTCGATCTGCCGAGCAGATCTAGCACTTCTAGCCCAAGCCACACCTGGGACCGAGGTTTTCTTCTACCCGATCTCTGTCGAGCATGCACAGCATCGCCTTAGACATCAGCTAAAACGCGTTCCTAAGCTGGTTTAACTGTTGGAGCCTTATCGTAGATGAGGCAATTGCACTTAAACCGAAAACTTCGCGGCCTATTCTAGACCGCTCCAACAAGAAAACGGCTCGAGCTGTTGGAGCCTTATCGCAGATGAGGCGATTGGACTTAAACCTAGTGCTTCGCGGCCTTTGCAAGACCGCTCCAACGAGAAAGGCTAAGTGCTCCAACGAGGCGATTCATATTCAAACCCACTTAGCATCCCAGTGACTATATTCTCGAACCGTTTTCACCAACCCTGCTCTGACAGGGTTGTAGATTATATATCTAGCAATATCTTCGATGATTTCTTCACTGCGGATAGCATGATCATAGAAACCTTGCTGCCAAATATTTCCGTGGCTGAAACGAAGATAATGCTTGCGTGATACGGATGTTTTAACTGATTGCATCAGTTTTCCCAAATCAATAGCGTCATGCCCCATCTGTAGTAACCAATGTATGTGATCTGGCATCACGACGTAGGCTAACGTGGATATTGGTTGGCTATTGATAGCATAGACCGCTGATCGGGCTAACCGAAAATCGTTAAACACTGGACGTCGGTCTTTTGTTGTCGCGATTAGATGGTAGATCTGATTAGGGATTGAGGTTCGCCCTTTGCGAAGGGCTTTGGTACCCGGTTTCATACATTCATCCTTGACTGCTATGAAACGTTTAGCTTAGATGAAATTTCTGGGTTTGCTTGATTATTTTTATCGCGGCCTATTCTAGACCGCTCCAACTAGGGAACGGGAGGAAACGTTGGAGCCTTATCGTAGATGAGGCGATTGGAACTTTAACCGAGAACTTCGCGGCCTATTCTAGACCGCTCCAACTAGGGATCGGATCGAACTGTTGGAGCCTTATCATAGATGAGGCGATTTGGACTTAAATCGAGAGCTTCGCGGCCTTTGCAAGACTGCTATAACTGGGGAGCGGGTTTAACTGTTGGAGCCTTATCGTAGATGAGGCGATGGGACTTAAATCTGGAGCATTCGCGGCCTTTGTAAGACCGCTCCTACGGTGGAGCAGGCGTTATTTTTGGCACTCTAGGACTTCGACTAGGCCTTTGAATTCGTCTCGGTTTTTGTCGTTTAGGTCGATGAGAATGCGGTGGGCTTCGATGATTTTAGCGCGCACGGCTTCATCGGACTCTTGAACGAATGGCACTTCGGTCAGGTCTTTCTTACTGGTGGGTAGCTCTTCTAAAAGCAAGAAGATGTGATCGAATCCCATGGCATATAGGATTTTGGTGATATCTGGGTTGGTTGAAACGATGGTTGGACGGGGCATATCACATTTGGCGCTTTTAACGGCCAGCTTTGCGATCAGTCCAAGAGAGGTGCTGTCGATATTGGTGGTCTCGGTCAGATCGATCAATGTATGAGTGACATCATCTCGACTGAGCATTGAGCGCAGGTGTTGATCTATCGTTGAGCAGAGCGTTAAACGCACATCCCCAATAAATTTGACCACATAGTGGCCATCTTGAAAGGCGAACAACAAGCCGCCATCTGTCGTTAACATCGACGTGAAACCATCATTATTGCAACATCATCAGGCAACTCCGCCTCTTCATCTACGACCCGTTTTAACAAAGTCTCTGGAGAGGGCTGTTCAGCCTGACACAACCGGAGCAGATTCTGCTCTTTCTCTTCGAGTTTGTCACCCTTTATGATCTCTAAAATACCGTCCGAAAAGAGGTAGATTGAGAAGTCAGAAGCCAATTCGCAGCTGTGCTCTTCATAGAGCGGCTCTTCAAACAGCCCCACTGGCATTCCCCGCCCTTCTAAGTAGTGCGCTTTATCGCCCTGCACTAACACCATAGAGGGGTGATGCCCACCTATACTATAGGTCAGTTTTGAGGCTTTGGTATCAACCACACCAATCAACATCGTCATGTGCTTACCAAAACTGGTCAGTAGAATCTCTTTATTGAAGTGCTCTAACAGCTGTTGTGGATTCTCCAACCGATCACTTTCGCCTTTAAAGTAGGCTCGTTGTAGGCGATTGGTCATGTTTTTCAGTAGTACTGTCACCAGTGCGGACGAGGCTCCGTGTCCTGACACATCAGCCAAATAGAAGAGATACTGATCGTTTTTTAGGGGGATCAGATCGATAAAATCACCGCTCAACAGAAGTGAGGGTCGCAACAGATATTCGCAGCTAAGCGATTCATCAAGCGATTGATGAGTAGGCGGCAGCAGTCGCTGCTGAATTTGCGCAGCCGCATCCTGATCGGCTTTTAGCTCTTCTAAACTCTGGCTCAGTGAATCTCTTAAGTAGCGCGCCGATTCAATCGCGATGGCACGGTCTAGTTGGCGATCTAATGAGCGCACCAGACTTAACGGGTCATTGCGCACTTCATCAAGACTGAACACACCATCGGCCCCATTACGAAGGGCTCGCACGAGCGTGTTTTGTTCAAGCTGAGAGATGAATGCGATGGTCGGTTTTGGACTGACTCGTTGCGCTAATTCACTGAGTTGCTGAGTTTCAGGAAAGGAGTGGAAATCGAAAAAGAGAAGCGAGGTAGAGTGGTGTTCTAGATAATCTTCGACGGCATCGAGTGTCGCGCAGGTGGCCAATCTAAGACCATCCACCTGGCTCAATTCACAAAGATCAAAAATAGCATCTATGGTCTCGGTATCCGAGGAG
Organism: Marinobacterium sp. xm-m-312; assembly: GCF_013283295.1. Classification (NCBI taxonomy): domain Bacteria; kingdom Pseudomonadati; phylum Pseudomonadota; class Gammaproteobacteria; order Oceanospirillales; family Oceanospirillaceae; genus Marinobacterium; species Marinobacterium sp. xm-m-312. Next base: position 362,144 of record NZ_WBYS01000001.1, on the reverse strand, counting down.
TAGATTAAAATTCGAGTCTCTTGTGAATCCATCGCAGGTTTCGTCAAACAAGTAGCAACATATTAAGTACCGAGACTACTCCTGCGAAGGTGTGAAGTAAACTGCTGTTAGAAGTCGTCTGCGTTGTACTCTACACGACCATCATTGACTTCGAATTCACGCTTCTGCAGGTAGGCATCTCGAATGAACGTGTAACGATCACCCGTAACAACCCCTTCACGATCAAGCAACGACGCACGCTTATCAACCACTTTCAGCGCTTTTAAGCCGTAGCGTAGCTCATCAGACTCAACCTGGTTCAGTGGGTCTAGGTACATATCGGGAATAATACCTACCCCATCACGAACAGTGGAAGGTCCAAACAGAGGCAGAACAAGGTAAGGGCCTGATTCAACACCCCATGCACCTAAGGTTTGTCCAAAGTCTTCATCGTTTTTAGGAATATCCATGGCTGATGCCACATCAAACAGACCACCAATACCGATGGTGGTGTTGATGAGAACGCGCGATAGATCCTGGGTTGCTTCAACGGGTTTAAGCTGAAGAACGTTATTAAAGAAGGTGACCACATCACGCAGATTATCAAAGAAGTTACTGACGCCCTGCTCGGCCACATCTGGCATGATAAAACGGTAACCTTGAGCAACCGGCTTAAGAATGGCGCGATCTAGGGATTCATTAAAGTTGAAGACACCACGGTTAAAGCCTTCCCAAGGGTCATTTAACTCCGAATCTTGAGCCACTGCTGTGACCGAATTGAGTGACAGACTCAGTACAAAAAGAGCCAACAACTTATTTAAAACGTTCATTAAAAACTACCTAATTATCCGTTAGCGCCTAACCAATGATTTATGAAGTATAGGCCAAGAATTCTTTAATGGATCTATTATCCAGAAACTTCTGTGAACCTCTGCTTAAGACGCTTCTCAGAAATTTTAAATTCTGTGCCAAGCTCTTGAGCAAACAGTGAGACTCGGTACTCTTCGATCCACCACTTAAAGTCGATCAACTCGCTACCCACTTCGCCAGTATCACGCGCTTTGGCAACGGCTGCTTCATACTGTTGTTGCCATTTAACCAGCTCATCCGACCACAAAACCTGCTGGCGTAGGGTTCTTTGGTACTTATCTAATCGCACTTCAATCGCTTTGAGGTAGCGCGGTAGATGTGCCAGCCACTGCGGTGGCGTCTCGGTGAGGTAGGTTTTATCAATCAATCGATCAAGTTGCGCACGAATGTCATTCAGTACCGGTACCGTCTCTAATGAGACCTTACCGTTCAACGTCTTCGATATGCGATGCACGCGTTGATGAAGTTCTATGACAAAGGCTGCAATAGTTTTGGCCTGTTCATGCAGATCGGCTCTCACCCGATCTCGCGTCTGGCTAAACTCCGACTCACTGGTAGGAAGATTGTCCTGATCGATCAGGCTCAGTGCCGCGGCCATAATGATCTGCTCTTGCAGGAAGCGTTCATTATATTTTTTACCCGCCTGCAGAATCGCTTGCGCCAAATTAGGCAGGCTTTTACGAATATCTTTAACCTGAGTTTGCAGAGATATCAGCACCAAACGTGCCACACCTCGATGTGACTGGCGTTGTGCATCCAAGGGCTGGCTCAATAAGGTCAGCTCGACATTCTCACCCTTATCGATCAGTGCAGGGTAGGCTTCCACTTCGATACCGCCAGCATGTTTAACGGTTTTCTGTTTATCGAGTTTGCCAAAACTCCACTCCGTTAACTCTGTCTCACCCCAACTCTGTTTAGGTGCTTGCTGAATCGCTGTCTGTGCCGCATCACCGAGCTTACGTTGTAGCTCGGACCAATCACGCCCCTGCCCTAATAGGTTACCCTGCTCATCGATTACGCGAATATTGGCTTGATGAATCGGCTCAAGCTGCACACTTTTCAGCTGATCCACCTGAACACGGTGCCCAGTCAGACGCAGCAGTTGCAGTGACACCGCCTCAAACAGATCGCCATCACCAAATGCCAGCTTCTCCATTAACTCGGTGACGTAGTTAGGGATCGGCACAAACTGTTTACGCTCAGCCTTAGGCAGGCCACGTAGCAACGCCTCAAGCTTGGCGGCCAACATACCCGGTACCAGCCAGGCTAGACGTTCCGTACTGAGTCTGGGCAGCAGTGGCAGAGGGCAATCAATACTCAAGCCATCATCGACCGCACCTAACTCAAATTTGTAGCTCAGTTTTAAAGGCGCACCCTCGATCAACAATACTTCTGGGTACTGTTCATCTCGAACATGATCTGCCGAGCGTTGCAGCACATCCTGCTCGGTCAAAAAGAGCAGCTTAGGGGAGGCCTGTTCTGCTTTTTTGCGCCAAGATTCAAACCCAGCTCCGTTGACGATATCTGATCCCGCGTGTTGATCCAGACGCTCTAAGTAGAACTGAAACAGTGTCTCTTCATCGACCAACAGATCGCGTCGGCGCGACTTATCCTCAAGCGCGGCAACGGACTCTAAAAGATCTCGATTGTGTTGGAAAAACGGCGCCTTAGTCTGATATTCACCCTCGACCAGTGCACTTCGAATGAAAATTTCATGGGAGACTTCGCGATCGATCGGACCATAGTGCACCTTACGTTTAGGCACAATAACTAGGCCGTAAAGTCTGACCTGCTCACTGGCCACTACCTGAGCACGTTTTTTCTCCCAATGCGGCTCTAAGTAGCTACGTTTGATGAGGTGCTTAGCCAAGGGCTCAACCCACTCTGGGTTAATCTCGGCAAGGGTATGAGCAAACAGCTGACTGGTCTCAATCATCTCTGCAGCGACCACCCACTTCGGTGCCTGCTTAAATACGCCTGAGCCAGGGAATATTTTAAAGCGGCGGTTACGCGCACCAAGATACTCACCACGCTCCTGCTTGAAACCGAGGTGTCCCAAGAAACCCGAGATAATTGCTCGATGAACCTGATCGTAACTGGCCGGTTCACTGTTCTCTTTCAGATCAAGCGACTTGATGCTCAGATGCAGCTGTCGATGCAGATCTCGCCACTCTCGCATTCTTAGGTAGCTAAGGTAGTGTTTAGTACACCACTTGCGCAGTTGATTCTGGCTCAGCTCAAGGCGTTGCTCCTCAAAGGCATTCCACAAATTAATCAGAGTGATGAAATCGGACTTCTCGTCATGGAACAACTTGTGTTTTTCATCGGCTGCTTGGCGCTTATTCTGCGGACGCTCGCGAGGGTCTTGGACACTCAGTGCACTGGTAACGATCAATATCTCACGCAGTGAGTGCTGACGACCCGCTTCAACAATAATACGTGCAATCCTTGGGTCGACAGGCAAGCGCGCCAGCTGTTTACCCAAATTGGTGATTGAACGCTTTGCATCGACCGCTTGCAGTTCTTCAAGCAGTTTATAACCATCATTGATGAAGCGTTTATCGGGTGGATCGATAAAGGGAAAACGATCAATATCACCCAATCGAAGTTGCAGCATCTGCAGAATAACGGAGGCGAGATTGGTTCTACGAATTTCCGCATCGGTGAACTCAGGACGAGAGAGAAAATCCTCTTCCGAGTAGAGTCGAATGCAGGTGCCGGGAGCTACTCGCCCACAGCGACCTGCACGCTGGTTGGCGCTCGCTTGTGACACTGGCTCAATCGGTAAGCGCTGTACCTTAGATCGATAACTGTAGCGCGACATGCGAACCAGACCGGGGTCAATGACATAACGAATCCCCGGCACTGTCACGGAGGTCTCTGCCACGTTGGTGGCTAAGACGATACGACGCCCTGCTGAGCGACCCGAGGTAAAGACCTTGTTCTGTTCCGCTAACGACAGCCTTGCATAGAGCGGCATAATCTCGACATCTCTGAGATCAGCCCTGCGCAATTTCTCTGCACTCTCTCGAATCTCTCGTTCACCCGGTAAAAAGATCAGAATGTCGCCAGGCATACCACTCGGTTTAGCTCTGTCGATGGCAATGAGTTCATCGACAGCGTTGAGAATGCCCTGCTGAATATCACCACTCGCCTCATCATCCTCATCCGTGGATTCGTTCAATGGGCGGTAGAGTGTCTCTACCGGGAAGGTTCTTCCGGAGACCTCTATCACAGGTGCATCACCAAAGTGTTTCGAGAAACGCTGCACATCGATGGTTGCAGAGGTAATGATCAACTTAAGATCGGGGCGTTTAGGCAAAATTCGTTTGAAGTAGCCCAATAAGAAGTCGATATTGAGGCTGCGCTCATGCGCCTCATCGATGATGATGACTTCGTATTTGTTCAGGTATCGATCGTGCTGAGTTTCGGCCAGAAGGATACCGTCCGTCATCAGTTTAATCTGAGTCTCTTCGCCAATCTGATCGTGGAATCGAACTTGATAACCGACTCTAGAGCCCAGTTCAGTTTTCAACTCTTCAGCAATGCGACTGGCAACCGTGCGCGCGGCTAGTCGTCGTGGCTGTGTATGTCCAATCAACCCTTTACAGCCTAACCCCAACTCTAGGCAGAGTTTTGGCAACTGGGTCGTTTTACCGGACCCGGTTTCACCTGCGACCACCACCACTTGGTTATGCTGGATTGCATCGAGTATCTCTTGGCGTGCACCCGTCACCGGCAGGTCTGGGTAGTCGATCGGTAGCAGAGCTTTTTCGGTCTTCTGCGCCACTATCGCTTCCGATCGCTCTATGCGTTCAACCGCCTTTTGCAGTGCCGTTTCATCGATTTCTGCTGCCTCGGAGAGTCGTTCCAATGCACGACGAATAGGGTATTGGTCGCGTATTTGGCAACGCTCGAGGCGGTCAATAAACGGTTTTAATGTCGGATGCACAATGGGACTCATAATTTTTGATAGCCGCGAATTTTACCCAACTGGTAAAAAGGCTGCCAGAGAAGCGATTAAATAGTTGGTTTGGCCCAAGGGTTAGGGTTAATCAACCAGTCCCGATCGTAATACTCGACCGACAGAGCTATGGGGCAGAGCCCGTCTCAGCTCAATAAGATGTGGGACTTTATAGGCCGTTAAACGTTGACGACAGTAGTTACGGATCATTTTCTGCGTCAAACGACGGTTGTTGGTCACTACGAATAGACGGAGCTTGATTTCGCCATCCTCCTGATAACTGCCGAAGGCACAATCGGTGATGTCAGGGTGCTGGGAGATGAGCGCTTCGACTTCAGAGGGGTAAATCTTAAAGTTTCCAACCAGTGAGATGACATCAGACTGGCGCTCAATCATATGCAGTGAACCATCTGGGTCCACACGTCCTATATCACCTGTCCTAAACCAACCTTGCTCAAACTGGGTGTCAACTTGACCGGCATACCCCAACATCACTTGGGGGCCTCTAATGCAGATCTCTCCTGCACTGCCTTGAGGCAGTTCACTGCCAGACTCATCTTGAATACGTACCTCAGTCTCTTGCAGCGGTCGACCGACTGCGCCGGTCACGAACCTGCCACTCGAGTCCAGCGTCACAACGGGTGAACACTCGGTTAGGCCATAGCCCTGCGAGATAACGCAGTGAGTGATCGCTTGCCATTGATCACCAATGGCTTGATTGAGTGGTGCACCACCTGACAGAGTGCATTTGAGCATTGAGAAGTCGAGTTGAGGAAAGAGCGGATGCTGTACTAAGCCCATAAAGAGTGGAGCCACACCGGCAAACAGGGTCGGGCGAAAACGATCAAACAGCTCTGCAATGTGATTGATCTCTTTGACATCCGATGCCATCTCAACCACCCCACCCTGACACCAGGTCATTAAACAGATCATTGAGGGGTAGCTATGATAGATCGGCAAGGGCATCAGTAATCTTTGCGGGCCAGAGATACCGATATCTACAAGCCGATGATTTAACTGCCCAACATTACTGAGCAGGTTTCTGTGACTCAATTGCACCGCTTTTGCCTGCCCCGTGGTAGCGCTGGTCAGCTGTATCATTGCCACCTCATCCACCTCTGATCGTGCACTGAGCATCAAGGAGTCTGAGTGATAGACAATCGCTTCACGAAATTGAAAATCCGCCAAATTGGGTGAGCGTTTGCGTATATGGCGCCAAAGTCGCTTAAGTGGAAACAGAAACCAATTTGAAAAGTCTTCAGGGGAGCAGCTTACAGTGGTTAGGCCATGGCCTCGACGGACTGCTAATTCGGCTAAGTTAGAGTGTGAGTGACAGGCAATCAGTGCCTTGGCTTGCGTCAGTTTCGCGACCCGTTCTAACTCGGTGATATCAGCGGAGGTTGTCAAACAGACCGGTACCAAACCGGCACGCCAAAGCGACATTAACAGCAGCGGGTAGTGAGCACCATTGGGCATCTGAACAATGACCCTATCCCCTGCTGAGAGGTTTAGAATTTCGACAAACCATTGTGATACGGCGCGGCAGTGACCATTCAGCTCAGAGAAGGAGATCTGTGTGTTACCCTCCCGAACGGCAGGTACATTGGCGTATTGATTTGATAGCCATTGAGGCAGTTGCGAAAGGCTGCTTATTGAGAGGGGCAATTGAGACATCTTATTCACTGCGATAGAAGCAGGTCTCTCCCTCTTTGAATACCCGGGCTTCACCTGTCTGAATAGGCTGCCACACCTCGTTATCGGTCAGTGGCTCTGTCGCGATCACTGTGACGATATCGTTCTCCTGAGTCTCGCCCCTGAAGTCGACCGTCAAATCACAATCTTTTAGCTGAGCCACTCCAAAAGGCGCGCGCCGGGTAATCCAGTGCAATTTAGTAGTGCAGTAGGTGAAGAGCCAGTCGGAGTCACACAGCAACATATTGAAAACCCCTAGCGCACGAAGCTTATGACAGCACTGGGTAATCAATTCAAACAGAGGTTCCGTTTTTTGGGGAGGTTCTGGAAAGGCTAGTCGCACCTGATCCAACAACCAACAGAAGGCATACTCCGAATCGGTGGTACCCACTGGTTTATAAAAGCACAGAGGCCAATCAAAAATCACCGGATTCAACTGTCCGTTGTGAGCAAAGGTCCAGGTGAAACCCCAGAGTTCGCGACTGAATGGGTGGGTATTTTCTAGATTAACTGAACCTACATTGGCTTGGCGAATGTGGCTGATGACGTTCTTGCTTTTGATCGGGTAGTGACAGACCAACTGAGCAATGGGTGAGTCGACACTGGGTATCGGATCATGAAAGGCTCGCTGAGCCTTTCCTTCGTAGAAACCGATACCCCATCCATCCTTGTGCGGTCCAGTACCACCGCCACGCTGCATCAAGCCGGCGAAACTGAAACAGATATCGGTGGGTACATTAGCACTCATACCCATTAACTCACACATAGCGACTCCCTGTCTTTAAGCTAGTGGAAGTATAACTGATTAAACGACCGGGGTCTGACCTCTATTTTGGAGCTTTCCAAAACATGGAGCTTAACTGGATTGCGGATGACAGGCTAAAGCCAGTCATCCTTCTAAGTTAACTAGCAAGCTTAAAGCAGGGAACGTAACCCGCAAAATCAATCTTCATTCGACGCTGCTCAATGAATCCATTCAACAATTTATCGAGTGCAGTGATCACCTCGGGATCGCCATCTAGGATGAACGGCCCCTTTTCCGCAACCGCTTTAACGGCAGGCTCTTTAACGTTGCCTGAGACAATACCCGACAGTGCTTTACGAAGTTCTGAGGCCAGTTCAGAGATCGGCTGATCTTTGTGCAGATTCAGCGCAGCCATATTGTCGTGAGTCGGTTCAAAAGGCAGTTGCAACTCATAAGGGATCTGCAGCTGCCAGTTGAAGTGGTAAGCCTCACCGGACTCTTTACGCTGTTCCGTGACTCGGTTGAGACCCTCTTTCATCAATGCAGCCACTTTCGACGGATGATCAATCACAACCTGATAAAGCTTGCTGGCCTCTTCACCGAGCGTCGCTTTAACAAACTGATCGATCTGCTCGAAGTAGGCCTCGCTTCCTGCAGGGCCTGTAAAGATAAAGGGCATCTCTACATTGCGATTCTGTTCTTGAAGCAAGATGCCAAGCATGTAGAGAATCTCTTCTGCTGTGCCCGCTCCGCCTGGGAATACAATGACGCCATGACCGAGTCGCACAAAAGCTTCTAGGCCACAGGGAAAGTTTGACTACTGACATTACAAAGGTAAAGTAGTAACATATTGACATTAGTCGATGGGTATTGGTGCCCTAGTATAGTAGTTGAGAGAGACATGGCCAGCGTTGTATTCGTCAAAAAATTCTATCCAGAGACACTGCTTTTCAGTCGCGATGAATTGCAGTCGGGTGAAATGGAGCAACCTACCTTTTATCAGGTGAAGGATGAGATTGACGGCTACTTTCTAAATTTTCCTGTAGTCCTCGATAGTGAGCAGAATCCTTGGACACTCGGGAACCTATATCTGATGCACTATGCACTCACCTGCTCTGCTGGCGATTATCACCATACAACTATGGCATCTGAGGCCTATGCCTTAAGAGACTATCTGGACTTCCTAGAAGAAAATGAAATTGATCCGCTGAATATACCGCGCTCAGAAAGACGACAGCCAGTGAAACGCTTTGAAGCAGAAATGCTTAGACGAAGCGATGATCCTGAGTTTAAGTGTTCAAAGAGCACAGCCAAGGATCGAGTTCAAAAAATAAATGGACTATACAATCGATTCCTTGTGCCTAAAGGCATAGCTAAAACACCTGATGGAAACGCACTTCATGGTGAGAAAGATGCATACATGTATTTCATGAACAGATACGGGAAGATTTCTCGCAAGCCATACAAGAGCAATAACCTAAATCGAATAAAGGTAGGTAAGCCCAAAAGAGCAGCTGGCGATACTATTACAGATGGAGGAAGCCTGATTCCTTTGACTCTGGATGAGCAAAAGATTCTCTGGAAGGCTCTTGAACGATCCGATTATGTATATCTATTAATGTTCCTCTTAGCTGTTAATACAGGGGCTCGCCTACAAACAGTAACAACAATCAGAGTTAAACATATAAAAAATGTCGAAGATTTCGATCTTTTCGATTGCGCCCACATAGCTTATGGCGGTGGATCAGAAATTGATGGAAAGGGTGGACGCGAAGGAGAGATTCAAGTAGCACGCTGGCTGATTAATTTACTCAAAGTCTATGCTGACAGCCCTACCGCAAAAAAACGCAGAGCTAAGACAGATCTTGGTGACACTGATGAGAACTACCTTTTCCTCTCTAGGACTGGATCTGCATTCTACTCATCAAGGAAGGAAATGGATGACCATAGAAGCCTAGATGCCGACAGACGCATGAGCCGAAAAGACGCTCTAAGTGATGATTTCAATCCCGATGAAGGCAAAAAGATACAAGTTTTTATCAATCAGGTTTTACTTCCTAGAATTTGGGCAGAACATCCCGATTTTCCAAACTTTTCATTTCATGATTTGCGTGCCACGGCTGGCATGAACCTGCTAGAAACCATGTACGCTGTGATAACGCAGACTAATGTTGAGCGCCGAAAAAAAGGCGAGCCTGAACTTCCTTTTGAATACGCAAAAGAAGTGGTTAGAGAAATGCTATGCCACTCAAGCCCAGAAGTAACAGAGGGCTACATCAGATACAGGGACACATCGCACTGGAAAAAACAGCTGATAAACGACTTCGCGGATCAGCTCTATGGGCACATCACTCTCCCAGAGGGGCAAACCATCGATCAGCTTAAGGTTGAAATAGGCACCCAACTTCAGCGCCTCAAGTTCAAAGAGCAGGAATTTACTCAGGAGACACTCAGCCAAGAGTATGAATTACCTGATGATGAGGTGCTGAATCATGAGTAACCTCACTCAGAGAAAAGTCTTTCAATTGCAAGCATCAGATCTTGAAACAACACCGATCCATGTTGATCAAGTAACCATGCTATTGCCATCAGGGCTTATCGATATAGGCTCGCTAAGCTATTCGGTAAGAGGACAGATTCCTCGTAACAATGCGAATCATCAATACAGTAAAAATCATTGCTGCTTAGTAAATGAGGACTCTTTTGATCCAAGTAGAGAAAGAATAATCAACACCTTACTCGAATGGCTTCGAGCGCAAAACATCCCTTCGATCAAGCAACAATTCAGAGACGTAAAGCCTTTTTTTGATTTTGTAGATGCCAGCGGAATGCAAGTTAACTTTGAGCACCGAGATGGAGCAATAGCTGCGTTTAAAAGCTATGCAAAGCATCTAGAGTCAAGGGTTCTTGCAAGCAACCATATCAGCAAATCAAAGAGTATAAAGCCACTCAGCAAAACGGCTGCGCAGCGCAGATTGTCATATATCCAAACGATCTTCAGTAGAGCTTACGCGATTCCAATGAAAGAGCTTCACAGGCTTTCCGAGGTAGATTTAAGCGTCAGGCAAGCCGACAAAGCAGCAGCGAGGAAATCCAAAGGCCAAGAGGCAAACAAGACCTATGAGCAGAATCAGTTTTTCTGTGAACAGCTACTATCAGCCATACACGCCGTCCTAGTTGAGAAGAAAAAATTTCCAATCAAAATGCAGGACAATGAAGGGAAAACCGTGTTTTTCCAAGGGCCTGGAAAGAGGCTAAATGAGGATACAATAGAGTTTCTAGCACACAATCCGTTAGAACTTCATATTGTTCAGGAAAAGCTATATCCGAGTGAGCAGGGAACCTATGGTCGCTATTCTTCTGGCCTAATATCACGAGCAATGGATAGAAACAGAGTTCTTGAGGGTGACACTTTTACCGATGCTCATGAACTACTGTGTAATTACGGACTGCTTCTTGGAGTGTTTCTTTTTGCGTGCGCCTCTACAGCTAATTCAGAGATTATTTTAGACCTTAAAATAGACACATTGGAGTTCAGTAGAACAACAAAAAACATGCGATGCTCAGGCCTCAAGGGTCGAGCTGACGGAGCAGAGGTTAAGCCAGAAATAGGCGTTGCATTCCTTCCCATCTTGAAAAAGATCATCGACTTGAGGCAGCTCGTAGCGAAACATCGAGCATTCGATAACGAATACTTCTTCTCTCCATTCCCAGACCCAAGAACCCCAGTATCTGAAGCAAATGAGAGTACATATCGCTTCAGTGCTTCAAACTTAAGTTTCAAGCAAAGTGGCAAGACTATCGGTGTTTGGACTTTGATGAGCAAGTCATTCAAAGATTTCAAATATTTTACAATCACTGAGCTAAGAAACTTCGGAAGTAGAAAGTTCTCTGATCTATCTAAAGGCGACACAGAAAAAGCTGCCTCAATCCTAGGCCATACCAAGGCAGTAAACGAGAAAAGCTATAACGAAGAGTCGATTCAAAATGCTGGCCCAAGATTCACCGAGGCATTTCAGCAGATCAGAAAAACAGCCTTATCGAAGACAAGAAGCCAAGAACGAATACCTGTCCATATCGTAGACGGCGAATCAGATGCCGATTTCATAGGATCAGGATCATGCACAAATCCCAACAATGCAAAGCTACAGTCTGGATTTACTCAAGATGCACCTACCCCAGACTGCAGAAAGTTCGAAAATTGCCTTTTCTGCGAACACTACGCTGTTCATGCTGATGAGGAAGACTTGAGACGCTTATACAGCATCAAATACATTGCAGAGCAACTCCGTGGGGTACAGGGCGTTATTGAGGACTACCTGAGGCACTGGGGTGCAATTTCAGACAGGGCTATAGAAGTAATCGAAGCTATCGAAAAAAAGAAGGAGCACCTCCCCGAACTATCGAAAAAGATCAGAGAAGAAGTGTACGAAAAAGAGGAGCTAGACGATTTCTGGTCGATTCACCTCGACAGCCTAATTAACTTGGAGATCGTTGTGATATGAGCCTTAGAGCCTTGATTTCGTCTTTGACAGGTAATCCAGAAACATCTCTTCCTGACGATTTTGTTCTAGAAGATAAGATACCTGCAGAGACAGTTATTTCCAGAAATGCAGACGGTAACGCAGTAAGTACCTATGGCGATCCTATCTGGGATATAAGCTATAAAGGCCTGAGCGGCTCTGCAGTCTTCTATTTCGACCAGTGGGACAAAACACTGAATGATAGCGATATTAAAGAAGAAATTACTGACGAACTAAAGCGCATCCAATACTACCGACTAAATTTAAGAGGTAGAAACGGAAAGGTAAGGCAGCCCCAATCAGTTCGAATCGATGCTACTTTGAAACTAGCAAGAATAGCGCTGTCGTGCAGCATCAGCATGACTAAATTGTTATCAGTTAGAGCATACAACAACACGGTTTTTACGCATCTAAAAACAGAATCTCACAACTCTCTAAAGGATGTTAAACAGACTATCGAAGAAATCATCCTTTGCGCTCACGACAACGCCTATGAACTCCAAGGGCTAAAAACAGACAATGCCTACCTTTTGATAGATGGGATAAAGGCATTAATCTCAAGATCCTCTAGAGCCTACAAAAACGCACAGAGACATCAGCACTTCGTAATCCCAACCAGAATATATGCAGATGTGATCGACAAATCTGGAGAACTGGTAGACAACTTTAATTCTGTCCGTTTCCGTATTCTAGATCTCTATCAGACCAGATTCGAAATACAGCAAAATGAAAACCTAGATTACGCAGCAAATCAGAATCGAGAAGCACGCCCTAATGAAGTGATGTGGCAAGATGCTATCAAGGAACATGACCTCACCAACTACATCGAAACATATCAAATAAACGACATGCAGGAGCTATCCAGCCACCTGAAGCTAGTACAGTCAGCATGTTCCGTATTTATCCAAATATTTAGTGGAATGCGAGTCGGGGAAGTCAGAAAACTTTCCAGCAACCCTTTCTTCAGGGTAGAAGTAGATACAACCGAAGTATTCATAATTAAGGGGTATACCCATAAAGCCATTGGGGGAGGATTGCTGACAGGCACTCATTGGATAACTGCAGATTTTGTTGAATCCTCCGTACAGTCAGCACAGGTCATAGGAAGAATAGCTGGTCTACTGAACGACTATGACTTAGAAAAATGCGGAACGGAGTTCTATCCGTTATTCCCTTCTCTGAAATACAACCCATCGAAAACAAGAAAGAACACCAGTCCCAGTAACAGGCTCTACGCAGCAGCCCCTATATCATCAAATATTAGTGATAGATTCATTCGATACTTCAAAGACCTCGATTGCGCGGAGATTGTGAAAGAAGATATTGGAAAAATAGCTCTAGCCAACCGATTTCAAGATCTGACTAAGAAGGGTGTTATTGTAGGCGAAAAATGGCCCCTAAAGACGCACCAATTTCGAAGATCGTTGGCTGCATACTCTGCCCGCTCAGGGTTAGTCACAGTTGGCGATACTAAGTATCAGTTCCAGCACCTTTTTGAAGACATGTCCCTCTACTACCGTAGCGGAAGCCTCTATGTTGAGAACTTTATAGACAGCGAAACCGAAGATGGAATGGCTCTGGAAGAGCTTATTGCTGACATGCAAATGGAATTTCGAATAGCTCAGTTTGAATCATACGAGGCAACACTGCTCGGAAATGATCGCCTCTTTGGCGGCGAAGGAACTCGACTTCAGCGAATCAAGGATAGAGGCGAGCCTTTAATCATTACGACTGACAGAGAGACTACGTACAAAAACTTCATTGAAGGAAGAATGGTCTACAAACAAGGCCCTCTTGGCGGCTGCACCAACATAAATAACTGCGACAAACTTAGCCTTACAGTCCTCGGAGCGTGCGCTGAATGTTCATTCTCTGTTTGTGATTCAAGATCAATTGTAAAGGTTGAAAGAGAACTGGTTCGCCTGAAGAAGATGCAGTCTAGATTTAAGCCAGACAGTAGCTTCCACAAGCAAATACAAAGTGAAATTGATGTCCTGGAGCGAACTATAGATAAGCAAAAACCTAAGGATAGCGCATGAGCGTTGAAAACGAATACAAAGAAGCACTAAAGAGGCTCCAGAAACAGGGAAAAAGAATTAGCAATGACTCAGTTGCTAAAGAGGCTGGCCGCAAGCCAACAGCCATCACTAAGCGCAGATTCCCCGAACTTGTAGCCCTTATAGCAGAAGCAGCTGAAGAACAAAAAAGCTCTTCAGCCACCTCAGAGGCGGCCAAAGAGAGGAGAATCAAGGAAGACTACAGAGAGAATCTGAAGCAGACCCAGAAACAACTAGCTGATGCTTTAGGCAGGATTTCAAGTCTCGAATACCAACTGTTTGAGCAGCAGATTGAGATAATGAGACTGAGAGGTGAGAAAACAATTTCATTTCCTCATCTCAAGGAAAAAAAGAAGCAGACAATGCTTAATGAAGAGTGAAAACCATACAGATGAGAATGGCTTTGCATGCTATCTCAGCATGAATAATACTGTATGGAAATACAGTACATTATCCACTATGCTGTTCTTCACGAAGATAGGAGGACAACATGGCAGATATAATCGTTTTAAGGGAAGGAATTACATTCATTCACACAGCGCCTGTTGTGCAGCTTGAGATGGATCTAGGCACGCTGAGTAACACGGAATTACTCTCAGTGTATCGTCAGCAGATGGAATCTGTTGAAGAAGCCCGTTCCGTTTTAGATGAACTTCTAACGGACTACAAAAATGAGCTTGAGACTCTTTCGATCATACGCAAACAAATGGAATCCAATCTAGCTAAAGATGCCTAAACTGGCACTCAGGGCTGCCATAGCAGCCCTATCAGCGCCCTTTTCAATCTCGGCCAGTGTCGATGAGGTGGTGGCGCGAAACCTCGACCACAATAAAATTTGGGTCTGAGAGAGCAACCCTCGAATTTGGAGGATCAATCTAAACTTGATTCGCGCCCACGACCTAGACGCGGCACGTTGGTGATCCGCGTCCTATTTAACAAACAACACAACCATCAGTTTCTATTAGACCTAAGATCAGATGAAGTAATTCAGACTCAATCTGGCAACTTTGGTTGGCTGGTTGAGAACTGATCGTACAGATACAACTTCAGCAACCGACCCAAAGCTGACATTAACGCCTTGCTAGGTGGCCTGAAAAGTAGCTATAACTGCCCCTCTTAGCCAGGTATAGCAGACGCAGTACACTTGAGTAACTTATTAGATGCACTGGATTAATGTGCGCTAGTTTTTGAAAGCAAGTTGAGAACAACAACGCCACTAACGATTAACCCCATCCCAACATATCCCCAAAGGTCAAGTTTTTGACCGTGCATAAACCATGCGACTAGAGTAACTAAAACTATGCCAAGCCCTGACCAAATTGCATATGCAATACCAACAGGGATTGATTTCAGAGTAAGTGAAAGTAAATAGAAAGCTGCGCCATAACCAATAATAACAAGCATAGATGGGGCGATTTTAGTAAAACCTTCACTCGACTTCAGACTAGATGTTGCAATTACTTCACAAATAATTGCAGCGGATAAAAACAACCAGTTTTTCAAGGTTTGCTCCAATGTATATATATTGCGATAGAGTAAACTAACCCTTTAATAATGTGCACTCTTGTTCTTTTGGAGAGACTGTGAGCACATGTACATCTAACATTTCAATTCTAAGACGGTTTGATTTGCCGTTTACTATATACCTATAAAGCATATGATTATTTATGTCCTCTTTTGGCACCTGGCAGACTAAGCAAATGGATGAACAGTCCGAGGATAATATCCCGCCTTGAGCGTCTGGCAGGTGAAATATTTATAGGTTTTGGCTTGAAGCGAGCCCCTTCGAGGTATTAGCAGAGACGGCAGCTTTGTGCCGTTAGACGTAGCCCCGCTTAGCGGTCAAACACGACCCTTTGCAGCCGTTTCGATTGTTGACTAGCGGAGGTTGATTCTTTGCTCTATGACAATACTTTACCCATCCACATAGCCCATAATTTGACTCCATGTATAGATCCGTCGACAAACAGAAACGACTTTTCACAAGCCTGTCCGCATTGATAGCCATCGCTTGCGGCATTTTCGTGATCAGTAGCTATTACCAGAATCGAGATGATTTGTTAGATCGCTTTCAGGCTGAAGGGGTTAACAACTACAGATTCTATCAAGAGGCGTTTAGCGAATCTTTGAACAGAATGTCGCAGTCTGTAATTATGGTTGCTCACGATCACAGCATTGTGGAGTCGTTTGAAAAAGGTGCTGAAGCGGTTTCCTCGGAGGGAGGTGGAGCAGGCGGTACCCAAGCGGCTTTCTATCGATCTGAAATTCTGGAACATATATTACCAAGCTGGAAACACCTGACTAATGAGTTTGGCGTAAGGCAACTTCATTTCCATTTGCCGCCAGGAGACACGAGCTTTCTAAGAGTACATTTGCCTGCAAAATATGGTGATGACCTTTCAAATTTACGACACATCATTGTGGATGTGCTCAATGATCGACAGCCGAGAACGGGATTCGAGTTAGGTCGCGTTTATTCAGGAATTCGAAGCGTCGTTCCAGTTAATTCTGAAAACGGTGAGTTGATCGGTGCCTTAGAAGCAGGTACATCCTTCAGCTTGCTAATCAATATGCTGAAGCAACTGACGAACAATGATGTCGCCGTCTTAATGGATTTGAATCGTGTTGACGATGCAATGTGGCAGACCCCAGCAGAACGTTTGCTTGAACAATGTAATTGTTTTATCGAAGCGACGACCAAGAAGAATCCCGAACTTCAGGTCATCGGCAAATCGATTTTTTCAGAAGATCGCAGAACAGATGATCCTGCCAAAACAACTCTGATTGATACGAATGGAAATCAGTATGTGGTTACCTCATTTCCGATTCAGGATTACGTAGGCATACGCGACAGTGTGGATGTTCCCGTTGGTCAGGTGGTGTTTTGGCGTTCTGCAAATCCCGAGTTTTCGCTGCTTTACAGTCATTTAATAGATACATCTGTACTTGTTCTTGTTGTGTTTCTTATCCTTTTAACAGCACTTTGGTTTGGTATTCGATTCACCTTTGCTCAGCTTCAAGAGATAGTGGACTCGCAGACCAAAGCATTGTCTGACCTGCATAAAAAAAGTGGACAGTTGTATGCAACGGTTGCGCATGAGCTTCGGAACCCCGTTGCGGCAATCGATATGATTGCGGATGGAACAGCAGATTGTGAAGCAAATAAGCCCAAAATCAAATTGCTGACTGAGCAGTTGATGATGACATTGGATGATATGCAATTTGCAATCAATCCAGACCTGAAACGTCCGAAGCGCGAAATGGATATTTCCATTCATGATTTAGACGAAACGATTCTTTCTGTGGTCGCACCTGTGGTGAAAAGCACGGGAGTGCGATTACAAATCAATTTCAGTGAGACCGTAAGGCAGTCGAAGCAGAAGTGGAGAATCGACGCATACCGCATCAGAATCGCCGCAAGCAATTTGATCAAAAACGCCTGTCTGCATTCAGAGGGTAGCGAAGTTGAATTTGCTAGTGATATCAAAGATGGTCACCTGTTGATGCGTGTTAAAGATAATGGCAAGGGTATTCCTGACGAAATGCTAGACGATCTTTTCGCACCCTTTACGCGAGGAGATACAAAAGCGGAAGGGACAGGGATGGGGTTACATATTACCAAAACCTGGATAGAAGATTTGGGTGGAACGATTCATTACCATCGACTGTCGCCTGGTTCAGAGTTTTGTATTGAAGTCCCTCTGAATGAGTCCGTTAAACAGGAGAAAGAACTACACGATCCAATTGAGAAAACAAGTATTCAGCGCGAATTGAAGGTCGATTTGGTCGATGATGATAAAGTGCTTAGGCTGCTGGGTAAAAAACTGCTGTCCAACTATTTTACAACTATAAGGGCACATGAGAGTGGGCGTTCCTGTCTTCAAACCCTCAACGACAGTGAACTAATAATCACTGATCTCAATATGCCTGAAATGGATGGCTACCAACTGATCGAAGAGGCTCGTGCTAGTGGTTTTGGAGGCAGGATCGTTGTTTTAACGGGGAATAACTCTGAAGCTGAAGCTCAATCTTTAATTCAAAAGGGGGCTGACGCGGTCATAGTGAAACCATTAACCGCCGAAAAGATTGATGGTTCGATTCTAAATCTAATAACGTAAGTAGAACCTCGTATTTTATTTTTAACCTTCCATAAAAACGTCGACATTAGCATCGACTGACCACATCTAGCCAAGTATCCAATGTCCGCAATGTGCCGTTCTTAGACGCTGACCTGAACGGGCAATTGTACGCTCAGGTCACGCTCAATATTCTGGACTGTCAGCTTGAGTAGCAGCTAGTACAGATCAGAAAACAAAAACTGGCCCCTTCTTGTCCATTACATAAATAATGGGAATCCTAGAGTCAGAAGTACGATAGGTTTAGACCAACTCGTAACAAGGCTTATAGTTACCAGCAATCTTCATTCGTCCTTGGTCACAGAAAATCCTCAGAACCTTATCTAGCTCAGCCATAATTTCTGGATCGCCCTGTAGCTTATATGGCCCCTTCTCTTTTATGATTCCAGTCCAAGGGACTTTCACATTTCCTGCCACAATCCCTGACATGGCCTTACGCATTTCAGCTGCGAGTTCGGACGGGCTCATATCCTTATACAGCTTAAGTGATGCCATATTCTCATGAGATGGCACAAATTCGTTCTGCAAGCTCTCTGGGATCTTTAGTTCCCAATTGAAATGATAAGCTTGGTGAGTCTCAGTTCTGTGTTCGTAAACTTCATCAAGCATCTGATCCATTCTCTTGGCCACCTTAATAGGGTCACCTATTATTATCTCGTAGGTACTCGCAGCTTCATCTCCCAGCGTAGACCTTATGAGATGATCTACCGCTTCGAAGTAGCCCTTCGCAGATTCTGGCCCTGTAAAGATTATTGGGAATGGCACTGCCTTGTTTTCAGGCATCATAGCCACTGTAATCGCGGCCATTATCTCCTCCAGTGTTCCTGCCCCACCTGGAAAAACAATCACACCTGCAGAAAATTGAATAAATGCCTGAAGTCTTAGTTCGATTGTAGGAAGAACCATAAAGCAGCTGTTGAAATGATTAGGAGCTTCTGCCGCCAATATTTGAGGCTCACTCATGCCGTAGGTACATCCTTCGTCATAACGCTGCTTGTAGTGCCCAAGCAAAGCACCTTCATGGACTGAGGACATTACCCCTGGGCCAGAACCAGTATTGGTGTTTAGCTTGCGAATACCTAGCGCGTAGCCAACCTGCCTTGCATACTCGCCTTCATACGGATCTTTCAAGCTATGACCTCCCCAACAAGCCACAACGTTTGGCTTCTGATGAGGCTTAAAAGCGCCTGCGTTTCTTATATGGTGGTAGATGTATTCTGTAATAGAATCTTCTACAGATCCGTTAAGTCGCTCAAATTGCTCAGTGGTATAAAGCAAATCACGAACTACTGAAAACAGTAGCTCCCTGATATTCGGCAGTATTTTCTCTCCAACAAAAGCTGCCGCTGGAGCGTTTATCAATTCGAGTTGTATTCCGTTAAAACGAGATGAGATTCTAATATCGAAGTCTTGGTTCTCATCTAGCATCTCGTCTATCGAATCAACATCAGAGCCGCAGTTGAGCGCTGCTAGAGCGCACTGCCTGAATAGAGGGTATAGACCTGAGTCGCTAGCATCTTGAAGTCGCTCAATTTCGATTGGTGATAGGATGTCTAAACTTGCCAAAGGGCGCACATTAGCCGTTACGTATTTCGTCATTTCTTTATTCCTTAATATCTAGTCTTTCTGTGACCATTAGTTCTTTTTTTAGGTTGATCAGGAGAGGTTGACTGATAATTCTTTGAAATAAACACTGACATCCTGTCCTTATCTTTGTCAGTATTCCGTTAGAGACTGTACTGACATCAGCCTTCTGCTAGATGCCTTTATTTACGCAGCATTTTGCAATGTCAATAATCTGTTGTTTAACTGTGCAAGACGTTTCTCAATGTCCGGCATGGTAATCAGTTCAGAGACAATCGGATTGGGCGATTCAGCCGCAATGATGCCGGGTTCAGTAATGCCTATGTATCTTGGGTCGCTAATGCGCTGTTTAGCGTGTGCAATGGTGGCCCCTTTCATTGGACCTTTCATAGCACCGGGGCCACAGCCGGTACAGATATTGAGGCCTCTTAAGCCCAGTTCGTAACCCACTTTTTTGGTGTAGGCGTACTCATGGCGAGCAATGGAGTGACCGCCCCAACAGACCACAATGTTGGGTTTAATGTTAGGTCTTAGTGATTTAGCGTGTCTTAAAATATGAAACACCGTATTGGTCAGTGTCTCACCTGGCGTTAAGCCCTCACAGACATCATTAAGCTCGTCTACTACATAGACAAGGTCTCGTAACACCGAGAAGAGGTGCTCACGAATACCATCGACCAATTCGCCATCCACAAAAGCCGACGCTGGCGCGTTGATCAGATCCAGCTGCACACCGCGGTGTTTATTGACGATGTGCACATCAAACTCTTTGTATTTCTCAAGCACTTCGGCCGTACAGTCCATCTCACTGCCGCAGTTTAGAACCGCCAAAGCACATTGGCGAAATAGAGGGTATAGACCTGAATCGCTTCGATCCCGAATACGCTCTACTTCATAGGGTGAGAGCATATCCAAGCTCTCAAGAGGTTTGACGCTGGCACTGACAAATAGATCGCTCATAACACTCTCCTTCGCGTAATCACGATGTCATTATTTACGTTTATACATGAAGGATAGATGACATTCAGCTAATCGGCAGAACATATTTGCCAAAGGCGAATGCATCGATTAGTTTAAAGTTATCGGTGAGTTTTTCATCGATCCCTCTCTGCTGCAGAAGGAACCGCCAATGAGCGCATCCAAGCTTTATATCCTTGATACCAACGTGCTGTTGCACGACCCTAAGTGTCTTGTCGAGTTTAAAGAGCAAGATATTGCTATTCCGATGACCGTCCTTGAAGAGCTCGATGACATCAAAGATCGGAAGAAGAACGTAGCGGCAGAAGCGCGCGCTGCGATTCGCGAAATTGATAAAATTCTGAGCAACGCCAAAGATCCTTCAGAGATTCTAGACGGTGTGCAGATTTTACTGGATGGTAAAGAGCGCGAGATCGTATTTGGTAAGCTCTCCATCTACCCTGATCATGAACTGGCTCATGACAAAGGGTTCTTGCCAGCAGACCACAATAAAGACAACCGCATCATTAACTGCGCCCTTCACTTGCAGCGAGTGCTTCCTAAGCGCCAGGTGATTCTGGTCACTAAAGATTTGAACATGCGCCTTAAGGCGATGGGAGCTGGCTTAAAACGCGTTGAGGATTACCGTACCGACCAGCTCGTATCAGACATCGATCTACTCCCAGCGGGCCATCTGCATCTAGAGACCCCTTTTTGGGAGGGGGTTGATTCCGTTGAAAGCTATCACGAAAACGAGCACACCTGTCACAGAGTAGACCGCGAGGTGCTGCCAGAGACCTACCCTAATGAATATATTTGGGACGACTCGCAGGATTTTGCCGCTAAAACCAGCCGTGTCGAAGGTGACAAGGTCATCCTTCAGGATCTGGGCTACCAAAACCTGATGCAGCAAAACTGCTGGGGCATTTCACCCATCAATATTCAACAAGCCTTTGCCATGGAAGCGATGCTGGATCCTAATATTGATCTAGCCGTTCTGCTTGGATCCGCCGGTTCGGGTAAAACCTTGGTTGCCCTAGCCAGTGCTCTGGAGTTGGTTATTGAACAGCGTCGCTACAATAAAATTATTGTCACTCGCTCGACGCCACCGGTCGCTGAAGATATCGGCTTTTTACCAGGCACCGAAGAGGAGAAGATGACTCCATGGATGAGTGCGATTAACGATAACTTAGAAGCGATGCACGAACAGGACGAACGCCCGCAAAGCAGTGTTAAGTATGCGATTGAGAAGGCTAACATTCAGTTCAAGTCTCTCAACTTCATACGTGGGCGAAGCATTCAGAACGCCATTGTTTTGATTGATGAAGCCCAAAACCTAACGCCGCAACAGATGAAAACGATCCTGACTCGTTGTGGTAAAAACACCAAGATGGTCTGCCTAGGCAACTTGGCCCAGATTGATTCAAACTACCTAACAGCACTCACGTCGGGCTTAACTTACATTGTTGAACGCTTTAGAGACTACGAAGGCTCTGCCAGCGTTCACTTTGAGGGAATCTTCCGCTCTAAACTGGCCGAATACGCCGAAGAGCATCTCTAAACATCCCGTTTTAGGGTACCAGTGCTGTGACTCCATCTGGGGTCACGGCCACTCTTTGATGACCCTCGCGATTTAGCTGCAGAAGATCAAACGAGCTGATCTTAATCTCCACCACACAGAACCAGTTCTGTTCGACAAATTCCACCAGTGGATCAATTTCTGAACCCGGTGGTAACTTGGTCGTGTAGTCCGCAACCGTCGGCCCCTCTTTGACCCTATCCCAACGTTCATCAATGGCTTCCTTGTCACTCATTAACGTCGCTAACCCTTCAGCTCGTAACTGCTGTTTTAACTGTGGATTCCAGAAGCAGAGTGAGACATTTGGATTATGTTGCAGCTGCAAAATTTTTGGTGATCGGGAGTCACTATAGAAACGCAAAAGCCAGTTATTCGATTCGATCTCTCTTAAGACAACAGAGCGTGATTGCGGTCGACCAGCATCATCCACTGTAGAGAGAGTAAACACCCTCCAAGGGTGCCCTTTTTCCACCAGCGCATCTTCAACAAATCCCCACAATTCAAGGGGTTTTAGACTTTTTAAGTCGATCATTGGATACATCCATCTGAGACATTGGTCTATCTTGAAAAACCGTCCATTTCGCCGAAGTCCAGTAACTACGTGGCTTATAGTTATCTGTCATAGCTGTATAACAAAACAGTTAGGCGATAGAGACTAGAAACCATGATGCGGCGCAATATAATTGGCACCACTGAAATATGGGTGACACATTTATCTGTTACCCACCGCCTCACTTCCAAGGCCTATTTGCCAAAAGCTTATAGGAGATTGAGTCGTAAGGCACATTTGTTCAACACACAGATGGTAGTCGAGTTATGGATTCAGAAGTAGATGTATTGTTAGTTGGCGCAGGAGCGATGAGTACGACGCTTGCCGTTATGCTCCAGGAGCTGGACCCTAATCTGAAAATGATGATGGTCGAACGTCTCAACCACGTGGCTAGCGAAAGCACCGATGGTCTTAATAACGCGGGTACTGGGCACGCAGCCTATTGTGAGTTGAATTACACCCCTCGCCAGGCTGACGGCTCAATTAACTGCAGCAAAGCTTTCTCAATTAACGAATGTTTTGAGATCAGCTTGCAGTTTTGGTCATACCTTGTGAATAAAGGTGCGCTTCCTCATCCTAAGAAGTTCATCAACACAACGCCCCACTGCAGTTTTGTCTGGGGTGAAGATAACGTCGATTTCCTTCGTAAGCGCCACCAAGCACTTTCACAGCACCCTCTTTTTGAGGCGATGGAGTACAGCGAAGATCCTGAGCAAATTCGCGAGTGGATGCCTCTAGTGATGCAAAACCGCGAAGATAACCAGCCGATTGCTGCTACTCGCGTGCGATATGGATCGGACGTTAACTTTGGTGAACTTGCGCGCTTCATGGTCAATTTCCTTGAAGTTAGTGGCAACTTCGAACTCAAACTGTCGTCAACAGTCCAAGATCTTAAACAGGAAGAGGATGGCCGTTGGTGCGTCAAACTGAAACACTCTGCTAAGCCAGACACCTACAAAGTCCGTGCGAAGTTTGTCTTCCTCGGTGCCGGTGGTGGAGCTCTACCTCTGTTGCAAAAATCTGGCATCCCTGAAGGTGAAGGGTACGGCGGCTTCCCAGTTAGTGGTCAGTGGTTGATCTGTAAGAACAAAGAGGTCATCGAGCGTCACCAAGCCAAGGTATACGGCATGGCCCCCATTGGTGCGCCACCCATGTCAGTACCCCACTTGGATACCCGTGTTATCAATGGTGAAAAAGCACTGCTGTTCGGTCCTTTTGCAGGGTTCACTACTAAGTTCCTAAAAAATGGCTCGTTGATGGATCTGCCGATGTCATTGAGCCCAGACAACTTGATGCCAATGATGTCAGTTGCCCGCAACAACATGGATCTGACCAAATATCTAATCAGTGAAGTAATGCAGACGCACGGTTCACGTGTAGAGTCACTTCGCAACTTCTTCCCAGATGCTGAAGAGAACGATTGGGAACTCTCTTACGCCGGTCAGCGTGTCCAAATCATCAAACCGGGCAATGAAACCAAGGGTAAGCTAGAGTTCGGTACAGAGGTGATCTCTGCAGCTGATGGTTCGATAGCGGCACTATTGGGCGCATCACCGGGTGCATCAACGGCAACCAGCACGATGATCTCGATCATCGAAGAGTGCTTTGCTGAGCGCATGCAGAAGTCGAACTGGTCCGAGAAGCTAAAACAGATGATTCCATCCTACGGTGAATCATTGGCGACCAATAGCGATCTTCTTCGTACGGTGCGGGCTAAAACGCTTGAGACACTACAACTGGATGAGAAAAAGGCCTCTCAAGCGGCCTAACTCTTTCTATTTCTGGGACCCCACCGGATTGGTTTATTGGCGTTAAAGGACTACCATTGCGTCAATAAGGAGTCCGGTGTGGTTAAACATTTTTTTGAACATCTTCTCGTACTGACGGTTCGGTTCTATCAACTGTTCATCAGTCCTGTACTGGGTCCGCGCTGTCGATTCTACCCAACCTGCTCTAGCTATATGATCGAAGCGATTCAACTGTACGGCCCCCTCAAAGGCACACTGCTCGGTTTAAAACGCATTGGACGCTGCCATCCAGGGTCTGATGGTGGGATAGATCCGGTTCCAGGCAGTGAGCTTGAGAGCAGTTATCAACAAGAACTTGCCGAACAAAGCTGCGGCTGTTCACACCCTGAGAACAAGGAGCACTGATCGTGTTTTCTACTGCCAGCCTTACAGGCATTGCTCTGCTCTACATGGCTCTTCTGTTTGCATTAGCGATTTTTGTTGAGCGTAAGGTAAGGAAACAGTCTGGCCTTAGCTTCCAGGGACCCATCTACGCCCTCTCATTGGCGGTCTTTTTTACCTCTTGGACTTTCTATGGGAGCGTTGGATTCGCGCTTGAGAACGGACTCCAGTTCTTTGCCATCTATATCGGTGCCATTCTAGGTCTACTCTTTGGTGCCAAAGCGATCAAAAAAATGGTTCTGGCCAAAGAGAGTTTTCGTTTAACGTCCATTGCCGATTTCATATCAACGCGATATAGACGATCTCAGCGTATTGCCGCTCTGGTGACCATCATTGCGATTCTAGGACTGATGCCGTACATCGTCCTTCAGTTACGAGCGATCAATAGTGCGTTTGATGTACTGACTAACGACTCAGCAACCCAAGGCAGCTGGTCGGCTGTCATCATCACACTGACGCTCGCGTTTATTACGATTCTTTTCGGTGCCCGTAAAATTGATCCCACTGAGCGCCACCAGGGCATTATTGCCGTGTTAGCCGCCGAGTGTCTGGTAAAGTTGTTTGCCTTCATTGCCCTGGGTCTGTTTGTCACCTTTGGTCTGTTTGATGGGTTTGACGATCTCTTCACACAGGCGGAGCAGGCCAACTTACAACCGGTTTACAGCTTCGGTGGAGCTGACAGCCTTTTAACCTGGGTTGCCCTAATCATACTGGGTGCTGCCGCCATCTTGATGCTGCCAAGACAGTTTCATGTCACGGTCGTTGAAAATCCGGGTACGACACACATCAAGAGCGCCCTGACGCTCTTCCCTATCTACACGCTTGGCATCAACCTATTTGTTATTCCTATCGCACTGGCCGGGCTGTTGCTCGGGCTTCCAAAAAGCTCCGGTGATCAGTTCGTTCTACTGATACCTAAGCTCGCAAATAGTGAAGTGATGGCCCTGGTGGGTTACCTAGGTGGATTTGCCGCTGCCACGGGTATGGTGATCGTTACCCTGATTACCCTAGCGACGATGACATCAAACCACTTGGTGATTCCCATCTGGCGTCGTTTTAAACCGAATCTCAATTTAGGTGCCTCACTGCTCCATCTGCGCTGGATACTCATTCTAGGCATAGCGTTAATTGCCCATCTGTTTGCCAACCAACTCGATGCACCTTACTTGTTAGTTGCATTGGGTTTAATCTCGTTCGCGGCAGTTCTGCAGTTAGCACCCGCTGGGTTAATCGGTCTATTTTGGCGTAAAGGGAATAGTTTAGGCGCAGCACTGGGCTTATTGTCTGGCTTTATTCTCTGGGGCTTCACCTTAGTGCTACCGCCTATGATTGGTGAGGGTTGGATCGATGCCAGTGTTATGACGAATGGATTGTTTGGCCACTCATGGCTGCGTCCTAATGCACTGTTTGGACTGGAGTTTTTACCCCCACTCGCCCACGGCGTATTCTGGTCACTTTTGTTTAACATCACGCTGTATGTGGTTGGCAGTAAACTCTACAAGCCTCGTAAGGTTGAGAGAGCCCAGACAGAAGAGCTGTTTAACGCCACTAACGAGGTGTTAACGGACCGATATCGCAATGCCCGCCCCACTGGGCTTGAAGCCTATATTGAGCGTGAACCGAAAACCCAAGAGGCTGAGCTTCTTCTCAACCGTTTTCTAAGCAGTGATGCGGCGGATCAGGTACTTGGCAGCATTTTGACGGACCTCCAGCTAGGTGCTCGCACTCATTTCACCATTGTCGAGTTGATGGAGTTTCATCGACTACTCGAGCAACGATTAGCCGGCTCTATTGGCGCAGCAGGTGCACATTCAGCGATTGAAGAGTCTATTCGCTACTCCGACCGGGAGTCCGCCGATCTGAAAGCGCTCTTCTCTCACATTGCTAGCGAATTAAAACTGAGCAGCTCAGAAACCGAAAACAGCCCTCTGTTTGAGTCGCTGCAAGACAATAACGAACAGCTTAACAACGAGCTCGCTAAGCTAAAAAATGCGAATAAGGTGTTAGAGGAGAAAGTTGATCGTCAGTACGAAGTGATTCATGGGCATCGCTTGGAGATACAGAAGCTAACCCATGAAAACCAGACACTGAAAGCACGATTGGGGCTCTCAACTGATGAGAGTTAGTACCCGCAGGGTAAAGAATCAGAGGAGGCTTTAGGCCTCCTCTTTTTTTAGATGAACATCCATTTGCGGGTAAGGAATGGAGATTCCCTCAGCATCAAAACGCACTTTAATCTCTTCAGTCAGTGCCCAACGGACCTCCCAATAGTCTTCGGTTTTAACCCATGGGCGCACAATGAAATTAACGCTGCTATCGGCCAATTCTGATACCGCAATTTTAGGGGCAGGATCCTCCAAGACTCGACTATCGGCCGTCACAACCTCTGTTAAGATCTGTTTTGCTTTACGCAGATCATCGTCATAACTGATACCAAAGATCATATCGATACGACGTGTCGGTCTACGGTTGTAGTTCGTGATGATCCCTGAATAGATCGAACCATTTGGCACAATCACTTCGCGGTTATCTCCGGTACGCATCACCGTATTAAAAATCGTGATCTCTTCAGCTACGCCGGATATGCCAGCCACTTCGACAAAGTCACCCTCTTTGAATGGGCGGAAGAAGATCAGCAAGACACCCGCAGCAAAGTTTTTCAACGAGTCCTGCAGTGCCAGACCGATTGCCAAACCTGCGGCACCGACCAGAGCGATCAATGAGGTGGTATCAACACCCAATTGACCCAGCGCGGCAACGATAACCAGCAGCGTCAACAGAATGCTGATGACGGAGCGGACAAAGTTGACCAGCATATTGTCCATTGATGTACGGTGCAGCCCTCTCTCAAGCAGTCGGGTTGCAAATTTGACCAACCAACGACCCACCACAAAGATGGCCAAAGCCGTGGCGATATTGATAGACCAAGGGACTAAGTAGGTATCCATAAGAGATTGCAAATCAGGCATAGTTAATCGTCCAAAAGGCTAAATTTAAGCTGCGGGTAAGGTTGATAGTGATAAATTCACCCCCATATCTACACTATAACCTAGGTAAAGCAGTTTCCCATCTATGCGTTCATTTTTTTCTCTATTTGCTCTTCTTATGTCAAGCCTACTCTATGCGGCTGATTACCATATCGCCGATGATGTTCAACTCTTCATGCACAGCGGTCCCTCTTACGAATACCGCATCGTCTCTAGAGTTCGCAGTGGCGATCCCGTTACTCTGTTAGAGCGCGGCAAAGATTACACCAAGATTAAACTGGCCGATGGCAAAGAGGGTTATGTTCTCACTCGCTACCTAGCTGAGGGGCAAAGTAAATTGACAGCTCTACAAACTGAGCTACCGGATCTAAAGCAGCAGGTCGCGTCGCTTAGTGAAGATTTGGCAAAGAGAAACGATCAAATTACCCAACTCGAAACAGAGTTGGCAAGCTACCGCGATGAAGCGACTGACTCGACCACAGAGCTTGTCATCAAAGATAAACGGATTCGCGAACTTGAGTTTCAAGTCGCTAATATGGATCAATCAAACCTAATGCGCTGGTTAACCCATGGCGGACTGATCGCCTTAGCAGGTTTGGTCGTTGGATTGATCCTTCCCCACCTTCCTCGTCGTAAGAAGAGACAGGATGAGTGGTTTTAATTAACAAAAACAGAGAGAAGTGATTATGGAAATGGTTATTCTAGGCGCTCTGTGTATTGCTGCAGCACTGTACATCATCAGCACAAATATGCAGTCTAAAAAGCCTGTTCTGCAGCCGATTCGTATCGAAGAGCGCAGCCAGAAAAAGCGTCGCCGCTAAGCTAAGTCTTCATCGGTAATGGGACGTGGCGTAAAGTCTGCGATCCCATTTTCAATGGTCCATGCACGACGCCCCTGCTCGACACGAATAACACCTTTGAATCGTGCTTGAAGGTAAGGTACGACCTCTTCAAGGGTGTCGATATCACACAAAATCACACCACCACGATCATCTTCAGTCGAAAATAGAAACGATTGCACCGTACACCTCTAATAAACAGTCACGCCAGTCTAACAACTTACTTCTACCACTTTAAGTAGGCGAAGCGATCTTTTATCTCTTGTTTGGCCAATTGATACTCTGGAAAGAAGCGGCTGACCAGGGCCCAAAAGCGTGGACTGTGGTTCATCTCTTTCAAATGACAGAGTTCGTGAATAATTACATAGTCCTGCAGAGTGTGTGAAAGGTGTATCAATCGCCAGTTAAGCGAGATCTCACCGCGACTCGAACACTGCCCCCATTTACTCGTATAGCTACCGATATTGACGGATGAGGGCTTTAAACCAGTAAAGCCCACTAACTGCTCTGTACGTGCAATCAACTGTTGTTGGGCAGCACCCTTTAGCGAAGCTTGAAGCTGGCGTCTGATCGACTGGTCTGTTGAGCGCGCATTGACTTTAACCCTGACGCAACGGCCAGTGTGACAGATTGTTTTCTCTTCGGGTGTTAATTGAGAGACCTTCTCAAGTTGGTAGTTGATGCCATTAACGACCAGAGTCTCTGAATGCAGATCAATGGACTGCTTACTCAATGCTTTCTGCTGTTGTACTAGCCTAGGCGTGACCCAGGCCTGTTTGCTCAGAACCCATTGGTGAATATCAGCCTCACTAATGAATAGTGGTGCTTTGACAACGACTCTACCCATGTCGATTTGAATCGACAGAGTTCGACGTCTACTGGATCGCTCTAGGGTATATTCGAACTCAATCAATCTGTGCCATCTTAACTATGCGGGTGTTAGGACAGACTACCGCTTGTACTATAAGAGTCAATAATGACATCGGCCAATTCATTGGCACTCTTCCAAGCTCCTGCCAAACCGGGCTCATTAATCCAGTCTCCACAGGCGCCAATCGAAAGTTCAGCATCCCACAAAGGTTCCGTTAATTGAGCACTCTGCAGAGTTCGACTGTAGAGCCAACGGTGAATTTTTGAGGCGCTAGGCTCTATCGATTCACCCAGCCAATCAGACAATAAGCCCTCTATTTTTTTCAGCAGAGCCCCCCGATCATCATCAATGTGTGATTCGCTCCAAGATTCTCGCATTTCAACTCGAACCAACAGCCCCTCTCGGCCAGGTTTGTCACTCTCGACCACGATACGGTAGAACTCTGGATGCTCTCCCTCAATCACAGAGACTCCGTCTAAGCGCGATGGTCGCGTCTCTAACTGAAACAGTGCAATCCAATTGGCTGAGGTTGCTGCTTGCTCAGCGCGATGAGCAAAGCGTGGTGAGGTTTCCAGAAGAGGCACCGCCTGTGGCGCGGGCGCGGCAACAACTACCGCATCAAAATAGTCGATCAGTTCACCTTGATCATCTCGAATCAGTACACCCTGCTTATCGCTCCACACGACACCTATACGGGTTTCAGTGTGGAGAGTAGTACCTTTGAGAAGTTCACGAGTAAACAGACTGTTACGACCCGCGCCGATCTTGTACTCAACGGACTCATGTTGTGTGAGGCTAAAATCCGAGCGCGTGGTAATCCAGGTCTCAATCACACCCGCTTCGACATACGCATTTAAGAAACGCTCAAACTCGCTGGAACAGCCATCTAGATAGGGAGCACCTAGATCAGCAGAGAGTTGACCCACGCGAGAAGAGGCTAAACGCCCACCCGTTCCTCGTGATTTCTCAAACAGATCAACAGTAAAACCTGAAGAGGTCAGTCTATTGGCGAGTGTAGCACCGGCTAAACCAGCGCCGATAATAGCTATCCTTGGCATATTGATCCTATGAATTGGGCTCTACCGCAATGGCCTTTTCAACGGTATTAATGAAGCCTCTGTTTTCGGGCGATGTGACACTTGAGTAGACATCAATGACTTTACCATCACGGCCAATCAGGTACTTGTAGAAATTCCATTTCGGGGCGGTTCCTGTCGCAGCAATCAAATCCGCCCATAGAGGGCTCGCTTGATCCCCACGAACCACTGACTTCTCAAACATCGGGAACTTAACACCGTAAGTTAAACGACAAAACTCTCTGATCTGCCCCTCCTCACGATACTCCTGATTGGCGAAATCACCGCTAGGGAAACCTAACACTGCAAAGCCTTGGTCTTTGTACTTAGCATGCATCGCTTCAAGACCTTCATACTGCCCGGTAAAACCACACTTACTGGCTGTATTGACGATCAAGACCACTTTGTCTTTGTACTCTTCGCAGAGGTTGACCTCTTTTTCACCGGCTAGCTCACGAACGGTATGATTCAGCACGTTAGTGCAAGTATCAGCTGAGGCTGTTTTAAAGCCAAAAACGGCTGCCAGTAGGGTTAATATTTTCATAAGCTTCATTGTGCGCCTCGGTGTTGATTTTTACTTCAATATTTACGCTCAGATAGAGGTTTCGGATGACCGATACAGAGGATGACAGGTTGAAACCTGTTAAGTACACGGATGTGTTGTATGCGGTAATTGCAGGAGCAAATTACTGTCACCGGTGCTTTGAACTATCTACGGAGTAACCGTGACTGGCTTCAGCCTGTCATCGGCTCTTAGTCATCGGTGATTTACCCTACAACCTGCCCTTGTAGTTTGTTAGCATAGTCGCCTACATTCACGGAGCACTGCGATTCACTAATGGTCTGCATCTCCAATATAAGGAGAGAAAGATGCAAATCGCTGACAAAACTGTTGTCTCTATTCACTACACTCTTACCAATGCTTTGGGCGAGACGATTGATAGCTCTGTAGGACAGGATCCTCTTGTCTACCTACAAGGTGCTCAAAACATCATTCCCGGTCTAGAAAACGCCCTAACTGGTAAAGCGGTTGGTGATGCACTTCAGGTTACCGTTGAACCGGCTGAAGGCTATGGCGAGATTCGTGATGAATTGATCCAAGAAGTTGATCGCAGCGCGTTCCAAGGCGTTGATGATATCGATGTTGGCATGCAGTTTATGGCTCAAACACCTTGGGGGGAGCAGCCTGTAACCGTTGTTAAAGTTGAAGGCGACCAGATCACTCTTGATGGCAACCACCAGCTTGCTGGTGAAACGCTCAACTTTGATGTTGAAGTGGTTGAAGTACGTGAAGCAACCGCTGAAGAAGTTGAGCACGGTCATGTTCATGGAGCTGGCGGTCACCACCACTAATCCACCATCGATCTAACATTAAAAAAGCCGAGTTAAATAACTCGGCTTTTTTGTGATTGTTGCAAGGGAACCTGCGAACAAGTCCATAGTATCTCAGCGAGACCTGAAATGTGCAGATACAAGGCGCTTCTCGCCGCTAATGGCCGTAGCCCTTAGCAAGAGGAGCAACGCCGTAGATGCATATTGCAGGCCACGCCCTTGGGGGCTTACAGTCAAATCCACCCTCTGTGTTGCGCTTTCTTGACTTAGCCCGCTAGGCCTTCGAAACCACGCCTTGATGATGAATTCGACTGTAAGCCTGAGATGCCATGGACTTATTCGCAGGTTCCCTAGAGCAACGGGATCAATCGCTTATTTGCGATCATCCGAAGTGGCTTCGATACGGTGAATACTTAGATCCGCACCACGGAACTCGTCCTCTTCATCCAGACGGATGCCCGCTACTGCATTCACAATACCGTAAACCAGGAAGCCACCGATCAAGGCCACTGCGATACCTGCAAGAGTACCCACAACCTGAGCACCTAGGCTTACGCCACCAAGACCGCCTAGTGCTTGGCTACCGAAGATACCTGCTGCAATACCACCCCAGGCGCCACATAGACCGTGTAGAGGCCATACACCCAGTACGTCATCGATCTTCCACTTATTCTGAGCCAGTGTGAACAGCCAAACAAATAGTGCACCGGCAATACCACCTACAAACAGCGAGCCAATTGGGTGTAGAACGTCAGAACCAGCACAGATCGCAACAAGACCCGCAAGCGGACCGTTGTGAATGAAGCCTGGGTCGTTCTTACCAAGAAGGGTCGCAACGATGATGCCGCCGACCATTGCCATCAAGCTGTTGACTGCAACCAGACCAGAGATACCGTCCAGTGTTTGAGCCGACATCACGTTGAAGCCGAACCAACCGATACATAGGATCCATGCACCTAGAGCGAGGAATGGAATGTTTGATGGTGGGAACGCCACAACACGATCGTTACGGTAACGACCTTTACGTGAACCTAGAACCAAAACAGCCGCTAGGCCGATCCAACCACCGACACCGTGGACTACGACAGAACCAGCGAAGTCGTGGAAGCCTGCACCAAAGGTCTCTTCAAGCCAGCCCTGGAAACCGTAGTTACCGTTCCAGATGATGCCCTCGAAGAACGGGTAGACTAGACCCACACAGAGTGCAGCTGCGATAAGCATTGGGTAGAAGCGAGCACGCTCAGCCACACCACCCGAGATAATTGCAGGAATCGCTGCCGCAAAGGTCATTAGGAAGAAGAATTTCACCAACTCATAGCCGTTACCTTCCGCTAAAGTGGCTGCATCGGCAAAGAAGGTGACGTCGTAGGCAATCCAGTAGCCAACAAAGAAGTAGACCACTGCAGAGAAACCGAAGTCGGTCATGATCTTAACCAGTGCGTTGACCTGGTTTTTATGACGGACAGTACCTACCTCAAGGAATGCGAAGCCAGCATGCATCGCGAATACCATGATGGCACCCATCAAAATGAATAGTGTATTGGAACTTTGTACCAGTGTTTCAACGGCACTGTTGATCGTTTCCACCCTTAATCTCCTCAAATTGCTTAGAAATGCACATATAGGGTGCAGCTCTATATTTCATGCACACTTTTGGTGCATTTAATGACTATGCGATGAGTTTTAGACGGCTTAATAAAAAAAGATAAAATGTTTTTTCTATCTACTTTCAATAACTTAAAAACTAATCACTCACTTTCAGCAAACTCCGTGCTGCAAGACTGTGCATTAGTTAGCAAGTAACGTACCAACTTTGGGCATTAAACGAATTTTATGCCTTATGGCGGATCTCAAAGCTGTAGTGAATCTTCGAGTTACGTTTGAAATCAGGATCAATCGTACGATGAGAAGTATCCACAATCTCAAAAGCTTCGAGCTGCTCGTAGTCCAACTTAAAGCGGCGATAGTTATTTGAAAAGATCAGAAGCCCACCGGGTTCAAGCAACGCCATTGCCCCTTTAATCAGCATAACGTGGTCACGCTGCACATCTAGGATGTCAGACATTCTCTTAGAGTTAGAGAAGGTCGGTGGATCCATAAAGATGAGATCGAAGGTCTCTGAACGAGGGCGATCAAGCCACTGAATACAGTCCGCTTGAACAAAATCAGCACGTTTAGCGTCAAGTTTGTTCAGTTCAAAATTGCGTCGGGCCCAATCGAGGTAGGTTGCCGACATATCGACACTGGTCGTGCTGGCTGCACCACCGGCAGCCGCATGGACACTGGCGGTAGCGGTGTAACAGAAAAGATTTAGGAAACGTTTACCCTTAGCGAGAGACTGAATCTGTTGCCTAACAGGACGATGGTCTAGGAAAAGACCTGTATCTAGGTAATCTCTTAGGTTGACCTCGAACAGACAGCCATGCTCTTGTACCGTCAGCGTCTCACCCTGTTCGGTCTGTCGTTGATACTGATCGCTGCCCTGCTGACGCTTGCGTTGTTTCAATACAATCGAGTCTGTGCCCAAAGCAAACACTCTTCCTACAACGGCCATCACATCTTGAAGTCGCTTAAAGGCCTTTACAGGATCGACTTTCGCAGGCGGCGCATACTCCTGAACCACAATCTGATCAGCGTATCGATCGATTGCGACCGCGTACTCTGGCAAATCAGCGTCATAGACTCGGTATGCCTCGATTGACTCACGTTTCACCCACTTAGAGAGCTGTTTAAGGTTTTTCTTAAGTCGGTTCTCTAACATCAGCGCCCCTTCAGACAGGGGTGCACTATCTTGGTGCGCAACATCCGAATCGGAATCTGCACTGTTTTGCGGCACACCCTCCTGCGGGTAGACGGTAAATAGCAATAATTGACTGGGCAGTGCGCCATTAAAGAGCTTGTAGAGCTTGTCTGCACGCAGACCCATCACCTTGCCAAGCTCAGGGTTCGAAGTGAACACCCCCACACGCCAGTGATGCGCTTGGGCTTTTAAGAAATCACCCAGCTGGCTGTAGAGAAATCTTAGACTTGAACGATCACCCAATCGCTCACCATAAGGGGGGTTAGTAATTAACAGCCCTTTATCTTCAGGCGTTGGAAGTGACAAGCTGGCCAGATCACAACGTTCAAAATGGACGAGTGATTCGACACCTAAGGCTTGAGCGTTGTTGTTTGCACGCTGCAGAACGCTTGAATCGGCATCAAAACCACTTAGACGAGGGTAACCCTCTCTGTTTAGCCCTGCTTCACGGCGCTGTTTTGCATCTTGGTAGATCTCTTGCCAGATAGACGGCTGGTGTTGGCACCAACGATCAAAGCCCCAGCGACGACGTAACAGACCCGGCGCAATATCCGCCATCATCAATGCTGCTTCAGTGATTAAAGTTCCCGAGCCACACATAGGATCGACGAGCTGTTTAAAGTCACCTTGATTGGACCAACCCGCACGCATTAATAGCGCTACTGCAAGATTCTCTTTAAGCGGTGCGGCACCGGTTTGAAGTCGGTATCCACGGCGGTGCAGACTCTCACCGGATAGATCAATCGCTACCTGAGCTGTCGTTCTGCGCAGATGAACGTTGATGCGCAGATCAGGGTACTGTTTGGCAACAGAGGGACGACTGCCGGTCTCTTCACGAACGGAGTCAACAATCGCATCTTTCACTTTAAGAGCGCCAAAGTGGGTGTTATTAATCGACTCATTACGGCCGTTAAAATCAACGGCTAGAGTCCCCTCAGCCCGGATGTGCTCCAGCCAATTAATCGACTTAATGTCGTTATAGAGAGCTTCTGTCGAGGTCGCATCAGCCTCTTTCAAGAGCAGCAGTACTCGGTTTGCAAGACGTGACCACAAACAGATCGTGTAGGCTGTGGCGAGATCACCCTCTACCTGAACCCCTGCTTGAGTCTCTTTTAACCCCTCTATACCGATCGACTTCAACTCGGCTAGCAGTAGAGACTCAACGCCCTTAGGGCAGGTAACGAATAGTTTCATTTCAACACTCAATTTGGTTAACGCCGAATGAAATGAAAAATTTTCATCCGCTATATTGTCCCTATTTTAAAGCATTACGCTTCATCTGTAAGTTACTGATTCAGCCGACTTTGCTGCTGAAGCGAAAAGGTTAAATCTATTAGAAGGGGAATTTAAATTGAGCAATACAATTACTTTAAATTGCCAATCTGGTCTATTACTAAACTGTGACTACCAATTGTTGTCGCCAAAACATCACTGCGAAAGCAGATACTCACTCAATACGAGGCGTATATATGAAAAGACAAAAACGAGAACGTAGCAATTCACTATACAAACGCGGTTTTACTGCCGGACTGGAGGGTAAATCACAGTCAGATTGTCCGGTATCTACGACAGACTTACGCAGCCACTGGATGACAGGATGGCGCGAAGGGCGAGAAGCCCACTGGAATGGCCAATCAGGTGTTTCAGCGATACAGGTCAATCCAAGTTATCACTAACAACATTTAATCAAGT
Organism: Marinobacterium sp. xm-m-312; assembly: GCF_013283295.1. Lineage (NCBI taxonomy): Bacteria > Pseudomonadati > Pseudomonadota > Gammaproteobacteria > Oceanospirillales > Oceanospirillaceae > Marinobacterium > Marinobacterium sp. xm-m-312. The sequence goes on along the minus strand of NZ_WBYS01000001.1, from coordinate 325,722 downwards.
AAGGCTCCTAATGATACCCATAGGAGCCTTTTTCGTTTTAAGATCCTCACTTCACAGTTAAACACCAATGTTAAGCAGAACGAATGGAACAGATTTACTTCGCTGGAGGCTGCCTATGGGGTGTCCAAGAGTTCATGAGGCATATTCCTGGCGTCATTAGCACGCAAGCAGGCCGAGCCAATGGCACGTCTAATAGGACAGACGCTGAGTACGATGGCTATGCGGAGTGTGTACAGATCGACTTCGATCCTGAACAGATAGCGCTAGGCGAGCTGATCGAGTGCTTGTTTGAAATAATCGATCCCTACAGCATCAACCAACAAGGCCAAGATATTGGTCCCAAATACAGAACGGGGATCTACAGTCGAGAGCGCGAACACTTGGACGAGGCACACCGAATACTCAAAAGCCGCGAGGATTATAAACAGCTGACTATTGAGGTACTCCCCCTATCCAACTATGTCAAAAGTGATGACGAGCACCAGGACCGACTGACACGTCATCCCGAGGATCATAGTTTATGCCACATCCCGCTAACACTGCTCTATAAATACAAAAAAGCCGCTAATCGATAGCGGCTATTCAGTGTCAAAGCGTTGAGCTTAACGGTGTCCCAACAAACGACGATCACGAATCGCCTCAGCCGCTTCAGTGATCAGTTTAGGACCACGGTAGATGAAGCCTGTGTAGACCTGAACCAAGCTAGCACCCGCCTCGATCTTCTCGACAGCGTCAAAACCTTCAGTGATACCACCAGCACCAATGATAGGCAAAGCACCATCCAACTCACGTGCCAAGATTTGGATAGCACGAGTCGATAGGTTGCGTACTGGAGCACCACTTAAACCACCCGCCTCTTTTGCAAATTCAGAGCTCTCTACACCACCTCGTTCAATGGTGGTATTGGTCGCAATCACACCATCCATCTCGTAAGTTTTGAGAAGATTAGCGGTCGTTACGAAACCCTCTTCATCCATGTCGGGCGCAATTTTGATCGCGATCGGGACGTATTTGCCGTGAATACCTGCCAAGCGGGCTTGTTCATTCTTCAGCATGTCCAAAAGAAGGTTGAGACTATCGCCCTGCTGAAGATCACGAAGACCTGGCGTGTTCGGGGAGGAGATGTTAACCGTAATATAAGTAGCGTAGGGGTAGACCTTACGCAGACAGATTAGGTAATCATCGGCCGCATTTTCATTAGGGGTATCTTTGTTCTTACCAATGTTGATACCCAGTACGCCTTTAAAGTTAGACGACTCAACATTCTCGATCAGTCGATCTACACCAAGGTTGTTAAACCCCATGCGATTGATGATCGCGCTGTGCTCAGGAATACGGAATAGACGAGGTTTAGGGTTGCCTGGTTGAGGACGAGGTGTCACGGTGCCGACTTCAACAAAACCAAAACCCATGGCTGCCAAACCGTTAATAGCACCCGCGTTCTTGTCCAGACCCGCGGCCAATCCAACGGGGTTGGGGAAACGAATCCCCATGACTTCCGTCGGAGCGTCCACCATTTTCGCACCAAGAAGCTTCGGCATACCCAGATCGGCGGCCAAGTTCATACTGCTCAGTGCAAGGTCGTGAGACTTCTCGGCATCTAAGCGAAACATCAAAGAGCGGGCTAAGTCGTATAACATGATTATCCAATCGAAATTTTAGTTGTGCGAATTATACAGAGTGGTCAATCTGAATGACAGTTTGCTTAAGTCACCGGTGTCATAAATAATATTCATCTATCTATTCAGGAGATCAGCCGGTGACTCAGCACAATAAGCACAACCGTTTAATGGGCATTTTAGGGGTCCAAGGCGTTGATGTTAGAGAGAACCACAGAGCCAAACAGTGGGGAAGCATTTTTGAGTGGCCACTTCTGTTTCTGGCGTTTTGGATACTGATCGACTGGTATTTTCAAACCACAAACCATCACGAACAGCTCGCCATTATCGGTTTGAACGACTGGGTGATCTGGGGCTTTTTTACCTTAGATCTGGTAGTTATGTTGGCGTTAGTAGACAACAGACTGCGATACCTAAAAGGCAACTGGATGAGCCTGGTCATCGTGCTGACCGGAATTCCGATTTTATTGAACGCTTTAGGCCTGCAAAGCGGGGTCTTAAGATCACTTAGGCTGCTGATTTTTGCCAGTATATTCACACGACTATCTAGCGATCTTCGCTCGGTGTTAGGCCGGCATAACCTTGGAGTAACTCTGGCGATCGCACTAGGATTTCTGATACTAGCTGCCTTCCTCATCTCTGGACTGGATCCGGCGTTTAAAAACCCAATCGATGGCTTCTGGTGGGCTTGGGTCACGATGACAACCGTCGGCTACGGCGACCTTGTTCCAACCACCCTTGAGGGGCGTATCGTTGGCATGCTTCTAATTTTGGTTGGCATCGCGATCTTTTCAATGCTGACCGCAAGCTTCTCTGTCTTTTTTATCGAAAAAGAGGAAGAGGAGAAAAATGACCGGGAAGACGCCATGGTGCGACGCCTTCAGATGCTTGAAGCTCGTTTAGAGCGAATAGAACAAAACCTCAATAAAGCGGTGACTTCGTTGGAGCAAATTCAAACACTCGAGTCTGAAAAACGCTCACCAAAAAGTTAACGGATTAGATAACAGCGGTTAAGGCCTGATCGAGTGAAGGGTATTTGAACTCAAATCCGTGCTGAGTCAACTTCGAAGGAATCACAGCCAAGCCCTCCGTCAGCAGTGCAGCCCCCTCTTTACCAAGCATCAACTTGGGCATAAAAGCTGGCATTGGCAAAAAGGTTGGACGCCTCAAAACTTTGCCAAGCTCCTCTGTAAATACTTGGTTAGAGACTGGATTAGGTGCGGTCAAATTGAAAGGCCCACTCGCATCAGGGTTATCAATCAAAAATAGAATAACGTTGACCTGATCGTCCAGATGAATCCAGGACATCATCTGCTGACCGTCGACAATGCGACCACCTAATCCCAGTTTAAAGGCAGGTAGCATCTTCTTAAGGGCGCCACCCTTACCAAGCACGATACCCGTTCTGAGCAGCGCCACTCTGACACCCTCTTGTTCTGCACTTAAAGCTATGTTCTCCCAGCTTTGGCAAAGCTCACTGGAGAAGTCTTGAACCAGAGGTTGATCCGCCTCAGAAAGCGCCTGATGACTGCGAGTCGCCCCGTAAAAACCGATCGCAGAGCCACTGACTAGCACTTTGGGTTTAACCTCTTGTTGAACAATCCAACGCACTAACTGCCCCGTAACTCCTTCACGACTGGCACGCAGGGCCACTTTTCGCGAGTGAGTCCAAGGTTTATCGGCGATCGGTAAGCCAGCTAAATTGACGATGGCATCGACGGCGGTGTTCAGGTCAGACAAATTTGAGATTGTTTGAACACCGGCCACTTTCGAGGGTCGTTTGTGTATCAATAGAGTGACTCGGTCACCTCGAGCGACGAGCGCCCTAGCAACTGCATCACCAATAAACCCTGTACCGCCTGTCAAAAGAATGTGCATGCTGTTAAACCCTTAACTGTTTGCTTTATCTACGTCCCATGCTAGCGTTCGGACTGCTAAAGCTAAAGGAAGAATCGATAATGTTTACTGGTATTGTTCAAGGTGTGGCGACTGTCACTGCCCTAACCCCAGCTGATAATTTTATGACACTGCAGCTTGAGTTCCCGGCTGACTGTTGTGATAACTTCCAGATCGGAGCCAGCGTCGGACTTAATGGTACCTGCCTAACCATTACTTCATTTGAAGCTAACAGAGCCACGTTTGATGCGATCCAATCGACACTAGAACTGACCAACCTAGGCGATTTGCAGGTCGGGTCACAGGTCAATTTTGAACGTGCCGCTAAGATTGGCGATGAGATTGGTGGGCACCTAATGTCGGGCCATATTTGCGACCGAGTAGCGATAACAGCGATCGAAAAGACAGAGACCAATTGCCGAGTTGAGTTTGATCGTCCGAGCCAATGGGCACCCTATCTATTGGATAAAGGGTTTGTCGGACTGAATGGATGTAGTTTGACGATGACGCAAGTAACGGATGACCGTTTCTCTGTTTGGCTAATCCCAGAAACCTTGGAGCGCACACTGTTTGGCAAAGCTAAGGTAGGTGATCTGATCAACCTAGAGATCGACCCTCAAACCCAAGCGATTGTCGATACCGTCGAGCGTTACCTTCAGGAGCGTGGCAAAAACTGATCTCTGTGCTGCGCGATTAACTGCTCTAACTCAGTTGAGATAGAACGCACATTGGCGCGACGCCTCAGCTCTAGTGGCGTCAGCAGCCAGTAGCTTCGTATAAAGCTAATCTCCTTTGGCAGAACCTGAACAAAACGCGGGTCATCTTGCACCATATAATGGGGTAACACCCCAAACCCTCCACCATTAGCAATAAACTGGAATTGGGACATCACGGTTGCCCCCTGAAAGCGCTCAATCAGTTGGTCATCGATCAATCGGTTAAACCCTAACTGCTCAGTGTAGAGTATATCGGGAATATAACCGGCAAACGGGTGCTGTTTAACCGATTCAATATCCTCTAAATCTACGGAATTATTCTGCAGATACTCACGACCTACATAGAGAAAAAGCTGGTAGTCCGTCAGTTTCTTACAATGAATATCCCGCCTCTCAGAGGGCTCCAATGTGATCGCTATGTCCACCTCACGCTTCATCAAGTTAAGGCTCTGTGGAACGGGTACCAAGCGTAGGTTTAGATCAGGGTTACGATGGACAAAATGGGTTAATTGATTGGCTATAAAGAGGTTTCCCAAACCATCTGGCGCCCCAATTCTTAGGTTCCCGGATAGGGATCGCTGATCTGAAGCCGCTCTCTCTTTGGTCAAGACAGTAATGTCTTCACACTGTTGAGCCAGAGGCAAAACAGCTTCACCGGCCGGAGTGAGGTGCAAGCCTTTATCATCCGCCTCAAACAGTGGGGTTTGCAACGCATCTTCAAGAGCGGCTATTCGACGCGACACCGTTGTATGGTTCACGCCCATTCGTTTTGCTGCAGTCAAATAACGACCCGCGCGAGCGACCTCGAGAAAGTAACGCAGATCGTTCCAATTCAATTTGTCATCCATCATTTGTGCAATTTAGCACAGCAAACTAGCAAAATAATCAAAAACTACTGCACAAATAATCATAAGATAGTGAACACACCAATAAGTATAGAAAGGATAACGCCATGTCTGCTGTCAAAGATCTTGGAACTTACGATTACGTCATCGTTGGCGCTGGGTCGGCCGGCTGTGTATTAGCCAACCGTTTGAGCCAAGATCCAAACACCCGCGTGCTTCTGCTTGAAGCGGGTGGCAGTGACAACCAGTTTTGGGTCCATGTTCCAGTGGGTTACCTCTACTGTATAGGCAATCCGAAAACTGACTGGTGTTTCTCGACTGATGCCGAAGAGGGTCTTAATGGTCGTTCACTCATCTACCCTCGAGGTAAAGTACTCGGTGGCTGCTCTTCGATTAACGGCATGATCTACATGCGTGGACAAGAGCGTGACTATGATGAGTGGGCATCATTAGGCAATCAAGGCTGGAGCTGGCAAGAGGTTCTTCCCTATTTCAAACGTTCTGAACGACACTACCAACCCGCTGATGAGTTCCACAATGATAAAGGGGAACTGTTCGTTCAAGAGCAGCGCTTGAGCTGGCCTATTCTAGAAGCCGTTCGAGAGGCGGCTGAAGAGATTGATGTACCGAAAACCTCAGACTTCAACCGTGGTGATAATGAGGGTTCAGGTTATTTCCCAGTTAACCAAAAAAATGGCATTCGCTGGAATGCACGCAAAGCCTTTATCAACCCCGTTAAAGCACGACCTAATCTCACCATTATGACTCACGCTCAAGTCACCAAGCTGCGCATTGAAAACCGACGCGTTGTGGGTGCTGATCTCATCGTTAACGGGCAAGTTGCGAGCGTAACGACCGATAAAGAGCTACTGCTCAGTGCCGGTGCGATCAATTCGCCACAAATTCTACAGCTTTCTGGCATTGGCCCTGCCAAGGTTTTAGCGGAGCACAAAATCGAGATGGTGCACGAGCTCCCTGGTGTCGGTGAAAACCTACAGGACCACCTACAGTTGCGAACCATCTACACCGTTGAAAACACAAAAACTCTGAATGAGTGGCAGTCAACCCTGTTGGGTAAAGCGCAAATTGCGGCTGAATACTTCTTAAAACGTTCAGGCCCAATGTCAATGGCCCCCAGTCAGCTCGGTATCTTTACTAAATCCTCGGATGAGCATGCTACGGCGAACATTGAGTATCACGTTCAACCTCTATCGCTTGAGAAATTCGGTGAGGATCTGCACGAGTTTCCGGCTATCACCGTCTCGGTCTGTAACCTGCGTCCAGAGAGCCGCGGTACCTGTCATATTCAATCGACCGATCCTAATGTTCCGCCAGCAATTAAACCGAACTACCTTTCGACGGACGGCGATCGCAAGGTTGCAGCAGATAGCTTACGCCACGCTCGCAAGCTAATGGCGACTCAGCGTTTACGTGAATTTAATCCAATTGAGTTAAAACCGGGCGCACAGTTTCAATCGGATGAAGAGCTCGCGAAGGCCGCAGGTGATGTCGGTACAACAATATTCCACCCGGTCGGCACCGCAAAAATGGGCAGTGATGAGATGTCCGTTGTGGATGCGCGATTGAGAGTGCACGGCATTGACGGTCTGCGCGTAGTGGATGGTTCAGTGATGCCAACCCTTACCTCGGGTAATACTCATGCACCGATCACTATGATTGCAGAGAAAGCGTCTGACATGATCCTTGAGGATAACGCTTAAACTAAAAGGGGCAGATCAATGATCTGCCCCTTTGGGATTGAGACTATTTGTAGATTCGCTCATCAAAAGGATCTACAGGCTCTTCCAGCATTTCGTCCTCTTTGAAGAAGAGTACGCGTCCTTCGAACTTAAACCCCTTAGTCGAGAACCAGCGTTCTGCCTGTTCACGCCCCTCTTCCGCTTTTCTCACCTCCAACCAAGCCATCACGACTCGATAGAAGAAGATACCAAACAGAGCAGCACTCGCGCCTAAGAAGAAATCAGAGGCTAGAGCGAAAATCAGTAGCACCAATGCAACAATCCAGACCTTAGAGCTTCGCGCATTTTTCAGTGCATCGTTTTCAGCCCCGTACTGATCTAGAAAGTTCAGGTAACGACGGTAGTTCTGTTGCAGATCAAACTTAATCGCAGAATCGATAGAGATAGCCATACCGATGACTCCTATTACACCAAGCTCTTACTGACGACTTCATAAACATCGGGCGACAGCGCCTTCTGCTTCATGATGCGTTCCAGTTGAGCTCTCATTAACTTTTGCTTATCACTAGTATAGCGCTTCCAGCGAGTTAAAGGCGTTAACATTCGCGATGCAATTTGAGGGTTCTGTTCATTCAAGCGAATGATCCAATCAGCCAAGTATTGGTAACCCGAGCCATCCGGCGCATGGAATTGAACTGGGTTTGCACTGGCAAAAGCACCAATCAGACTGCGCAGTTTATTGGGGTTTTTTGCATCAAATAGCTCATCGTTTTCAAGTGCTTTAACTCGATCCAGAGCGCCCTCTTTGGAGTCACAGGCCTGCAGTGAGAACCAACTGTTCATCACCAGCGCTTCACCTGACCACTGCTGCTTGAATGCCGCAAGCGCCTGTTTAGCTGCTTGGGCATCTTCAGAGTGAACCAGTGCCGCCAGTGCAGACTGTTGATCGGTCATATTATCAGCGCTGTTGAACTGCTCCATTGCTAACTCAATGGCGCCTTCATAGTTAGCCGCGATCAGGTAACTCAAGGCTAAATTTTTCAGACTGCGCTTAGCCACTTGATCTGCAGTTGGTTGGTAAGCCTCTTTAGAGGTGCAACGCTGATAGACTGCCAACCACTCTGGTGCTAGGGCTTTGCCTAGGGCTTTGACAAAAGCTTTACGAGTCGCGTGAATCGCTTCAACGTCAATGACCTCAGCTAATTCACTCAGATAGGCTTCGCTCGGCAAGGTGCATAACTTAGCGAGCATCGCCTCATCTAAGGACTCATCTTCCAGTAACGCTCGCCAAGCATCTAAAAGCGCTGCGTTGGATTCGACCGCCGCACCCGCAATGCCTGCTTGCAGTTTGTTCACTAAGTAGCGCTGTCCCGACTCCCAACGGTTAAAGCCGTCAGTATCAAAACGCATCAGATGCAGCAGTTGCTCATCCGTGTAGTTAAAACGCAACTTAATCGGTGCTGAGAAGCCGCGAAGCAGAGACGGAGTTGGCTGTTCAGAAAGGCCTTCGAAACTAATGCTCTGTACCTCTTCCGTAAGTTCCAAAACACCTGAAGAGAGTTCCGTCCCCTCCTGTGTGAGCAGTCCAAAACGGATGGGCATATGGAAGGGTGCTTTATGATCTTGACCTGGAGTGCTTGGGCAGCTCTGTTTAAAGGTCAGCTGGTAGGTTCCTGATGCAGCATCCCACTGATCAGAGACCTCAACCACAGGAGTACCTGCTTGGGAATACCAGCGTTTAAACTGTGTTAAGTCGCGCCCTGAAGCCTCTTCCATCGCGGCCACAAAGTCATCCGTCGTAACGGCCTGGCCATCATGACGATCAAAGTAGAGATCCGTCCCTTTTCTGAAGGTCTCTTCACCCAAAAGCTGATGGATCATGCGCACCACTTCTGCGCCTTTCTCATAGACGGTCAGCGTGTAAAAGTTTGAGATCTCGATAAACGATTCCGGTCTCACCGCATGCGCCATGGGGCCAGCGTCTTCAGCAAATTGTGCCGTTCTCAGCAGTGTCACATCTTCGATTCGCTTCACGGTTCGCGAGTTCATATCGGCCGAGAACTCCGCATCACGAAAGACGGTAAAGCCCTCTTTAAGACTTAACTGGAACCAGTCACGACAGGTGACACGGTTGCCTGACCAGTTATGGAAGTACTCATGAGCAACCACCGCCTCTACTCGCTGAAACCCAAGGTCTGTAGTGGTCTTTTGACTGGCTAATACACAACTGGTGTTGAAGATATTGAGGCCTTTATTCTCCATCGCACCCATGTTGAAGAAGTCGACGGCCACGATCATGTAGATATCAAGATCGTACTCACGGCCATAGACCTCTTCATCCCAGCGCATCGATCTCTTTAGGGAGTCCATCGCATAGGCAAGCTTGTCGTGATCTTTAGGTTCAGCAAAAATTTGCAGCTGAACTTCACGTCCAGAGGCTGTTGTGAACTGATCTTCAATGCAGCTTAAATCACCCGCCACTAAAGCAAACAGGTAGGCGGGTTTGGGGTGTGGATCCTGCCAAGTAGCCCAATGACGTCCGTCATCAGTGACCCCTTTATCAACGGCATTACCGTTGGATAGCAACACGGGATACTGTTCGGGATCAGCAATGATGGTTGTCTCAAACAGGGACATCACATCAGGGCGATCAAGGTAATAGGTGATGCGTCTAAAGCCCTCTGCCTCACATTGGGTACAGAAGACACCATCCGAACGGTAGAGACCCTCCAATGCAGTGTTCAGCTGTGGCTGAATGCGACAGAGCGTTTGCAGAGTAAATTGATCAGGAACAACCTCAATCGTCAGTGACTCATCCGTGACCTTATACTCGCCTTCAGGCACCTGTTGGTCATTAATGCAGAGTCGTTTGAGCTGAAGGTCTTTATCGCCATTTAAAATCAGAGGGGCGTTGCGAAGATGAGATTCGGGGTTACGGCGCATCTGCAATGTTGCAAAGACTAACGTCTCCTCTTCATCCAATTCAAAACGAAGCGCTACTGAGTCGATCAAAAATTCAGGAACACGGTAATCTTTTAGATAAATTGTGTTGGGTTGTTCACTCAAGATTGTCTCTCCAATCACGCGAAAAATTTAATGTTGTACGCGCCAAACTTGCGCAGGTTGATCACGCCCGTATCTAACATGAGGTACTGGCCTTTAACCCCTTCTAGGATGCCCTCTACAATGGGCGTTTTATCAAAGTTAAAACTGGTTACCTTGGTGGGGTGGTTACGCACTGGGAAGTTAATTTCAACGACCTCTGCATCCAGCTTACGGATCGCATCGCCAGATTGAGCACTGATGAGCTGTTGCAAGGGCTCATCACAGAGTTCAAACAGACGATCGCGCTCCTGTTTCAGATCAAGAGGCAGAACATCGCCTTTCAACATGGCACGCCAATTGGTTTTATCGGCCACCTGTTTAGCAAATATCGTTTCAACAAGACCTGACTGCAGGCGGTTATCGACCTCCATAATCGGAAGTGCTTGCACAGCACCCTGATCAATCCAGCGAGTCGGGATCTGGGTTTGGCGAGTAATGCCCACCTTGAGCCCTGAAGAGTTGGCAAGATAGACGATATGCGGGGCAAAACAGTTCTTCAAACCCCAGCTTTCATCACGACAGGTTCCTTCGGCAAAGTGACAGGTTTCAGGCTTAACGATACAGGTGTCACAGCCCGGAAGTTTTTTGAAACAGGGGTAACAGAAACCTTGATTGAAACTTTTATTGGATTTACGACCACAGGAGAGGCAGTTGATTTGTCCGATGTATTCAAGGCGAATGGGTTGGCCAATAAAATCATTCACTAACGGACCAGCCTCGCCGTTCAGGGATAGCTCATAACGGACAGGAGAGTCGAGATGCACTCGCATCTTCTCCAATATACCCTCTGCTCGCAGCGATAAAGCGTCATTAGTCATCGGTTAGGATTCTCAACACGTCAGGCTGCATTGGATCCGAACCATGCTGTTTTCCATCAGGACGAGTACGATCGATGAAACCTACACGCTGATCCTCTGGAATATCACGCGCCACCTCATAGGCAATGACCGCACGCATACTGGTCTCACGCTGTTCAGGAGATAGTTTTTCACCATTGGGCCATTTACCAATTTCAACGGCCACTTTGAGCGCCTGATAGACATCAGGCGTCATGGTTTCGATCATTTTTTCGTAATTCAAACCGCTACCCATTCATTCAAATTTCAAGCGTTCAGAATACCATAGAGAGGATCGTTTGAGAGGGCTTTTGATACTGGCTTTTAAGAGGATTTGGGCAGCCAAACTCGGCTAATCAGTGCGAAGGCCAAACCCGACAGCAGACCGGCCAAATGAGCGGTATTAGCAATAGCCCCTAAACCTATGAATTCCAGCGCTCCGGTATATCCCAGAGCCAACCAAAAAATCATGAACCCAAACAGCGCTTTAGGGAGCCTAAACAATGGCCTACTGCTCAATTGATCCCATAACCAGGTGTAACCCAACACAGCAAAGACGACACCAGAGAGGCCACCAAAGAGCGGGCCCGTCACCCAAAACTGAGCCAGATTAGAGAGAGCTGCCGAGAAAAGCACCAGCAGCAAGAAGTGGGTCGTCCCCTGAAGGCGCTCTATCGAACCACCGATCATCCAGACCCAAAGCAGGTTAAACAAGATATGTAGCAGAGAGAAGTGCATAAACATCGGAGTCCAAATCCGCCACAACTCTCCCGATGAGAGCATAGTACTCAGTGTGTGATACTCAATCTGGCTGGAGCTGAGTGTAAAGTCGGCAAAACTGAATCTCACCATCCAGCTGGCATTGCCACCGAAATCGATGAGCAGCGTGATGATGGCCGATAGGAAAATCAGTAAAGCCGTCGCAGGCAGTTGTTTTAGCTCTGAAATTTTAAAGGGGGATCGGCTTTTAGGGTTGTGAACTTGCACATTGATGCTAGCGAGATCCCCACCCTCTCGCCAATATTGAAAGAGTTCGAGGACTTTTTCGCGGTTAATGTGGGCCGCAACAAAGAGTGTTTGGCTGTCACCCTCTTCCACCACCCGATGAGGAATGGCGTTAGCCCATAAAAATTGGGTGAACTCTGTTAGATCGACCGTTAGATCGGTTTTAACCACAGGAACCACTAGCGCGGGAACTCCGCATCGACATCGACCCAGATGAACTTGCTGCTATCGAGCGTCTTTTCACCATCGAATCGGTAGGCCACCAACTTACCGTATTTAACCGCACTGTAATCTAGGCAGGCGATGTTATCGGCAACCGGTTTAGGTTCACCTTCACACCAGTAGTGGCCGATAAACAGTGGCCGCTCATCGCGCGAATAGAACTGCAGATCCACGTAATCAGCGGGTGTTAGCTCGGTACGAGCTATATGCTCCGGCAAAGGATCAGGTTGAAACACCACATCCCCCATTCGTTTAGGCTCTTGCGCCCAGAAACGAGTTCTGAAGAAGTGGCGTCTAAATCCATCTTTGCTGATCATCACTTCATTGTTGGGCAGTCGCAAATGGGTGCCACGGGTCAATCGATCCATGACCAAGAACTCAAAACTGTGCGGTTTGACAGAGTTCAAAAGAAATTGCTTATCCACGACTGGAGCAGAACCTACTCGCTCTTTTAAACGGTTGATCAAGGTTGAGTGCCAACAGGCATGCACCACTCGCAGATCATCATGCTCGATGAACAGTGGAATCGACTCAATCCAATCCAACAGCTCTTGTTCATCCGATTGACGATGAGCAAATTGATCTAAAGTCTCTTGAACAATGCGTTGGTGTCTGGGCGTGTGCTCACGAAGAAAGTCACCACTACCATCACCCTTAGGCGTTTTATAACAATAGTAGTTGTATTCGTGGTTACCCATGACAATTTCGGCGCCCGACTTTTCCACCATGGCCCGAACGATCTCATAGGTCTCAACAATGCGTGGACCACGATCGATTACATCACCGAGGAAAATAACGCGGCGGTTAGGGTGACGGTATGCACCATCAATTTCCCTGTATCCCATGCGGTTGAGCAGAAGCTTTAAACTCTCGCCGCAGCCGTGGATATCGCCAATTAAATCTATACCCTGTCTCTGCAAAACTACTTATCCCAGAGCTTTGAGCTCCAACCGAGCTTGGTCCGGCAGGTGCTGTAAAAATCGTAGTTTTCTGGGTGGAGCAGGCGCAGCTTTTGTGGCTTCTTACTGATCGTCACGGTATCACCAGGCGCCAAAGCGATGTTACTTTGGCCATCACAGGCTACGGACGGGTATGTTTCATTATTTTCACTGATCACCAGTTTCAGCTCAGAGTTACCGTCTACCACAATTGGGCGGCTTGATAGTGTATGCGGGAACATTGGAACTAAGACCAACGCGTCCAGTTTAGGGTGCATCAGAGGACCACCGGCTGACAGTGAGTAGGCGGTAGATCCTGTTGGTGTTGCGACGATCAAACCATCTGAACGCTGGGTGTAGACATACTGACCTTCAATCCAGAGTTCAAACTCAATCATTCGAGTCGCTTTACCTGGGTGCAACACACAGTCGTTAAGGGCCGTTGTCTCGGCGATGGGTTCGCCATTGCGCTTCACGGTGACATCCAGCAAGAAACGCTTATCAACTACGTAGTGGCCTTCTAGAACCTGATCGACCATCTCTTCGATCTCTTCAGGTTTAATATCCGTTAGGAAGCCAAGATTACCGCGGTTAACACCCAACACAGGCACATTTGACGACGCCAATGAGCGTGCAGCCCCAAGCAGACTTCCGTCACCACCCACTACGATCACAAGATCAGCCACTTCGCCCATCAGCTTTTGCGGCGAGACCTGCAGACCATGGCCAGGCATTAGCTCTGAAATCTTATCGTCAATGACAATGTTCAAATGACGCTGCTCAAGAAAGCGAATGAGCTGCTTCATGGTATCGATGACTTTTTTACTTCCTAAGCGGCCTATAAGACCAATATTGCGAAATTGATACATACCCTGTGCGTTTCCCTGCGGATATCAATGAATGATTAGACAGCAGTATAAAGCTTGTAGAGGGAGAACGTTAGCCAACCTAGGTGTTAAAAGCCGTTAAAAAGGGAGAGGGTCGACAAACTCATTTGCCAGACGGTTGATACGTTCTTGCTGAGCCCTAAGACCTTGCAAACCTCCGGTATGAACCATCAGTAGACGCTTCCCTGTTAAACGATGCTTGAGATACTGACGATTCAGATAGTGGAATACTCGCAAGGTATAGATTGGGTCTAGCAGTAAATCTAGAGTCTGAGCTCGAACCTGCGTGGCCGCTAGCTCAGCGGTCACCTTGCCATAGCGTTGCTGCAGAGCCACCTCAATAGACCACTGCACGGATTGCTCCGTTTGAAGATGACCTGCTTGTGTCAGCAGCTCACTGACACGTTCATTTAGGTCGGCGAGGCTTCCTAGAGCAGACAACCCAATCAGCTCGACTCCATCAGGCGCTCCAGCGACTAAACCCGCCAAAGTTCCCCCAGATCCCACCGCCACATAGACCTGATCGTAGACGCGATTCTGCAAACAGGCTTGATGCCAGATAGAGGCACAGCCTTCGACGGCGCTATGATTACTTCCCCCTTCCGGTATCCAGTAGGGATTGATTAACTGATATTGATCCGCCAGCGACTGAGTAGGCTTTTCACGATAGGTGTCACGATCGATGAATATCAACTGCATGCCGCAGGCTTTAGCATCCTCAAGTGTTGGTGTGGATTGAGGTTCACCGCGAATAAAACCAACCGACTTAAGCTCTAGATTCTGTGCCGCGTAGGCCAGTGCGTGAATATGGTTGGAGTGAGGACCTCCAAAGCTGGCCACTAGATCACCAAGGTTGAGTTTAGATAGATTAGGGAGCAGTTTGAACCACTTATTGCCCGAAATCAGACGATCAGTTTGATCTAGACGCAATAAATCAAAACTAAAGCCGTTAGGTAGATTTATAGTTTCGATAGAGATTGAAGGTGTCTGCATGAATCAGAACTCGATATGGTGGGCGAAGAGGGGTTCGAACCCCCGACCCTCTGCTTGTAAGGCAGATGCTCTCCCAACTGAGCTATTCGCCCATATCGTAGGCGTGTGCTAATTCGTTGGAGCATTGTCATCGACGATGCGATGAATCGCGACCTTTTCAAGATCGCTCCAACAAAAGCTGCAGAATCAGAGAACTGCGAACTCGTAAATGGCGGAACGGACGGGACTTAGCGACCCTGAACATCCCACATGAGCTGACAGGCAGGTATTCTAACTTGTCAATCTCAAAATGGCGGAACGGACGGGACTCGAACCCGCGACCCCCTGCGTGACAGGCAGGTATTCTAACCAACTGAACTACCGCTCCGTTATGGTGGGCGAAGAGGGGTTCGAACCCCCGACCCTCTGCTTGTAAGGCAGATGCTCTCCCAACTGAGCTATTCGCCCATAACGGTGGTTTGTCTTGCGACGTAATCTTTCAAACCAATTCATGAAAGATGGCGGAACGGACGGGACTCGAACCCGCGACCCCCTGCGTGACAGGCAGGTATTCTAACCAACTGAACTACCGCTCCGTTATGGTGGGCGAAGAGGGGTTCGAACCCCCGACCCTCTGCTTGTAAGGCAGATGCTCTCCCAACTGAGCTATTCGCCCATAACGGTGGCTTGCGCCGAATCTGTAGGAGCATTGTCGAAGACGATGCGAAAATCGCGACCTTTGCAAGATCGCTCCTACAAGAAGTGCAGAATTAGAGGACTGCAATCTCATAAAAAACTAAACTCACGGAACTTAGCGACCCTTGAGTTCTTAAGATCTGACAGGCAGATATTCTAACCTGTAAGTTCTTAAATGGCGGAACGGACGGGACTCGAACCCGCGACCCCCTGCGTGACAGGCAGGTATTCTAACCAACTGAACTACCGCTCCAGCAGTAACTGAGCATTGCTGCTCAAGAACAGGGTGCGAATTTTAATGGCTTTTCGATCAGAGTCAAACCTTTATCCGATATTTTTCTAAAAAATAGCGATTTTTTTTAACCAAACTGAAGGTTGATTATTTGTTAACCTACGCGCTGGATAAATTAGAGAGAAATGACATGTCCGCCGTTACCGCTCAATTGACTCGCCTCTTCGACGAATTCAAAACCGAATGCAAACAACAGGGTAATCCAACACTTCTGGTTGAAGAGGATTGGTTGAGCCCTGCACTGCTGCCAGGCTATGAGGTTGACCAAGAGTCTGAGTGGTTACCCAGCCCTATCAATAACTCGACTCTGGACATGTTTGAGCGACTTTCAGAAGCTCTAGAGATAGAGATTCCCCAATCGATCATTGATTACTACACCAGTTATTGGTCACAACCCATCTTAGCAACCCATACCGAGGGCGAATTAAGTCTCATCTTTGTCTGGAACCCTGAGGATCTGGAGCGCTTAAGAGAGAACCTCATTGGCCATGCTCTGAACAAAAGACGCTTGCGACAAAACATCAGCTTCTTCTTTGCTACTACTGAACCGGATGGCGATCAGATTCTTTCGGTGGAGAGCGAGACAGGTCGTGTGCTTCTAGAGAAGCCAGGACAGAAAAAGTTCAGTGTCATTGCTGAAGATCTAGAGAGCTTTCTCAGCCAGGTGAATTGTATCCATCACCAGTGACCCAACTGATTAGGAGATCGATTAACCAATCGACCTAGCCAAAAGACGACTGATTTGGCACAGATCAACGCCAGATTCGCTACGCCACTGGTTAAATGCTTCTTGAACCAGAAGTAGATCACGTTTAGCCGAGGGACGCTTATCAACAACGCCCTGCGCCTTTAACGCGACCACTACATCATCTGTCAGGACTGGACTGTCGCGACCGACAATTCGAAGTGCATAGGCTCCTGAGTTACCACCCAACTGTGATCCCTCTTTTTTCAGATAGGCCCATAAGCCAACGACGGTGTCCTCGACCGGCCAATCAGCCAAAAACTGACCAAAGCTACCCTGTTTTTGACTGACCTCATGAATCATCAAAGCGTTGATACGAGTTGCTTTAATTTTTCCAAAGTGGCGAATGAGATCCCTGTTCTGCATTAAGGCATCAAGGTGATCATCACTCATCAACGAGACCTTTTCAGGATCGAAACCAAAGAATGCTTTCTCAAAAGCGGGCCACTTACCGTCCACTAACGAGCGCTTGAGCCCTGCACAGAAGATACGCCAGGTCATCGCCGACAATATACGATCGTCCGGTGTTGCCATAAGTTCTGTCCGATTAGCCGCCCGTGGACCCAGCAGCTCGGCATCGCTCCAATCGGGGTAAAAATGCTTAGCCTGTTGCAGAAGGTGTGAAAAAGGTTTCATCAGTGATCCGGTTCAAAGTTAAGAGATGCAGAGTTAACACAGTAGCGAACACCGGTTGGCTGTGGACCATCGGGGAATATATGCCCCAAATGAGATCCACACTGACTGCAGGTGATTTCTGTACGCACCATACCATGTGAATGGTCGGGATGCTGATCCACCCTACCCTCACCCAACTCATCAAAGAAGCTAGGCCAACCACATCCAGAATCATATTTCAGAGAGCTATCAAAGAGTTCAGCATCACAGCATTTACAGCGATAAAGACCTGATCGCTTCTCATCAAAATAGGCCCCAGTGAAAGCGCGCTCTGTCCCTTTCTGGCGACATATGTAGAACTCTTCAGGTGACAATTTATCTCGCCAGTACTCATCGTCTTTTAAATCATCATATTGCATTGTGAAAAACCTCTCTAAGAGCTCGGTAAACTCTATACCCAAACCGAGCAAAGTCGTATAGTTACAACTAACACGGTTTGCTTATCAACACGTTGGTAGTACGACGTATTCTACTCAAATCGATCCCCTTTAAATTAATCTCCCCGTGAGAAGAGCTCTACCGATGTCTCAGATTAGAAAGTCCAACAAACTCAACAATGTATGTTACGACATTCGTGGACCTGTCCTTCAAGAAGCAAAACGCTTGGAAGAGGATGGCCACAAAATTTTAAAACTGAATATCGGTAACCCGGCCCCATGGGGCTTCGATGCCCCTGACGAGATTGTTCAAGACGTAATCTACAACTTGCCAAGCGCGCAGGGCTATTGTGATTCAAAAGGGCTGTTTGCAGCTCGTAAAGCGGTCATGCAGGAGTCACAACGCAAAGGCATCAAAGATGTCACCATTGAAGATATCTACATTGGGAACGGTGTCTCAGAGCTGATCGTGATGGCAATGCAGGGGCTTCTCAACGATAACGACGAGATGTTAATCCCTGCACCAGACTATCCGCTATGGACCGCAGCCGTCAGCCTAGCAGGGGGTACACCGGTTCACTATCAGTGTGACGAGGAGCGCGAGTGGTTCCCAAATATAGAGGATATTCGCAGCAAAATTTCTGAGCACACCCGTGGGATAGTAGTGATCAACCCCAACAACCCAACTGGTGCGCTGTACCCAGAATCGGTCCTTAAAGAGATTATCGAATTAGCGCGTGAACACAATCTGATCATCTTTGCTGACGAGATCTACGATAAAATTCTTTACGACGAAGCGAAACACACCTCGATCGCATCACTGACAGATGATGTGTTGGTCTGTACGTTTAACGGATTATCCAAGACTTACCGTGCGGCGGGCTTCCGTTCAGGTTGGATGTTTATAAGTGGTCCTAAGCACACGGCAACCGACTACATCGAAGGCTTAGAGATGCTGGCGAACATGCGTCTGTGTGCAAACGTACCGGCGCAGAATGCCATTCAAACTGCACTTGGCGGATACCAATCGATCAATGAACTGATTGTTCCTGGTGGTCGCCTATGCGATCAGCGAGATATCGCCTACAAGATGCTAAATGAGATCCCCGGTGTCAGCTGCGTTAAACCCAAAGGGGCAATGTACTGTTTTGTGAAGTTAGATCCCGAGATCCATCCCATCAGCAACGATGAGAAATTCGCACTGGATCTACTTCAGCAGCAAAAGGTGCTAATTGTGCATGGTAGCGGTTTCAACCTTCCGGATACTCAGCACTTTAGGATTGTATTTTTACCGGAACCAAGACTCTTGGAAGATGCCATCTCTAGAATTGGCACCTTCCTGAAAACCTACAAACAGTAACCCGAGCTCTACGGAATGGAGCCATGTCGTATCACTGTCACAATTAGCGACTATAGTGCGACTAACTAACAGGAGTAGTTATGTTTTTAAAGATCAAAAAAGATCGCGGTATTAAGATGAACCACAACGGCATGGATAAGAAGCTGGTTGTGGACATCACATCAAACTTTCTAATCAACATGGCGCACATTGGTGAGATCTCTTTCTACTCACAACATGAACCGCGCCAGCGCGTTGACCTAGCGGGACACTCATTTACTCAACCGGCAGGCACTCTGGTCATTCACTTGCAAATGGCTCACACCTACGCATCGATGACCGGTGATAGTCGTGAAGGGATCAACCGCGTGCGTGAAAAGGTCTACTACAAACTCTATTTCGCACCAGAGAACATCGACTCTTACCAAGAGTTGCGTAACGCTATCGAAGCTCGCGTCGTTAACCTTTAAGAGTTCACCTTTAAGGTTGAATTTAGGTTGCTTCGCCACAATTTGTGTTAATAGATAAATTGTTTGAGGAAGCAACCTAAATGCTCAGAATAATCCTTTTCTTAGCGACCAACCTTGCCATCATTCTGGTGGCCAGCTTGACGCTTAACATCCTTGGCGTTGGTCCATACCTAACATCGAACGGCCTAGACCTTGGCGCTCTACTAGCCTTTTGTGCAGTGTTTGGTTTTGCCGGTTCATTCATCTCTCTGTTTATCTCGAAATGGATGGCGAAGAGAACAACGGGCACCCAAATCATTGAGCAACCTCGCAATGCCGAGGAGAAATGGCTGGTTGAAACGGTGGCAGAACTGGCTCAAAAAGCCGGTATTGGCATGCCAGAAGTGGGGGTATTCCCATCCAATGCAGCGAATGCCTTTGCGACTGGCTGGAATAAGAACAACGCACTGGTTGCGGTCAGTAGCGGTCTGCTTTCGCGATTCAAAGCCGATGAAGTGAAAGCGGTGCTAGCACACGAGGTAGGTCACGTTGCGAATGGCGACATGGTGACTCTGTCGTTGATTCAAGGGATTATCAATACCTTTGTGATGTTCTTAGCTCGTATCGTCGGTTACGCCGTTGATAGCTTCTTGCGCCGTGGCGATAACTCAGGCGGTGTTGGTATAGGCTTTTACATCGCGACCTTTATCGCTGAGATGGTCTTTGCCGTATTTGCTCATATGATTGTGGCTTGGTTCTCGCGTCGCCGTGAGTTCCGGGCAGATGAAGCGGGTGCAGACCTAGCGAGCAAGCAGGGCATGATTAATGCTTTGCAAAGACTGCAGGCTGAATCGGGTCAAGCGCAAGAGCTATCCGGACAGCTCACGGCCTTTGGCATCAGCAGCATCAAGAAGCAGGGCTTTATGGAGATGTTTGCGAGCCACCCTCCTCTAGCAGCTCGTATTGAGGCTCTGCAAAACCGCCGTTAAATTCCGACTCGGTAGATAACGGCGTCTCGATAACCGGTGTGCACCGCCACCACACCGGTTAGTTTTCGATCCAGCTCTGGGTCACCACTGTCAATAATAAGCGGGCGCCCATTAAGTCCGACGATTTTAGAGCGTGTCGCAACGACATAGAGACCCGGTAGACCTACCTTTTGAATCAGCTGCGGGCTCAACTGTTGATTACCGCGACCAAGAAGATGCCCCTGCCCGCCAATCGGTGTGATGACAATCTTGAAAGGCGCATCCCCCACTAGCTCAAGTAACTGCTGTGCTGAACAATCACTAGCGACAACCTCTCCATCTTTAATAAGATCGGTACCCAACAGCGTATTTTCGAGTCCCAACTCATCCATGATCGCCGCGACGGTTGTGCCGGATCCCATCACATAGAGAAGTTCGGGATCCATCTGCTCAACAAAATCGGCCGCGATATCAGCGACTACAAGCTCTTCAACCTCTTTGCCGCCCTCTTTCACAGACTGCACATACTGATGCTCTGCAGGCACAAGCAGTTCGCCATAATATTTTGCACGAACTCGGCCCTGCCTAAACTCAGACTCATCAATATCGCGAACCTCAGCCTGCTCCATGCGAACCAGACGCCCTTCGATAAGATCAGTAATTAATGACCCTGCTAGCGAAGGGGTCAGGGTATAGACGCCTGAATGAATCTTCACACCCGCCGGAACGCCAAGGACAGGCACCTGTTGCCCAATGGCTTCATAAATATTGCGTGCCGTACCGTCACCACCCGCAAACAGAATGAGATCGACACCCTCGTCAACCATTGCTCTAGCAGCGATCAACGTATCCTCTGCACTGGTCGGCCAGTGCTGCGGTGAACCTAAGACAAGGCACTCTAACTTTAACTCTTTAATTGACTCTTCACCCATGGCACCGCCCCAGGTAAACAGCTCAATTTGATCACTCTTTATGGCCTCAAGGGCGTGACGCATTTTGACCGGAGCAAGCTGCTGAGCACCTCGGCTTAAAGCCTCATCTCTGATCGCTTCACCATCACTCCCTTTCAATGCAACACTGCCACCAATACCGGCATAAGGGTTGACCAATACGCCTAAGCGAAACTTCATACCTGCACCTCATCCACCTTAAACCCTAAAGCTGCAAGCTGAACTTTCATCGCGCCTGTCGTCTGACCGGTCAGCTTCAGCGATGAAAACTCTCGACGCACCGGGTAACTCTTTCTCAATTGATCAAAGGCTTTAGGTTGATTTTCCGCAGGGGTCAAAGAGTCTATAAAACGCTGATGATCCTCCTTTATGGAGTAGACAGATTGAATCACCAGTTGAATCGTTGTCTGTTGAGTTAATTCAAGTTTTGGGGTCGGGTAATCTGTCAAAAGGCCGTCGAAAGCCGCAGAAACCTCAAGACCTAAAATCTCACAGTAACGCTCATAAAGCATGTAAGTTCCGCGTAACTTACCTTCTAAACTGTAACCCGCTATATGGGGCGTACCGATCAACACACGACAGGCCAATTCACGGTCGACTGTCGGCTCCTCTTCCCACACATCCATCACCAAGGTGACGTCGGTTCTCTGCTTGGCAAAGCTTAAGAGCGCTTCACCATCGATGGTGGGCCCCCGTCCTGCATTTAAAAGCAGTGCTCCTGGAATCAGCTGCTGCAAAAGCGACTCGCCAATCAAGTGATGGGTTGCATGCTCACCGCTGTTGGTTAACGGCAGATGACAACAGACAACATCCGACTGGGCCATTAACTGCGCGAGAGGGGTATCTATAAAGGTTGGGTCCCGAAGAGCACGAGGGGGATCTGATACAAGGACATTAACCCCCAGCGCAGTTAAACGGCTAACTAACCGAGAGCCAACATTACCAGCACCGACCACCCCGTATGAGAGATTCCGTGGATCTAAGGCTCTCTGTTCGGCATATTCATAAATAGCTGCTAGCGCATAATCCACAACTGAATCGGCGTTACAGCCTGCTGCGTTAGAAAAGGGAATTGCGCGCTCAGTCAAGTAGTGAGAATCCATATGATCCATACCTATGGTCGCCGAACCGACAAATTCTAACTGCTTAGTCTCACTCAATAACCGTGCATTAACTTGGGTAATAGAACGTACGAGAAGCGTATCAGCTTCAGCCAACTGACTGGGTTCTATTGAGCGACCCGCCACACGGCGAACTTCACCGAAGGAGGAGAACAATGTCTCAACGGCCGGCATATTCTCATCTGCAACAATGACTTTTTTGAGCTTTATCATGAACACCCCTTTTGAAGAGCTGTATTATACGGCCTATCGATAAAAGTGCGATCTGAACTGATACCACTGATCCGGTGTAAAAAGCCGTGTAAATAAACGTAAAGTTGGTTCACTGTTAGGCTCGAGCATGAAAACATACGCACAATAGAGTTAGGAATTTAAGTGACTAATCCACCTAAGCGAATCGTTATCAGTCTGTTCCTGATCAGTTCCATAGTACTTTTAACTTGGGCTTCTCAACTCTTTTTGGGACCGAAACCGGTGTCACATTGTGATATCAACAGCGGCAGATGCGAAGTCGTTAACGATGATATTCGGTACCGCTTTACACTGGGACCGATGCCAGCTCGATCTCTGAACAATATGACTCTGACGGCTGAAACTGATCTACCTGGGATCAATCGAGTTTGGGTCGATCTGCAAGGCGCCGATATGTACATGGGCGTTAACCAGTTTGAAATGCAAAAGAGTAAACACCTTTGGCAGGGTAAGACTCAGTTAGCCGTTTGTACCACAGGGACGATGACCTGGCTAGCAAAGGTGATTTTTGAAACGGATTCGAAACAAGAGATTGTTGAATTGAGGTTTGACGCACGATGAAGACTCGCAATAAAAATCTACTCGTTATTGTGATGCTGATATTGGCAGCCGTCATTGTTAGCTTGGTTTACCTAAAGCCCAATAACAGTTACCAACCGATTCAGCTGGGTGGTGAGTTTCAGGGTAAAAGTATTGATGGCGAGCTGTCACTGAGTGACTTCAGAGGCAAGTTGGTACTGCTCTATTTTGGCTACACATCTTGCCCAGACATCTGCCCCACTTCTTTAACCAGTATGAAGTTTGCTTTCAATGAACTCGATGATGAGCAACTAAACCAAATTCAACCCATTTTTTACAGCGTCGACCCTGATCGGGATTCACTGGAACAGCTACAGGTCTACTCTCAGTTTTTCTCGCCTCTCATTCTTGGTATGACCGGCAGCCGTCAGCAGATCGACAGCGCGATTAAACTGTACGGGGCTTACTATCGAATGGTCGAGCAGCCTGATTCAGCGATGGGCTACACCGTCGACCACTCCTCTAAAATCTATCTAATCGATCAACAAGGTGAGTTTCTAGGAAGCGTCTCACACAACAATCCCAACCAACTTGTTGAGAAAATCCGTTCCATCTTGCAGTAGGAAACTAAGATGAAAAAACTGTTAATCGCGTCACTTTTAACCAGCACCCTTGCCCAGGCCGAGGTCGAGATTTCAGATGCGCGTGTGCGTGCTGTTCCACCGGGCCAGAAAATGACCGGCGCATTCATGGATATCAAAAACAGTGGTGCCGATCTTCAAGTGGTTTCAGCTGAGTCCTCTATCTCTAAAGTGGTCGAGCTGCATACTCATATCAAAGATGGTGAAGTGATGCGTATGCGAAAAATTCCTGCCATTGATCTGCCAGCAAACAGCACCACTCATTTGAAACCAGGCGGCCTACATGTGATGTTTATCGGACTAAAGGAGCCACTCTCCATCGATCAGACAATCGATCTGAAATTAAATTTCAGTGATGGAACTAGCCAAGCATTAGAAGTGCCCGTCAAAATGATTCAAAAGCCTGGTATGAAAAAAGAGATGAAGCACGATATGCAGCATTGATCGATCAGCACATCTTACAGCCACGGGTACGACTGTCGAAGTGGCTGTAGAGTGCTAGACAGGCATCAACCTCTGACTCCAACACTCCCAGCAGTGCCGCTTTATAACCGTCAATATACTCCACCCGATATCCGTCTATCTCTTGAGTCACCCGATAGGATTTGAAACCGACACGATAGACCCCTGAGTAGTGTGGATAATCCATTAGAGATTGCTCTTGGTATGCCACCACTGGCCAACTCTGCTCAATTTTCAGCGCCGGCACTTTTAATGGGTTGTCGTTATGCAACGCAAGAAAGTACTGTAACTGCTCGACATGATCAAATACACCGAGCACCCACACACCTCGATCTGATTTACCCAGTTCCTGCTCACCTTCAGCGTAAAGATACTCTTTTGTCGGCAGCGTCAATCTTAGATAGTTAAAGCGATTAGTAACGCTAGCAAAGAGAGACCAGTCATCGCCTTTGGCCTGTAAAAGCCAATCGGTTGCAGTGATGCTTAACTGGCGCACGAATAACTCTCTAATTGGAACTGATCGACACTCAGAGGCTCCACAGCATAGAGTGTTCTCAGAGCTTCGCTGAGCGCTTTCAAGCGTGGGTTCATTCCATTGTCGAGCAGTTGATGCACCCTGTTAAGAACAGCCTCTTTAAAGCTATCTGAAGCTCCTAACCCTTGAGAGAGGTTATCGGCACTGAAATGAAATTTTCGACCCGCCGATACCGTTAGAATCCACTCATAAGCTTGAGGGGATACCTCCACTCGCTCAAACTCGGCTTGCTCTTCTTCTGTACGGCCATCTGGCTTGTACCAGTAACCGAAATCTTCAAGCAGTCGTCTTTTTGGACCCGCCACACACCAGTGAGCAATCTCGTGCAATGCGCTTGCAAAGAAGCCATGTGCAAAGATAATTCGATGATGAGGATAATCGGAATCGGCAGGCAAGTAGATAGGCTCCCCATCACCGCGAACCAGTTCGGTATTAAGGGATTCCAAAAAGAGAGTATTAAAACACTCAATCAGTTGATCGACTTGAGGATCGAGATCCATATCAGGCTCCAGAAAAAGACCGTTAGATTATAGTCGGGTTAAAGTCTGTAATTAATCTGACAGGCACAAAAAAAGCGCCATATGGCGCTTTTTTCTAAGAATCTTACTCTTATGCTACAACAGTTACGTTGTCAGCTTGAGGACCTTTCTGGCCCTGAGTAACCTCGAAAGTTACCTGCTGGTTTTCAGCTAGTGTACGACGACCAGTACCGTTGATAGCACGGAAGTGAACGAATACGTCTGGACCGTTCTCCTGCTGAATGAAACCAAAACCTTTCTCGTCGTTAAACCATTTAACTGTACCAGTTAGCTGCTCTGACATTTCTTGCCTCTTAATCCTGTCCCATTTAGGAACTTTAGTGCATCCCCGAGGGGAGTTATCTACCAAGTCAATGACTTGGCCTGAGTGCGACCTGTGCCGCGAACTAAATTACAAGCCTATCTTGTAACCCAGTTATTTATTAGCAGGATGAAGTGACAAAACGATGACACAACACTCAAAACTAACAAAATTAGTGCTTAGTTCAGAGTGGAAAAGGAGCAGAAGATCAGATGCGAAGTTTTACTTTCGGTGTTCCAGCCAACCCTAGGGTTAAGCTCTAGTGCAACTTGTTTCTCTGGACGTTTCAAACGCCACAACGTAAACAACTGAGTTAAGTTTAATCCAGTTAGTGCCGAATACAACTATTTTTTATCAATGTTACGCTTTTTGCCGCTTTTTAACGCTAGATGACCCTTTTTTAGCCTTACCACGAGGTGGCAAGCCTGTATGCTGAGTCAATAATCTACCTTTTTTAACACTCTTACTTTGCTTATTAACGTTCTTACGGCGCGGACTCTTATATTGATCACCCTCTGAATTGTTTGAAGGAATCAAATGATTAGGGCCATCGCCTATCAAGTCAGCACGTCCCATCGACTTCAGAGCCTCACGTAACAGCGGCCAATTTTCAGGGTCGTGGTAGCGTAGGAATGCTTTGTGTAAACGACGCTGTTTTTCACCTTTGACCGTCTCAACCCGCTCTGAAGACTTTTTGTAGCTTTGACGTTTCAGAGGGTTACGACCGGTATGGTACATGGCGGTAGCGGTCGCCATCGGTGAAGGGTAAAACGCCTGCACCTGATCCGCTTTAAAGTCATTGCGCTTTAACCAGACAGCGAGATTCATCATATCTTCGTCAGTGGTACCGGGGTGCGCAGCGATGAAGTAAGGAATCAGATACTGATCCTTCCCTGCCTCTTTAGAGAAGCGTTCAAACATCTTCTTAAACGCATCGTAAGTACCAATGCCCGGCTTCATCATATGATCGAGCGGACCTCGTTCAGTATGTTCAGGCGCGATCTTTAGATAACCACCAACATGATGGGTCACCAGCTCTTTCACGTATTCAGGGTCTTCCACAGCCAAATCGTAGCGAAGACCTGACGCAATCATCACCTTCTTCACCCCTTTTGTTTTGCGTGCTTTGCGATAAAGCTCCGTCAATGAGGAGTGATCAGTATTTAAGTTGTGGCATATCTCCGGGTAGACACAAGAGAGCTTACGACAGGACTTTTCGATCTCCGGTGACTTACAGGCAATTCGATACATATTGGCCGTTGGCCCGCCTAAATCTGAGATAACCCCTGTAAAGCCTGGGACTTTATCTCTGATCTCTTCAATCTCATTTAAAATCGATTCGTGAGAGCGATTCTGAATAATGCGCCCTTCGTGTTCTGTAATGGAGCAGAAAGTACAACCGCCAAAACAGCCGCGCATGATGTTCACCGAAAACCGAATCATCTTGTAGGCAGGGATCTCTTGCCCTTTATAGATCGGGTGTGGAACACGTGCGTAGTTAAGCCCGAAAACGAAATCCATCTCTTCAGTGGTCAATGGAATCGGAGGTGGATTCAACCACACCTCTTGATCACCATGCTGTTGGACTAACGCGCGAGCATTACCGGGATTTGTCTCTAAGTGGAGTACTCTGCTCGCATGAGCGTAGAGAACAGGATCTTTAGAGACTTTTTCAAATGGGGGAATGCGAATGACTGTTTTACTGCGATCAAGGTGCACCTTAGGTTCAATATGCAGAACCTGAACTTCATCAGCCTCAGGCTCCTCTTTGGAACCCTTTTCCAACGCACACTGTTCAAGGTCTCGGGTGTTAACATAGGGGTTGATCATTCGATCAATTTTGCCCGGTCTATCGATACGAGTGGAGTCTATCTCCATCCAGCCCTCGGGCGTATCCGTGCGAATAAAAGCGGTGCCTCGGACATCGGTCAAGTCGCCAACCGATTCGCCGGCTGACATTCGCTGAGCCACTTCAACAATGGCACGTTCAGCATTACCGTAGAGCAATATATCCGCCCTGGAGTCGAGCAGTATTGAGCGACGAACTTTGTCTTGCCAGTAGTCATAATGAGCAATACGACGCAGTGACGCTTCGATACCTCCCAATACAATGGGAACCTCTTTATAAGCTTCTCGACAGCGCTGGCTGTAGACAATGCTGGCACGATCAGGTCGGCTACCGGCTTTACCACCCGGCGTATAGGCATCATCAGAACGAATTTTACGATCGGCCGTATAACGGTTGATCATAGAATCCATGTTACCCGCCGCAACACCAAAGAATAAGCGAGGCTTACCCAATACTTTAAAGGCCTCAGCACTCTGCCAATCTGGCTGAGCAATAATACCTACCTTGAAACCCTGCGACTCCAGCAGACGGCCAATGATGGCCATACCAAACGATGGATGATCAACATAGGCATCACCGGTCACGATAATGATGTCACACTGGTCCCAACCCAACTTCTTCATCTCAGCTTTAGACAGCGGCAAAAACGGTGCGTGCGGAGCATCGTTACGCTGAGCAATCGAGGTGATTGTTGGAGTGGCTTGCATGATCAATCCAGAGATCTAATGAGTATGGTGAAATTATACGTGAGAGCAGTTAGAAGATCTGCTCAGAATCGATAAAAGTTATCGCGGGTATTGATAGCGATTTAGCCAGCGCTCAATAAACCGGAACGCCAAAATAAATAGCGCAGCGATAGCAAGATACAACATACCTGCCGCAAAAAAGATCTCCAGCGGGGTATAAGTACGAGCAATAATGGTTCTCGCCATACCCGTAAGATCCAACAGAGTAATGGTTGAGGCGAGCGCACTACCCTTCAACATCAGAATTAACTCATTCCCGTAAGCAGGAAGCACAATACCGAAAGCACGAGGCAGGACGATACGTCGTATCTGAACCAGTTTCGACATACCAAAAGCCTCTGCAGCTTCAATCTCCCCCTTTGGAATAGACTGGATTGCACCACGAACAAGCTCAGCACTGTACGCTGCAGTGTTCAGCGTTAACGCTATCAGTGCACACCAGAAGGGTTCACTGAAAATTTCCCAAAGGGATGTATTTCGAATGAGATCAAACTGAGCTGAGCCATAGTAGATCAAAAATATTTGGACCAATAACGGCGTGCCACGGAAGAAATAGATGTATGCCCAAGGAAGCGCAGAAACTAAGCGATTTTTAGAGGCACGCATCAGCGCAAGAGGCACTGCAATCGCTAGCCCCGTTAAGGCTGAATAGAGAACCAATTCTAGTGTTAACCAAACGCCATCAAAGAGGCGTGGAAAATATTCCCAGATCACATCCCATGACCAGTTCATGCTGCAACCCTCTTCTCAGCAGGATTTGATGCGCGCTCAAGATAAGTAGTTATCAAAGTAGATATTGCCGTGAGACCAAGATAGATCAGTGCGGCTGCCATGTAGAAAGTGAACGGCTCTTTTGTAGACCCCGTCGCAACGTAGGCCTGTCGCATAATGTCGTTCAAACCAACAACAGAGACGAGTGCGGTATCTTTTAGAAGTACTTGGAAAAGGTTGCCAAGACCTGGCAGCGCAAGACGCCAAACCTGGGGCAGAATAATTCGATAGAAGGTCGTCAGGCGAGGCAAGCCCAAAGCATAGGCTGACTCCCACTGGCCCTTCGGGAGCGCTTGAATAGCCGCTCGAAAAACTTCAGTAGCGTAGGCACCAAATGCAATAGAGAGCGCCGTGACACCCGCTGCAAAAGCACTCACCTCTATGTAATCTGTATAACCAAAACGCTCTGCGATAGCCATCAACAGCATCGAGCCACCAAAGTAGATGGTGAGCACTAAAAGCAGTTCCGGTATTCCACGAATCAGCGTTGTGTATCCGGTTGCTAACCAGCGAAGTGGCGCAATCGAGGATAGTTTCGCAGAGGCACCAGCAAGCCCAATAATAAGGCCAAAAAATAGGCTAGCGAGCGCAAGCTGAATAGTTATCCAGGCACCCTCCCAAAGAAGGTGACCGAAGCCGTGAAGATCAAACATAGAGTAAGATATTGGCTGCGCCATTTAGGCACAGCCTGTCCCGATTAGTAGATCGAGAATGGGAAGTACTTAGCGTTGATTTTCGCGTAAGTACCGTTATCAACAATCGCTTGAAGTGCTTTGTTGAACTTCTCTTTTAGAGCATCGTTTTTACGAATTGCGATACCGATCTTATCGTCGATGTCGATATCCTGGCCTTTGAACTCAAAGCCTTTGCCGTCATCAGTTCGTAGCCAGTCGTATGCTGGGAACTTATCTGACAGCATGCCATCAAGACGGCCGGCAGCAAGGTCTAAGTATGCGTTATCTTGAGTATCGTACAGTTTTACGCTCGCGCTTCCTGACATGTTGTCTTCAAGGTACTGGCCAGCGATAGTCGCACGCTGCGCACCAAGCGTTTTACCCTTCATGTCACCCATAGACTGACCTTTAGGACCCACGTAAGCGAGAACGTTTGAGTAGTATGGGTTAGTGAAGTCGACAACTTTTAGACGCTCTTCTGTGATCGACATTGATGCGATGATTGCATCGTACTTACGGCTCATAAGACCAGGGATAATACCGTCCCAATCCTGTGCCACTAGCGTACAGTCTGCTTTCATTTCAGCACAAAGTGCATTAGCGATATCTACGTCAAAGCCCTGAAGCTGACCTTTGTCATCGACCATATTGAAAGGCGCGTATGCACCTTCAGTAGCGATACGGATTTTATCGCCTGCGAAAGCTGAAGAGGCTGCAACAGCACTCAAAGTAAGACCAACGACGAGGTTTTTTAATTTCATTATTTTCTCCTATTAGGATCTACTGTCCTATTGATGACTCGACATAAAGGCCTTCACCCTTGCAGATGAAGGATTTTCGAATAGTTTCTCTGGTGTTCCCTGCTCTTCGATATGTCCTTCATGAAGAAAGACAACCTGGCTCGAAACATCACGTGCGAAGCGCATTTCATGGGTTACTATCAGCATAGTGCGTCCCTGTGAGGCCAGATCCCGCATGACCGACAGCACTTCATTGACCAACTCAGGATCAAGCGCTGAAGTTGGCTCATCGAACAATAACAGCTGTGGATCCATCGCTAAAGCACGTGCTATCGCAATACGCTGCTGCTGGCCACCTGAAAGATGACTAGGATAGGCATCGATCTTATCTACGAGACCGACCTGCTCTAGGATCAGTTTTGCCTGCCCCACCGCCTCATCTTTAGACTGTTTTAAAACTTGAATGGGAGCTTCTGTAATATTCTCTAACACAGTACGGTGCGGCCAGAGATTAAAGTTCTGGAATACAAAACCGATACGCGAACGCATATTTTCAAGCTGCTTTCGACTTTTAGCCTGCAACTCGCCACTCTTAGATGGCACCAACTCAAGTTTCTCATCCCCAAGATAGATCTCACCCTTGCTTGGATTTTCAAGCAGGTTAATACAGCGCAGTAGCGTACTCTTACCCGAGCCACTCGAACCGAGAATAGAGATCACATCGCCATCTTTCGCCTCCAGTGAGACCCCTTTGATAACGTTCAGGGATCCGTAGGATTTATGAATATCGATCATGCGAAGCGCAGTAGCGGGTTGTGAATCTTGAGACATTAAAACTTAACCAAACAGTCATGTAATCAAGGGACTTTAGCGAGAATAGTGACACACGGCAAGCCTTCTATATTCCACAAACAAAAAAGCCGCGATAAACGCGGCCCTTAATGTGAGTTTTCGTTTAGCCTTTCGCTTTAACGATTATGTCGTGCCATTTAGCTGGACCAGATGTATGAACAGACTCACCATTCACATCTACAGCCACAGTCACCGGCATATCTTTGACTTCAAACTCATAGATCGCTTCCATGCCCATCTCTGGGAAGGCTAGCACTTTTGAGTCAGTGATCGCTTTAGATACAAGGTAAGCAGCACCGCCAACAGCCATTAGGTAGACCGCTTGGTTATCTTTGATCGCATCAATAGCGATTGGACCACGCTCTGATTTACCAATCATGCCCAGTAGGCCCGTTGACTCTAGAATCTGACGTGTGAACTTATCCATACGTGTTGACGTTGTTGGGCCAGCAGGGCCTACAACCTCATCACGGACAGGGTCGACAGGACCCACGTAGTAGATGAATCGCCCTTTCAGATCAACTGGCAACTCTTCACCGTTGTTAAGCATCTCTACCATGCGCTTATGGGCGGCATCACGACCGGTCAACATTTTACCATTAAGCAAAATAGTCTCACCAACCTTCCACTCTTTAACCGACTCAGGTGTGATCTCATCTAGATTGACGCGGCGTGTATTAGCACCGACTTCAAAGGTCACTTCTGGCCACTGATCCAAGCTTGGCGGTGTGAGAACGGCCGGCCCATCACCTTTCAAAGTAAAATGAGTATGGCGAGTCGCAGCACAGTTAGGGATCATACAGATTGGCAAAGATGCCGCGTGCGTTGGGTAGTCCATGATCTTAACGTCTAGAATCGTTGTCAGACCACCAAGACCCTGTGCACCAATACCTAGCTCATTGACCGCATCCATGATCTCTAAACGTAGCTCTTCGACACGGTTCTGCGGACCACGCTCACGTAGCTCATGAATATCGATAGGGTCCATCAAAGACTCTTTGGCCATGACTGCTGCCTTCTCGGCAGTACCACCAATACCAATACCCAACATACCTGGTGGACACCAACCAGCACCCATAGTCGGTACCGTTTTAACCACCCAATCCACGATGCTGTCAGATGGGTTCAACATCACCATCTTCGATTTATTCTCTGAACCACCACCTTTAGCAGCCACATGAACTTCTACCTCATCGCCCTCTACAATTTCGTAGTGGATAACAGCAGGAGTATTGTCCTTGGTGTTCTGACGTTTGCCAGCAGGGTCAGCAAGAATCGAGGCACGTAGGACGTTATCTGGGTGCATGTAGGCTCGACGAACACCTTCATTGACCATATCGGTGACGCTCATTGAAGCATCCCACTGAACGTTCATACCCACTTTAAGGAATACGGTAACGATACCGGTGTCCTGACAGATAGGACGCTTACCTTCAGCACACATGCGCGAGTTGATTAGGATCTGCGCCATCGCATCTTTAGCGGCTGGGTTCTCCTCTTTCAGGTAGGCTTCGTGCACACCTTCAATAAAGTCGATTGGGTGGTAGTAAGAGATGAACTGTAGCGCATCAGCAACGCTATCAATAAGGTCGTCTTGGCGAATAACGCTCATTGGAAAACTCCATTTATAGTGATGATCAGGGGGCTCCACCCCTGCAGTGCAGCCAGATTATACATCATCCAAATCAGATGGGATGACCACACTTTGTCTAACGGCTAAGCAGAACCTATAGAGACAAAAAAGCCGGCTCAGTCGCCGGCTATCATTTACGCCCTCTCTGGAGCGTTTGGAAGATCACGCATCAGTAGCGCGTATTCCATATCAGTATCAAAATCGAGTGGTAGTGTCACACGGTGTCCTGAACCTGGGGCAACATGGACTCGAGCACCTTTCTTGTCATACAGCTCATCAAGCTTGAAGCGACGATTACCCTGAGGGGTCATCAACTCAAGTGTGTCACCCACCTCAAATTTGTTCTTCACATCGATAACAAGCTTGCCAGAGTCCGCGTCACGCTCAACCACTTCACCGACAAATTGCTGATGCACACCCACAGAGTTACCCGTTTCATAGTTCTGGTATTCGTCGTGAACATGACGACGGTAGAAACCTTCGGTGTATCCTCGGTTTGCAAGATTCTCAAGGACATCCATTAGCCCCTTGTCGAATGGGCGACCAGCCGCTGCATCGTCAATGGTTTGACGGTAAGCTTGCGCGGTTCTGGCAACGTAGTAGTGCGACTTAGTGCGTCCCTCAATTTTCAGAGAGTCGACGCCCATCTCCGTCAAGCGATGCACGTGCTGAATGGCGCGCAGATCTTTTGAGTTCATGATGTAGGTACCGTGCTCATCTTCAAAGGCCGGCATATACTCTCCAGGGCGAGTCTCCTCCTGGAGCAGGTAGATCTGATCTGATGGCTTACCTTCACCTAGGGCAGGCTGCTTCTCTTCGCTTGGATCAAAGCTCTGAACGGGAACCACATCACCGGACTCATCTTCCTGAGCTTCATGAGCATCGTATTTCCAACGACAAGCATTTGTGCAAGTACCCTGGTTTGGATCTCGGTGGTTGATGTAACCCGATAGCAGACAGCGACCTGAGTAGGCGATACAGAGTGAGCCATGAACAAAGACCTCAAGCTCAATATCCGGACACTGTTGACGTATTTCAGCCACTTCATCTAGCGAGAGTTCACGTGACAGGATGATTCGCTCAATACCTGCTCGCTCCCAGAACTTCACTGCAGCCCAGTTCATAGTATTCGACTGAACAGAGAGGTGAATCGGAAGATCTGGATACTTATCTTTGACCATCATAATCAGGCCAGGGTCGGACATGATCATGGCATCAGGATTCATCGCTACAACAGGATCAATATCCTTCATGTAGGTACCCAACTTTGAATTGTGCGGCAGAATGTTACTGGCGACAAAAAACTTTTTACCCAGTTGATGCGCAATATTGATCCCCTCTTCAAGGTTCTGAAGAGTAAAGTCGTTGTTACGTACACGAAGGCTATAGCGCGGTTGACCGGCATAGACCGCATCAGCACCATAGGCAAAGGCATACTTCATATTTCGCAAGGTCCCTGCAGGGGACAATAGCTCGGGTTTTCGCATCATGTTCTCAAAATTGGTTAAACGGTTTAGCGTGTAAGTGGCACTTCGAAAAGCGGCTTATAGACACTGCCATGATCACCCTCAGTGCTCTGAAGAAGCACAATCGAGTCAGCCGGCAGGCTATGATCGATAGGCGGCAACTCTCTGTCGACAGCAAATCGATTGTCCGCTGGCAAGCGTGCCAAGGTGACGTGGGGCATAAAGTTCTGATCTTTACAAACAATGCCAACCTCTTCGGCTAACGCCACTAACTGCTCATGGAGCATCGTTAGCTGACTATTCTGCGCGGTCATCGCCGCGATCAGGGAGAGTCTCGGATTAACGGCGTAATAACTGACCTGATCTAGCTGAACGGTAAAACGACTACCAAAATCTATTTGAGTGGCACGTTTCTCGAGCTGTTCTATCTGTTCTAGGCTGACATCTCCTAAAAAGCAGAGCGTCAGGTGATAGCCAGATGAATCAAACCAAGTTGCGTCCAGCCCTAAATCAAACTGACACAACTCATCAGAAAGATTAGCGAGCTCTCGAGCCGTTCTATCAGTAATGCGTAAAGCAAAAAAGGTTCTTAGCTTCACGTCTTAACTCAGCTCCATTTCATGTGGCGCGTATTGTGCCCATTGGCAAGGATTTGGACAAGTATTGATCAGTTGCGAATAATTCAACTAACGAATAGCTCCTTCAAGCAGCAGCGTATTGAGCTGTTGTTTGATGTTCAATAGTTCGGCATTGACCGACTGGCGACTAGAATCAATGGAGCGGAGACGATCTTCAATGGTCGCTAAACGGCCATCAAGATCACTGGAATTGGAACCTGCCTTAACTTGTTCAAGCTGCTCTGAAAGCCTTGCTCTCTCGTCCCGTTCAATAGAGAGCTGAAACTCAAGGTCACTGTTGAGTTGAGCTACCCGTTCACTTAATTGAGCGATCTGCTTATCTTTACTGGCAACTAGGTCATTAAGTTTTGATAGTTGCTGGTCACGTTTTTTCAAACTGCTATCAAATTCTGATATTGATTTGGACAGTTTATTAACAGACCCTTCGCTCTTTTTAGCTTGTGCTTGAACTTGATCCACACCTGACTGAATGCTTTTTATCGATTCAGCCTGAGATTTAATCAGTTTAGCTTGTGCTTCAATCGTCTTGCCCTGCTTCTCCAACTGAGGCTTATTGCGCTGATACGAAACGGTCCAAAGCTTAGCGATCTCAGAGTCAAAATGCTTAATACGATCTTCAACACGACCATTAAGCTGCTCTAATCGAGAAGAGAGGGTTTCACCTGATTGTGACGCTGAAGTCGTTGTCTTCGTCAGCGTTGCATCGGTACTCTCAAGCCATAAGTTCATCTGTTCCAGAAGAACGGATTGTTGATCCATCTTTTGAGTCAGTTGGTAGTTCCATACAGCCATAGCCACAGCCACTAACAGTGCAATAACAGCAACACCCGTTGCTAAACCACTACTTTTAGAAGAGGGCTTAACGGCGGCATTAGTGGGGTTGTTAGGCACTTGAGGTTTTTGCTTTTCAGGTTCAAGAGTGGGCACTGGCTCGGCCAGTTGATCTAAATTGAATCCTGGTTCGCGACGTTCAGACATTGAAGAGGGTTCTTACTCAATTAGAAAGGGATACATTACCAGTTTTATCCCCCCCAAAAAAGAGTGCCCAGCAAAGCTGGGCACAGGTGGAGTACTGATAAGAGCGCGATTAAATCGCTAGGTACTCGTTACGAAGCGCTTCGTTATCAAGAACTTCTTGAGCGGTTCCGTCGAATACAACGTTACCGGTATCAAGGATTACTGCGCGATCAGCAAGCTTCAGTGCAGCAATTGCATTCTGCTCGACAATCACGGTGGTAATACCCAGCTCTTTGATCTCACGTAGAGTACGCTCAATCTCTTGAACGATAACAGGAGCCAGACCTTCATAAGGTTCATCAAGAAGAAGAACTTTGATGTCTCGACAGAGCGCGCGACCGATCGCAAGCATCTGCTGCTCACCACCTGACAGAGTGACGCCCTCTTGGTTACGACGCTCGCCCAGACGAGGGAATAGCTCGTAGATGCGTTCGATATTCCAACCTTTAGGAGGCGCAATTTGAGCCAGCTGCAGGTTCTCTTCTACCGTCAAACCAGGAATGATACAGCGATCTTCAGGAACCAGTGCAATACCCGCTTGTGACGCTTCATACGCTGTCATGTCGTGAATATTTTGGTGATCCAACCAGATCTCACCGCTTTTTAATACTGGGTCATCACAACGTGCGATGGTACGCAACGTTGATGTTTTACCGGCACCGTTACGGCCAAGTAGAGCAAGAATCTCACCCTCATGGATATTGAAACTCACACCCTGAACGATGTAAGACTCACCGTAGTAACCATGAATATCGTGGATAGAACAGTAGGTAACCGGTGTACCCAGGTTTTGAGTTCTAACGGCTTCAGTTGCGACTGTATTGGTCATACTTCCGCTCCTCCCAAGTATGCTTCACGAACTTTAGGGTTCACTTTAATTTCATCTGGAGAACCCTCAACGATCACGTGACCTGCTGCCATTACACTCACTTTATCAGCGAGTGAGAAGACTACATGCATATCGTGCTCGATGATGACCATGGTCATTCCATCCGCTTTGATCTTCTTCAACAGATCGATGGTGTTGTTGGTATCGGCACGTGCCATACCCGCGGTTGGTTCATCAAGAAGTAGTAGTTTTGGCTCTTGAGAGAGACACATTGCCAACTCAAGACGACGCTTATCACCACGGCTCATGCTGCCCGCGTGAGTATCAGATTTACCTAGCATGTTCACATACTCTAGGTATTTAGCAGCCTTCTCTTGTAGGTCTGCATCCTGATCAGAACGTTTCCAAGCATTTAACTTGAATTCGCCATCGCGGTGAGCCAACAGTGGGATCATCATGTTTTCCATGATCGTAAGATCAGCAAAGATCTCAGGAGTCTGGAATACGCGTGAAATACCCAACTGGTTAATCTTATGTGGCTTAAGGCCAATCATGCTATTACCAGAGAACGAAATCGTGCCGTTATCTGGGATCAACTTACCAATGACTGCGTTCAGTAGTGTTGATTTACCGGCACCGTTCGGACCGATGACCGCATGAACGGTTTTTTCTTCAATTTTTAAGTTGACGTCATCCAGTGCTCTCAAGCCACCGAATGTTTTGTTTACGCCAGAGATTTCTAGTACTGACATATAAATATCCTGTTAGCTTGAGTTACTCTTCGCCCTGCTTCGAGAAGCGAGCTTTGATTCGACGGTAACCTTCCATGATGCCACCAGGCAGGAAGATAACGACCAGCATGAAGATTAGACCTAGCGTTAGGTGCCAACCTTTACCTACGAACAGAGACAGTACTGGAACAAGGCCAGAGACCAAGAAGTCTGGTAGGAAATCTAGAGCGCTAGTCAGAACTGCACCATCGATAGCAGAGAAGATGTTCTCGAAGTACTTGATAGCTACCGCACCAAGGAACGGGCCAACCAATGTGCCGACACCACCAAGGATTGTCATAAGAACAACCTCACCTGATGCAGTCCACTGCATACGCTCCGCACCCGCTAGAGGGTCCATCGCTGCCATTAAGCTACCAGCAAGACCCGCATACATACCTGAAATTACAAACGCTGCCAGTGCATATGGGCGAGTGTTCAAACCTGTGTATGACATACGGTTTTGGTTAGTTTTAAGGCCACGTAGCATCGAACCGAAAGGTGAACGAGTGATACGTAGAGCGACATAAAAACCAACAATCAAGAATGCTGCACAGATGTAGAAGCCAGCTAGGCCACCAAAGTCTGTCATCTCAATGCCGAATAGGTTGGTACGAGGTACCGCACCTTCAGCTAAAGGCGCATCCCAAGCACGTGGGTCAGCCGCTTCAACCTGCAGACCTGTCTCACCCATGGTAATAGGTGTGAGTACAGAGTAAGCAAGGTTGTAACTCATCTGAGCTAAAGCCAGTGTCAGGATCGAGAAGTAGATACCTGTACGGCGAAGACAGATGAAACCAATGACTAGGGCGAAGATACCTGACACCACAACACCGGCAACCATCGCTGGAAGGATGTTCAGTGTAAACAGCTTGAAGATCCAAACCGTTGTGTAAGACCCCACACCGATAAACGCTGCGTGACCAAACGACAGGTAACCTGTCTGACCAAATAGAATGTTAAAGCCAATTGCGAACAGACCGAAAATAGCGAAACGCTGCATCAAGTCTGGGTAGGCTGCACCGAATGGCTGAAGCCAAAGTGGCATTAGCAGGACGGCTGCTGCAAAGCCCAGCAGCATCATCATGTCTGATTTAGGTGTAAATTTATCAATATGCATCTTAGTCCTCCATTACACCCTTGCGACCCATTAGACCACGTGGACGAACGAGCAGTACGATCATTGCAACTAGGTAAATAATTACCTGGTCGATACCTGGGATGATTTGTTTGATTTCGTTCATCGATGCGAACGATTGGAGGATACCGAGTAGGAAACCTGCCGCTACCGCACCCGGTAGTGAACCCATACCACCCACTACTACAACTACGAATGACAGAACTAGGAAGTCCATGCCCATGTGGTAGTTAGGAGAGAGTATTGGTGTGTACATCAAACCTGCCAAACCTGCGACGACCGCAGCTAGACCGAAGACGATACTGAAACGTTTGGTGATGTTGATACCCAACAGCTGAACCGTTTGACGATCCGCCATACCGGCACGAACCACCATACCAAAGGTTGTAAACTGCAAGAAGGCAAACACTGCAGCGATGACAATCGCAGCAAAGCCTAAATAAACAAGACGCCATTTCGGGTAGACGATATTGTCACCTAAGCCCAAGAGTGCGCCGATGTTCGCTGTACCCTCAAACATTTCTGGTGCTGGCTGTGGAATCGGGTTTGCACCGTAGATAGCTTTGATGATCTCTTGAATAACGATCGCAAGACCGAAAGTTACAAGGATCTGATCAGCATGTGCGCGACGGTAGAAGTGGCGAATTAGACCACGCTCCATCACCAAGCCAATCACAAGCATGATAGGTATAGCGATTAAAATCGATATTGGAACAGACCAGTCGATAATGGCTCTACCCGTATCACCGAGCCAGAGCTCTAGGTATGGGATCTCTTTGAATGCTTCAAAGAAAGTAACCGACTCATCTTTAACTTTTGTTGAAATAGTAAGTACTTCGCGAACTGAAACTGCGACGAAAGCACCCAACATGAAAAGAGCACCGTGAGCAAAGTTCACGACACCTAAGGTACCGAAAATCAACGTTAGACCTAGGGCAATCAGTGCATAAGCACCACCCTTATCTAGACCGTTCAAGATCTGGAGGATTATTGCATCCACAGCTATGAATCTCCAAAAAAGCTAATAAAAAACGAAGGGGTCCCTTGGACCCCTTCGCGTGCCAAGGTGTAATTAAAATTACACTTGGATTAAGACCACTGAGCGCCGCCGGCGAATGGGCCTTCGTTTGGATCGTAAGTAAGCTTCTCACGTGAAACCACATCCAATACTTCAAGACGGTCGAAGTCAGATGTTGGGTTCATGTTACCGCGTACCACTAGGCCATTCTTCATTACCTGGTGGTCCGCTTTACGGTATAGAGAAGCACCGTTACCCATGCCATCGAACTCGTGATCTTCAAGAGCAGCGATAACTGCTTGTGGATCGAAAGTACCAGCACGCTCAACAGCATCTGCGTAAAGCATAGTCTGTACGTAACAAGTGTGAGCAGCCTGTGATGGTGGGAAACCGTATTCCTGACCGAACGACTTAACAAATGCTTTAGAACCTTCGTCAGTTAGCTTCCAGTTCCAGTTTGTAGAACCTAGGATGCCCTTCATGTTGTCGCCCGCACCTTTCGCCATTAGACGAGAGAATAGAGGAACGATGATCTGGAAGTCCTTACCGTTAACTTGCTTATCTTTCAGGCCGAACTGAATCGCCTGAGTCAAAGAGTTAACCATGTCACCGCCGTAGTGGTTAAGGATAAGAGTATCTGCACCAGAGTTTAGGATTGGTGTGATGTACTGAGAGAAGTCACCTGCACCTACTGGTGTTTTAACGTTAGCAACTGTGTTCCAGTTTGCTTCAGCAGCCATACCCTTCTCGATAGAGTCCTGCTGAGACCAGCCCCAAGTATAGTCAGCTGTTAGGTGGTAAACCTGACGATCTGTACCGTACTCGTTTTTAAGTACTGGACGTAGCGCTAGTGCTGATTGGTGACAGTTGAACATGTGGCGGAAACCGTGACGACGACGGTCTTTACCAGTTGTATCGTTTGAGTGTGTTAGACCTGCCATGAAGATGGTACCCATCTCTTCAGCTAGAGCCTGAACTGCGATAGCTACACCTGAAGATGAACCACCAGAGAACATGATAACGCCATCTTTCTCGATCATACGTTTAGCCGATGCACGTGCTGCGTCAGACTTAGTCTGAGTATCACCAGTTACGTACTCAACTTTCATACCAAGAATACCGTTACCTTTAAGGTTCATTGGTTTCATGGTTTGCATCATGCCGCCATCGCCTTCGCCGTTAAGGTGTTTAACAGCAAGTTTGAATGCGCGTAGTTCGTCTGCACCCTCATCTGCGTAAGCGCCTGATTGAGGTACGTTAAAACCTAGGACACACTTACCAGAAGCCTTAGGGTCGTTACGGAACGAACCTGCAGCAGAAGCAGTTGGGATGTAGAAGCTTGGTACTGCGATAGCCGCTGCAGAAGCTGCAGTGCCTTTAAGTACCGTACGGCGTGAAACGCCTTGAGTCTTATCAGTCATTACTTTGTAACTCCGTTGTTGGGTTTGTTTTTATTACAATCGGAAACTGCAAACTACTAGAGTCAACACTGAGTGACTACCCTACTAAAGGTTGATTTAGACCAATGTACTAGGAAAACTCTTTCAAGATATGAAATCTCATACCAACCTATAACCAAAGTAAAAATATTAAAGTAAATACAAAAACTTAGCGGTATAAAGAACCTCTTCAACTACTGAATTATAGACATAAAAAAACCCCGAGCGGCTGACCGCTCGGGGCTTCACATTTGGGGGGGATGATTACATCATGCCGCCCATACCACCCATGCCACCCATATCAGGTGCACCCAT
The DNA here is from genome assembly GCF_013283295.1 of Marinobacterium sp. xm-m-312. Taxonomy (NCBI): domain Bacteria; kingdom Pseudomonadati; phylum Pseudomonadota; class Gammaproteobacteria; order Oceanospirillales; family Oceanospirillaceae; genus Marinobacterium; species Marinobacterium sp. xm-m-312. The sequence goes on along the minus strand of NZ_WBYS01000001.1, from coordinate 284,225 downwards.
AGCTGGCTTATCTTCTGGGATCTCAGCAACCATCGCTTCAGTCGTAATCATTAGACCCGCAATTGACGCTGCCGCCTGAAGTGACGAACGAGTTACCTTAACAGGGTCGATGATACCCATCTCAAGCATATCGCCGTAGACTTCTGTACCCGCGTTGTAACCGTAGTTACCTTTACCGTTACGAACTTCGTTGACAACCACTGATGGCTCACCACCTGCGTTTGCTACGATTTGACGAAGTGGTGCTTCCATTGCACGTAGTGCTAGCTGAATACCGATCGTCTGATCATGGTTGTCACCCTCTAGGCTCTCGACAGCCTGAAGTGAGCGAATCAGAGCAACACCACCGCCAGGAACGATACCCTCTTCAACGGCTGCACGAGTTGCGTGAAGTGCATCGTCTACACGAGCTTTCTTCTCTTTCATCTCAACTTCAGTCGCAGCACCCACTTTGATCACTGCAACACCGCCTGCTAGCTTAGCAACACGCTCTTGCATCTTCTCTTTGTCGTATTCAGATGTAGTATCTTCCATCTGTACACGGATCGCTTGAACACGAGCGTCGATGTTTGCTTTAGCGCCAGCACCGTCAACAATGGTTGTATTCTCTTTGCTGATCTCTACGCGCTTAGCTTGACCAAGCTGCTCAAGTTCAACTGCATCTAGGCTCAGACCCACCTCTTCAGAGATCACCTGACCACCAGTAAGAATAGCGATATCTTCAAGCATCGCTTTACGACGATCACCAAAACCTGGCGCTTTAACAGCACATACTTTGACGATGCCGCGCATAGTGTTCACTACAAGAGTCGCTAGCGCTTCACCCTCAACGTCTTCCGCTACGATAAGCAGTGGACGTGATGATTTAGCAACACCTTCAAGTGCTGGAAGCAGCTCACGGATGTTAGAGATCTTCTTATCAACTAGAAGAATGAATGGATCTTCTAGTTCAGCAACCATAGAGTCTTGGTTAGTTACGAAGTAAGGAGATAGGTAACCGCGATCGAACTGCATACCTTCAACAACGTCTAGTTCGTTTTCGAAACCAGAACCTTCTTCAACAGTGATGACACCATCTTGGCTTACACGCTCCATAGCTTCTGCAATGATGTTACCCACTTCAGCGTCAGAGTTTGCAGAGATAGTACCAACCTGAGCAATCGCTTTAGAATCAGCACATGGCACAGCCATTTCAGCAAGCTGAGCAACTACAGCAGCAGCCGCTTTATCGATACCACGCTTAAGATCCATTGGGTTCATTCCCGCTGCAACAGACTTAAGACCTTCATTAACAATCGCTTGAGCTAGAACAGTTGCAGTCGTAGTACCGTCACCAGCAACGTCGTTAGCTTTAGAGGCTACTTCTTTAACCATCTGTGCGCCCATGTTTTCGAACTTATCTTTAAGTTCGATCTCTTTAGCGACTGATACACCATCTTTAGTCACTGTTGGTGCACCAAATGATTTTTCTAGTACAACGTTACGACCTTTAGGGCCTAGAGTTGTTTTAACCGCATTTGCTAGAACGTTTACGCCAGCAAGCATGCCCTGACGAGCATCATTTCCAAAGAGTACTTCTTTAGCAGACATTTCTTAGAATCCTTTAAATTTATTCAATTCTTTACCAGTAAAACGAATTAGGCTTCTAGTACGCCGTAAATTTCGCTCTCTTGCATGATCAGCAGCTCTTCACCATCTACTTTGATAGTGTTAGTGCCCGCGTACTGACCAAAGATCACTTTGTCACCGACTTTGACAGACAGCTCAACAACCTGGCCATCATTAGTGACACGACCAGCGCCTACTGCGACAACCTCACCTTGGTTTGGTTTCTCTGCAGCTGCACCTGGCAATACGATACCGCCAGCCGAAGTAGCTTCTTCTTCGCTACGACGAACTACTACACGGTCATGAAGTGGACGAATTTTCATCTGGTTCTTCTCCTGAATCTAGGATCCAATACGATGTTGGTTTTTTTGTTTAAAGCCAGTGAACCAATAATTCACCGACAATTCTTAGGTGAAATATTTAATTGGGGAGGGGGGAAAAGATTTCAACACCCAAGTTGAAAAAAATTTAAATTTTCAACTTAGGTCTTAGCAGGCCACAAGCAGAAAGTGCAGGACTTATTAATGGACAACCCGGTGTAAATTAGTGCAACCGTTTGTCGTCGTTATTACTTGTTGGGTCATTCACCTCAACAAAATCACCATCAATGATGTCACTTCTATTTTGAGAGAAGGGTTCTTGGGAGTTCTGGGTCGATGAGTAAAAGTGTGCTTGCCCACCACTCTTAGTAAACGCATCACTTATGCGTTGTCCGAAAAGATTAAAAAACAGGCCACGAGTGAATGGCAACAGGCAGGAGAAACCAATTACATCGGTCACAAACCCAGGAGTAACCAAAAGGGCTCCGCCTATCGCTATCAATATCCCATCTCTCATTTCTGATAGCGGAATCTCTCCACTCTCAATACGACTGCGAGCTTTTAACAGGGTCGTCACACCCTGATAACGCAACATATTTACCCCGATAAAAGCTGACAGCAGAACCAGGCCCACGGTATACCAGCCACCAATCGCTTGACCGACCTTTATAAGGATGGTGATTTCAATAACGGGGATTACGACAAAGATAATAAAGAGTATTGGCATGCTGTTCTCGCTCTGTTTTAACAAAGGCTATCAAGGCTTAAAAGAAATCTAAAGAGAACAACAGGTGGTTTAACTTAAATTTACATTCAGGCAACTATTTACATATGGGCTACATTCGAGCCACAACCGGACTACAACTGGGCTTTTGCAGCGCAATATCACTTTTGTGCAGTGATCTTTTACCTATGTCTAATACCTTAGATGGCGGGTATAACCAACTTGAATAAACAATAAATTCAATTACTTAAATGCACAAAAAAGGGTTTGACCCGAACCTCTGCAAACAATTCTTTTCAATTTTTAAAAAACTCCACAAAAGCTATGGATTTTGCACTGCAGAAGGCTTAGTTTGTGCAGTGCACTAGCTGCAACGCAAAATAAAAACAGGCAGCAATCAGCCTTAAGCGCTGAAAATATTAGATTGTTGGTAGGAGTCCGGAAATGGATCTAAAAGATAAAGTAGTAGTGATCACTGGTGGTGGTCGTGGTCTTGGCCGTGCAATGGCACTTGAGCTAGCAAACAAAGGTGCACGTCTTGCACTGGTAGACCTTAACCAAGAAGACCTTGATGAGACTCTCAATCAAGTAAAAGCTGCTGGCAGCGATGGCCGCACTTACGTATGTAATGTCTCTAAAGAGGCTGAAGTTGAAGCTCTATTCGAATCGGTGGTTGCTGATATGGGTGGCTTAAACGGTCTTGTTAACAATGCTGGCATCACACGTGACGGTCTATTCATCAAAGTAAAAGATGGCGAAATCGTCTCGAAAATGAGCATGGATCAGTGGAACCTAGTAATGGATGTAAACCTTACTGGTACTTTCCTTTGTGCCCGTGAAGCTGCGGCACAAATGATCAAAAACAAGCAAGAGGGCTGCATTATCAACATCTCTTCTATCTCGCGCAGTGGCAACATGGGTCAGACCAACTACACCGCTACTAAGGCAGGTGTTGAAGCGATGGCCGTTACTTGGGCGAAAGAACTTGCTCGCTACGGTATCCGTGCAGCATCGATTGCACCAGGCTACATCGGTACTGAGATGGTTATGGCGATGAAAGAGGAAGCACGCGAGAAAATCGCTGCGGGCATCCCGGCTAAACGTCTTGGTAAACCTGAAGAGATCGCTCACACAGTCTCTTTCATCCTTGAAAACGACTATGTATCAGGTCGTTGTTTCGAGGTTGATGGCGGTCTTCGAATCTAATTCGAATCGCTCTCTAAAAAAGCTGGCTTCTGCCGGCTTTTTTATTGCTTCATTTACCGTTCATACACGAATTGATAGCATCAACTTTAAGTTTTAAGGATGCTATAAAAAATGTTAACAAACTGGATCGATACCCTTCGAGTTTATAAAGATAAGCGCCTACTTTGGGTCTTCTTGATGGGGTGTAGCTCCGGCTTCCCCTGGGTTCTAATCGGCTCCAACATGAGCGGTTGGCTCAAAGATGAGGGCCTATCTCGAACCGCCATCGGTTTCTTCGGTTCGATCTTTGCCGTCTATGCATTTAACTTTTTATGGGCCCCTTTGGTCGATCGTGTTCGCCTGCCTGTTTTAAGCCGTTTAGGACAACGCCGCTCTTGGATATTTTTATGTCAGGGCATCATGCTGTTTATGATTCTGCTGATCACTCAGGCAGACCCAAGCAGTGCCTATTCCGCGATGGGAGAACCAACCACAGAGTCTGGCAAAGTGCCGGGTATGCTCTACATCTCACTGATCGCATTGATGATCGCCATTGCATCGGCCACCCAAGACATTGCAGTTGACGCTTTCCGTATCGACCAGTTTGATATCAATGAAACCACGAAGATGCCGCCCGCTTCAGCTATGGCCGTTGTCGGCTGGTGGACTGGCTACTCGCTTCCAGGCTACCTAGCCTTCGTTAATGCCGACTCAATGGGCTGGAATGGTGTCTTCGGTGTTATGGCAGTGATCATGGGCCTATTAATGGTATTTACTCTGTTAGTGGGTGAGCCAGTCGATCGCCGCTCCAACCTTCAGAGCAAACTGGAAGAGAACTACCAAAACCGCTTTGGTTTAGGTCGCTTCGCCAGCTGGTTCGCAGTTACGGTCATTGAACCCTTTGCCGATTTTATTCGCCGAAACGGTCTGTCGGTAGCCATCACACTAATCGCCTTTATCTTTATGTTTAAGATTGGCGAGGCTTTCTTGGGCCGGATGTCAGTGGTCTTCTATAAAGAGGTTGGCTTTACAAACGAGCAGATTGGTGAATACACCAAGATGCTAGGCTGGATCGCGACGGTAGTGTTCACACTCATCGGCAGTGCCATCAACGTTCGCTTTGGTGTGCTTAAAGGGCTTATGATTGGTGGTATCGCAATGGGTGCATCTAACTTAATGTTCGCACTGATAGCAGAAGTTGGGCCAGTAGAGTGGCTGTTTGCAGCAACTATTATCGTCGATAACTTTACTACCGCCTTCTCAACAGTTGCCTTTGTAGCCTTCCTAACAGCACTGACAGGACGAGCGTTCAGTGCCACTCAATACGCCCTACTCGCGTCGTTGGGTAACCTCGGTCGTACAACGCTGGCGAGCTTCAGTGGCACCATGGTAGATGGCCTTGATGGTAACTGGTCACTGTTCTTTATCATCACCTTCTTGATGGTCATTCCATCACTGGTCATGCTGTGGATGCTGCGCGACAAACTGGAGGTAGCTCAAGCTAAGACTCTAGAACAGAATCAACGTGAGCAAAGCTGATCACGACTCTTAAGAAACAAAAAAGCGACCTCTTTTCAGACGTCGCTTTTTTATTGAGCGTAACCTCTAGTCGCGGAAGTTTTTGTACTGTAAAGGCAGTTCAAAATCTGACTCACGCAGCAGCGCCATGACCGCTTGAAGGTCATCACGTTTCTTACCGGTGACACGCAGTTGTTCGCCTTGCACTTGAGTCTGAACTTTTAGCTTTGAGTCCTTGATCAATTTACCTAGCTTCTTGTTCGCCGCCTGATCTAGACCTTGCTTAAGAACAATCGTCTGGCGAGCCTGTTTACCATTCTGCTCAGCTTTTTGAATGTCCATGCAGTTTGGATCGATCTTGCGATTAACCAACTTAGCTCGAAGCACATCGATCATCTGCTTTAACTGGAAGTCCGCTTCAGCTACCGCTTTAACCGATTCACCGTCTAGCTCAAAACTGGCATCCACGCCCTTAAAGTCAAAACGTGTTGAGATCTCACGATTCGCTTGATCGACCGCATTAGCCACTTCATGAGAATCTACTTCAGAAACAATATCGAACGATGGCATCGCCCTCTCCTCTCTTAAAACGAATGAATGGTCGATATAATACCTTTTTTCATTAGGAGTGGTACGTGTGACTTGGCATATAATTGGTGCCGGTGCGATTGGCAGCCTTTGGGCTGATCGATTACATCGACAAGGCGAAGCGATTACACTAGTACTCCGCTCCTCTGAGCAGGTCGACGCATTCAATCGCAATGGACAATCACTTCGTGTTGAGAGCCCTAATAAAGAGTTGAGAGTGGTTCAATGCAAAGCGACCTGCGCAGAAAATCTCTCAGACACCATTACACATATACTAATCACTACTAAAGCGTTTGATGCACTTGATGCCATTAACAGGGTTAAGAATCAGTTAGCGAGCGATGCCACCATCGTCGTTATGATCAATGGCTACGGCGTACAACAGACGATTCAAGAGACCTTTCCAGATCACAACATTTTATTTGCCAGTACGACCGATGGTGCTTTTAATCTAGCCCCTTTCCATACGGTTCATGCGGCAAATGGCACTACGCTAATCGGAAGCCTTAATAAAAAAGTAGATAATAAAGTATCACCGATTTGTGGGGCCGACTGGATCGATGATATCGATACCATCCTATGGCGAAAAGTCGCGATAAACTGCTGTATAAATCCTGTCACTGCTATCCATCAATGCACTAACGGCGAAATATTTTCGACTGAGAAGCGGGCAACAGTGACAACCAACCTGGCAGAGGAAATTGAGCGGCTTGAGATCAAGATGGGGGTTGATCGTCAAACCCCTCTCATTGATGAAGTTAGAAGCGTTACCGAATTAACCTCTAAAAACCGATCATCCATGTTGCAGGATGTCGCAAAGGGTCGACGCACTGAAGTTGAGCATATTAACGGGGCCATTGTGGATCTCGCTAAAAAGTACGCCGTCGATGTTCCCTATAACCAAGAGATGTTTAATACCATCCAAAGCCTAACGCTTACCGAACGCTAACAGAGTGAATGCCATTCAACATCGCTTGAATCGATTCAAGTTGCCTTACCAAGTCGCACTGCTACAATGCGCGTCACTCATCGGAGTAGGTGCCCTTTAATAGGGTTAAACGGGAAGTTCAGTGAAAAACTGACGCTGCCCCCGCAACGGTAAGGACGGTTATTTCAACATCATGCCACTGGCGACAGCTGGGAAGGCGTTGAGATAGAGACCTCCAAGCCCGGATACCGGCCCACTCTCAATTCCATCCAACCATGCGCGGTGGGCGCATCGAGAGAGATCATGAAATTATTTACGACCCTATTACTGGCAGCGTCGACTGTCTCCTCTTTTGCGGCTGCTGAAACAGTTGACCCGTTAAAAGTTACAGTGACCGCAAAAAGAATAACTTCTTCTATTGCGACCACACCTCAAGCGATATCTATTTTAACCAGTGAGGAACTTGAAAGCGGACAATTCTCCTCTTTGAGTGAAGCACTAGAATCAATGGCTGGAGTGTATATCCAGCGATTTGGTGGGAATGGTTCGCAAGCTAAAGTTTATTTGCGTGGAACATCATCAAACCACAGCATTGTTCTTATGGATGGCAGAAGACTTACATCGACAAATGATGGCCGTGCCGAACTAGAAAATATACCTCTAGATTCAATTGAACGAATCGAGGTAGTGCGTGGTGGGTTGTCGAGCAAATACGGTGCGGATGCAATTGGCGGTGTCATTCAGATATTTACTAAAGATTTTGGTGCAGAAACTAACAGCAACAAAGTAATCATAACTGCGGGCTCTCAAAACACTTTAAAAGAGAAAATCGAGTTCAAACGTGGCGACGACAGTTTTGAAAGCAAAATGGTTATAGCCAATGAAAAGACCGGAGGCTTCGACACCCACACATCTATCATTCGCGGTGATAACGATGGCGATGGTTACAAAAAACAGAATATTGATGTTTATCTTTCTAAATCATTAAGCAATGCAACAACGGTCAATTTAGATACTGGTTTTTGGAAGGGAACAAATCAGTATGACTACACCGATTCCTACTCTTGGAGTAATAATGAGACTGAATATACAACTAAATATTTAAGTCTTGGACTCAAACATACAACGAGCCAATTTTCTGTTGATTCAAAGTTAAGTAGAACGGAGAACGAGCGGTTGAATAAACCTGCTGATGCTCGCAAGACTCTCATTGATACAAATGAGTGGAACACCTCCGCAATTTATGGACTCTCTAAAACAACCAGCCTTCATGGGGGAGTTGATTTAAGAAGAGAGTATGGAAGTAGCACCTACGGTAGCGGTGATTACATAACCAAAGGTTTCTATTTGGGTGCTGAGCACACGATTGAAGACTTGGTTATTGAAGGTACCGTTCGCCATGAAAATCACGATCAATGGGGAACCAATAACACTTGGTCGACAGGATTTAATTATAATTTAAATGAAATGGCATCTATTTTCGGCTCAATGAAAACAGCCTTTTCCGCACCAACCTTCTCAGACTTAGATCCAGTTTACGGTAATACGGACCTTAAACCAGAAGAGGTTAAATCAACTGAAGTTGGGGTTAGAAATCTAATTAACAGCTCCTTCACTTCTGAAATCGTATTTTTTAAAAATGACTTTAAAAACCTTATTCAATACTCTTCTGGTGGCATGAAAAACGTAGCCAAAGCGACCAGCGAAGGCACAGAGATTTCACTAAAACAGAGATGGGCATCGGCTGATTTATCTGCATCTTACTCATTCACACAAACTAAAGATGCAAACGGCAACCAACTGGATGAGCGTCCAATGGATAATTTCGTTTTATCCTACAACCAAGATATAGCGAGCGATTTCAGTATTAATTCATCACTAAATTGGATAAATCGATTAAAAACATACGGTAGTAACGGTCATTTGCCAGCCTCGACAACAATCAATTTAGGCTTGATAAAAAACTATACAGATTCAATGAAAGTCTCTTTAAAAGTGGATAATGTTTTAGATGAAGATTATCAGGTTGCTTATGATTACAATGGCCGCGGCAGATACTTTGAAGCAACGTTAACTTACAGCTTTTAATGGTAAAAATATGGCTAATCGACTTACCAAAATCTATACACGCACTGGCGATAAAGGGACTACCCGCCTCGCCACTGGTGCAGAAGTGCATAAGACACATCCTCGTGTTGAAGCGATGGGTACTGTTGATGAGCTAAATAGTCTGATTGGTGTGATCGATTCACACCTTTCAGAAGCTGATGATCTATCGCCAACCTTTCGCAGAATTCAAAACGATCTGTTCGATCTTGGTGGTGAGATTGCCATTGCTGATGACAGCTATGTGGTTATTTCACCCGAGATGGTTAATTGGCTTGAAGAGGTGTTGGATCACTACAACGACACCCTCCCAACACTAGAGAATTTCATTCTTCCAGGCGGAACACCTGAAGCGGCTCACACTCATCTCGCCCGAGCGGTCTGCCGGCGAGCTGAACGCGGCTTGGTGGAGCTAGCACAGGAGAGTAGCGTCAATCCGCAAGCCATAGCCTATATAAACCGCCTGTCGGATCTGCTGTTTGTACTAGGCAGAGTCCTAGCTCGACGCGATGGACAAGAAGAGATACTCTGGCAACAACGTTCACCTAAAAATTAATCTATCGAGAACCCAACCATGCGCCTTCTGGCTTTTCTTACGCTTCTTACCTTCAGCACAACCAGTTTTGCAGACTGTGCGTTTGATCAAGATGTGTGCGAAGCATCCTGTAAACTTCGCTTCATTACCAATGATGCTGAAAAAGCGGGTTGTATCTCGCGTTGCGTTGCTGAAAGAACTCTCTGTTCGGCTAAAATCGGGGCGGGTAAAGCGAAAGAGTTTGGTGAAGAAGCACTAGAAGAGTCAAAATCCTTTATTGAAGGATTTACGGCTGATCAAGCTAAAGATCTGGGTAAAAAGGCTTGGGAAAACACCAAATCGTTTATCGATGGAATGATCGACAAACCTAAAGATGAAGCAACAGAGTAGTGGTTAATCCAAGCGACTCAAAATTTCACAGACCTCATCCACTCCATCCAAAGTTCTCATCGTCAAACGATGTAGATAATCAGAATTGATTTTATAGAGATTCTGGTGCCTAACCGCATCAAGAAATGGCCACTGCTGCCAAGCCTCTTGCCAAGCATCGGGAAGACCATCGGATGCTAAAATCAGCTCTGGATTCATACCGATGACCGATTCAATACTGACTTGCGGTGCCATTTCAGGCCGATCTTTGAATACATTGACTCCACCGCAATGATCCACAGCTTCTGAAACAACCGATTGGGCGTTAAGCGTGAGCATCGGATCTGACCATAGTTGGTAAAAAACTCTCTTAGGCTCTTTTACCTTGACGGCGCTGCTGGCCAAGCGGCGATTAAACTCGGCAATCAAATTACTCGCCTCTGCCTCTGCATTGAGCAATCTACCCAACTCCGTTAACTGAGCAGGTATCTCAGTGAGAGTATCGCCTTTAATCCTGATCAAATTCAGACCCAGAGATTCAAGGTAAGTTAACTGCCGTTCGGGGTTACCCCCCTGCCAAGCCAATACATAATCGGGATCTAACTTCACAATCGCTTCGGCATCGAGCGATTGGTAGTCCCCTATCACTTGAACATCTAAAATCTCTTTAGGGTAATCCGCGGCAGATACCCTACCAACAACCCACCCCCCTTTTCCCAGTGCATAAATATTTTCAGTAAGGTCCGGCGACAACACCACCAACCGAAGGTCTGCTAGAGCCGAAGCAGGAATGAGTAGAATAATCAGAAAGCGCAGCAGCAAAACTAGCCTCATTAATACTTATTACTGAGCAATAATTGAATTAAGCCTCAAGTTTAGCATGGGCTTTAGCGCGACTTTCATTTATTCTTATCGGATAGAGTTCGAGTCACACAAAGGAGTTAACGTGGATCAGAATACTGTTTGGGTTATTGCAATCGCTGCGCTTATTATCGGTACTTTATTGGGTTTCTTGTTTGGCCGCAGTGGCAGTAACGGTTCACGCGAAGTACAACTTGCGAACGATCTTGAGAAGGCTCAGCTTGATTTAGAGCGCTACCGTGATGAAGTTAACCAACATTTCAGCAAGACGGCTGAACTTGTGAACGGCTTAACCAACCAATACCAAAAAGTGCACCAGCATTTAGCCGAAAGTGCTGAAACACTGGTTCGTGATGAAAAACTGGTTGCTAGTCTAAAAAGCAGTGCAGGCAGCCAACTGGAAGACAAGTCTACAGCTTCTAGCACTCAAGCAGAGCCACCGACTCTATCAATGCCACTAGACTATGCTCCGAAGAGAGAAGATGAACCTGGCACACTGTCAGATAGCTTTGGACTTCACTCTGAAATTGTTGAGAACCCAGCGGACCCCGCCAAGGTTTACAACCGAGACGAAAAGAGCGCCTAAGCGCTCTTTTTTATTGCTAATTAGCCAGTCAAAATCAGGCGGGGTTATCGATATCGATAAATTGATGTTCGATACCAAAAGCATTCGACAAATGCTCTCCCAGCGCTTTTGCACCGTAACGCTCCGTCGCGTGATGTCCAGCTGACAGGTAGTGAATACCCGCTTCTCTGGCATAATGAACCACTGGCTCAGAGATCTCGCCACTAATGAAAAGGTCAGCCCCAAGCTGATCAGCACGCTCTATCATGCGTTCTGCCGATCCGGTGCACCAGGCAATGCGTTGCACAGAACGATCGTCACCCAGCACCAATTCAGCCTGACGGCTCAGCTTTGTGGAGACTAAATCTGAAAACGCTTGAGCACTCATCGGTTGTGATATTGACCCGACATTTCCCACGCTGAACGGGTTACCCTGATCCATGCCATCTTCTATCTGCATGCCGATGATCTCAGCCAACTGAGCATTGTTTCCCACTACAGGATGCGCATCGAGAGGCAGATGATAAGCCAGTAGGCTGATATCATTTTTCATAAGGGATCGAATGCGATTGCCTTTGATACCGGTTAATGGCTCCGCCTCCCCTTTCCAAAAGTAGCCATGGTGAACCAACAGAAGATCAGCACCGGCTTCAACTGCCGCATCAATCAACGCTTGGCTTGCTGTAACACCACTGACAATTTTCGAGACATTTCTCTTACCCTCAACTTGCAATCCATTGGGGCAGTAGTCTTTAAACCGATCAACGGATAAATAGTCGTTGCAGTAACTGACAATATCTTTCAACGCGACAGACACTGGATACCTCTTAGAAAAATAGTGTTCAAGTTACATCTTACCCCGCTATCGCCTTATAATCAGTAATCATTACAAGCTGGTAAGAGCAATTTAACATGGGCAAGTATCTGAACACCTTGGTTTGGCCAACACTGGCTGGCATTCTAGCGGCAGTATTGATCGTTCAATTCTTCCCACAGCTCAGCGGTTCTAACAGTACCGAAATTAAGCTGATCAACACACCCGCAGATCAAGCTGGGCCGCAATTGATTACAAGCTACTCTGAAGCCGTGAAGAAGGCAGCGCCATCGGTTGTCAGTATTTATGGACGCTCTTTAGAGACTAATGAGAACAACCAGATTTCACTTCCTCAAAGTTTAGGTTCTGGCGTTATTATCAGCAAAGATGGTTTCGTCATGACCAATAACCACGTTGTAGCTGCTGCTGAACAGATCATCGTTTCGTTAATTGATGGACGTGAGGCAGTGGCTTCCATTGTCGGCACCGATCCAGAATCAGATTTGGCACTGTTAAAAGTAAACCTGGAGAATCTACCCGGCATAACACTGCTTCCAACCAGCAGTGTAGCGATCGGTGATGTTGTTCTGGCCATCGGAAACCCTTTCGGTGTTGGGCAAACCGTTACCCAAGGAATTATCTCTGGCATGGACAGACACAGTTTAGGGCTGAATACCTATGAGGACTTTATTCAAACCGATGCTGCTATTAATCCAGGCAACTCCGGTGGTGCACTGATCACGGCTACCGGCGATCTGGTTGGCATCAATACTGCCATTTTTTCTAAATCAGGTGGCTCACAGGGCATTGGCTTTGCCATTCCAACGGAACAAGTCATAGATGTGCTATCCAATCTAGTCCGTTATGGCCGAGTCATTCGCGGCTGGGTAGGCGTGGAAGCTCGTCCGATGCTTCCAAATGAGGCGGAGGCCTCTGGTCTGAGAGGAGACATCAAAGGTTTGTTGTTAACCGGCATCTATCGCAATAGTCCTGCGGAGCTGGCAGGCCTACAACCGGGTGACGTTTTATTAGCGATCAACGGTGAACCCGTTAAAGGTTCCGGAGTCGCATCAATGAATCAGATTGCTCGCGTTAAACCGGGTGATGTAACAGAGATGAAGATCTTTAGGGACAACAAAGAGTTGGTACTTGAGGTGACAACCAGTGAGAGACCTCCAAGCCGATAACCATCAGCTTGGAGACTAAGTTAAGTGTTGTCCTTAATTCGGTACTCAGCAGAGCGAGCGTGAGCTGTTAGCCCCTCTCCTCGCGCTAGAACAGAAGCAACCTTGCCCATCTCTGATGCACCCTCAGCAGAGAACATGATCAGTGAAGAGCGTTTCTGGAAATCGTAGACTCCCAATGGTGAACTGAATCGCGCAGTACCTGAAGTAGGCAGAACGTGGTTCGGACCCGCACAATAATCACCTAGAGCCTCTGCCGTATAGCGACCCATAAAGATGGCACCAGCGTGCTTAATCTTCTCAGTCAAGGCGACAGGGTCTTCAACAGAGAGTTCAAGGTGCTCTGGCGCAATTCTATTAGAGAGTGCAGCCGCTTCATCCAAATCAGCAACTTCAATCAATAGAGCACGATCTGCTAAAGATGCTGAAATAATCTGCTCACGCTCAAGAGTAGGCAGTAATTTGGCAATACTCTGTTCAACACGATCAATGTAAGCGGCATCGGTTGCGATCAAAATAGGCTGAGCGTCTTCATCATGCTCCGCTTGAGAGAAGAGATCCATCGCAACCCAATCTGGGGCCGTTTTGCCATCGCAAATCACAAGAATTTCCGAAGGTCCTGCAATCATATCGATACCAACAGCACCAAAGACCGCACGCTTAGCTGTAGCAACATAGATGTTACCTGGACCAACTATTTTATCGACTCGAGGCACTGTCTGTGTTCCATAAGCGAGAGCAGCAACGGCTTGTGCGCCACCGATTGTAAAGACACGATCGACGCCAGCAATCGCTGCGGCGGCTAAAACCATCTCATTGATAACACCATCCGGCGTCGGCACAACCATGACAATCTCTTCAACACCGGCTACTTTCGCAGGCATTGCGTTCATCAAAACTGAAGAGGGGTATGCCGCCTTACCACCAGGAACGTAGATACCTACGCGATCCATAGGGGTTACTTTCTGGCCTAACAATGTACCGTCAGCCTCTTCGTACTGCCAAGAGTGAGAGAGCTGTCGTTCGTGGTATGAACGCACACGATCAGCAGCCACTTCAAGTGCATTACGCTGTTCTGGAGAAATAGCCTCAAGTGCCTGCTGCAAACGAGCTTTTGACATCTCTAACTGAGAGATCTCAGATACAGTCGTGCGATCAAAACGATTGGTTAACTCAACAACCGCCTCATCACCCCTAGCTCGAACCTGCGCAATAATGTCATCAACTCGCTCATTGACGGCTTTATCTGAGACACTCTCCCAAGCCAACATCGCATCAAGTTGCTGATCGAAATCGGCTTGTGAACTTTTAAGACGTTTAACTTGAGAAGTCATATTACTTTCCACGTTTATCAATAACCGCTTGTGTTAGTTGATCAAGAATTGGTTGAATCAGATCGTACTTCATCTTCATAGAGGGCTGTCCTACTACGAGACGAGAGCTGATATCAGCAATGTGATCCATCGCTTCTAAGCCATTGGCACGTAATGTGTTACCGGTATCGACGATGTCTACAATGCGATCGGCCAAACCCATGATAGGAGCCAACTCCATCGCGCCGTATAACTTAATAATGTCGACCTGACGTCCTTGACGAGCAAAATATTCACGAGTCACGTTGACGAACTTGGTAGCGACACGCATGCGACCTTCAACCGCTTCAGCATCTTTCATTCCTGCTACGCGAAGTTGGCAGGTAGAGATCTCTAAATCTAAGGGTTCGTAGAGTCCGGCCCCGCCGTGCTCCATTAAAACATCTTTCCCGGCAACACCCATGTCAGCACCACCGTACTCAACGTAGGTTGGAACATCGGTCGCACGAATCACTACTAGCTTAATATTCTCGTGATTAGTATCAAAGATGAGCTTTCGGCTTTTAAAAATATCTTCAGTCGGCTCTATGCCCGCTGCAGCAAAAAGCGGTAGGGTCTCTTCAAGAATTCGACCTTTAGACAGCGCTATGGTTAATTGCTCTTTCATCACTAATCCAATTATTAAGCGGGTACACGGCGAATTTTAGCGCCTAAGGACTGCATCTTCTCTTCGATACACTCATAGCCACGGTCAATGTGGTAGATACGTTCCACTGGAGTCTCGCCCTCTGCAACCAAGCCAGTGAGTACAAGACTTGCTGATGCTCGAAGATCTGTCGCCATAACCGGTGCCGCTTTAAGTTTTTCTACACCTTCAATGGTTGCAGTGTTGCCATCAACAACGACTTTCATTCCAAGACGAATCATCTCTTGGATATGCATAAATCGGTTCTCAAAGACAGTCTCTTTAATGCGACCCACACCTTCAGCAATGCTGTTAAGCGCTGCAAATTGAGCTTGCATATCGGTCGGAAACGCCGGGTATGGAGCTGTAGTAACACTGACCGCTTTCGGACGGCGGCCCTCCATATCCAGCTCGATCCAGTCATCACCTTGTGTAATCTTGGCACCAGCCTCTTCAAGCTTTTTCAAAACCGCTTCAAGAATATCACCGCGAGTATTACGGGTACGCACTCGACCAGAAGTGATAGCGCCAGCGACTAGGTAAGTACCGGTCTCAATGCGATCCGGCATAACTGAGTGAGTACACCCTTTAAGAGTCTCTACACCCTGAACACGAATCGTATCTGTACCAGCACCTGAAATTTTAGCGCCCATAGCGATAAGGCAGTTGGCTAGATCGACCACTTCGGGTTCACGTGCCGCGTTTTCAATAATCGTTTCACCTTCGGCCAAAACGGCAGCTGATAGAATGTTTTCGGTACCGGTGACCGTCACTGTATCAAAAAAGACCGTAGCCCCTTTTAAGCGACCATCAACACGAGCATCAATGTAGCCATCCATGACTTCAATCTGAGCCCCCATCGCTTCCAAGCCACGCAGGTGAAGATCGACCGGACGGCTACCAATAGCACAACCACCAGGCAGGGAAACCTGTGCACGACCATGTCGCGCTAACAGAGGGCCAAGCACGAGAATTGATGCGCGCATGGTTTTTACCAGCTCATAAGGTGCTGTGAATTCGGTGATTGTAGTGGGATCAAGCTCCACACTCATCTTATCGCCCACAGTAAGTTCAACGCCCATGCGACGCAGCAGTTCAAGCATGGTGGTGATGTCATGCAGGTGTGGCAGGTTGCATATAGTGACTGGCTCACTGGCGACTAGGGTTGCAGCAAGAATCGGTAGTGCAGAGTTCTTTGCACCAGAGATCCACACTTCGCCGTCTAAACGAGCGCCACCTTCAATGATTAATTTATCCATCTGATTACCTAAGCAGATTAATTACTGCTGTGACTCCCACTGATCTGGAGTAAACGTTTTAATGGAAACAGCATGGATAGCACCTGATGCAATTTGATCAGTCAAACAAGCGTATACCGCTTGCTGCTTCTTAACCGGACTCATTCCAGAGAACATTTCACCAACAACCGTTACCTGAAAATCACAGCCTTCGCCCGCCGTATGGACCGTACAACCCTCAAGCTGACTCTCAACCAGTTGCTTCACTTCATCGGCGTGCATAGTAATCTCCAGATAATCCTTAAATTTAGCCGCGTATAATAACGAAAAAGGGCCCTGATATCATCTATCAAGGCCCTATAAATGCATTCAAAACGAACACTACAGATTATTGAATATCAACGCCCACTAGGTCCGCAATGGTCTCCATCTGAGTTGGAAGATTGGCCCACTCAATATTGGCGTTATTTCGTTTGATCTCTACCCACAACGCAACCGCACAACTATCGACTTTCGTTACATTAGATAGATCGATCGCGCTTGCTCCGGCAGCAATAGCAGAGCAAACCTGTTCAACAACTTGGTTGTAAGTGTTACGAGTCAACTCACCTTGAATCTTAAACACCGGATCCATTAGGCACCTGACACTTTATCGGACATCGCTTCAGACCACTGCTCAATCACTTTAGCGATTTTTCCATGCTGCTCCATCAAGCCAGCAAATTGGTTACGGAAGGTGATTCTCAGATTAATTCCATCAACAACCACATTGACCAATAACCAACGGTCATCTTTGTAAACCATGTAGTAAAGAAGCGAGTAAACAGCTCCATCTTCCGCAGAGACATTCACATTAACAATCTGTTTATCGGGATCTGGGCTTTGCTCAACTGGAGGGATGATTTCAAACTCTTTAAAGTTGAACCCAACAACTGCTTTAGCATAGGTCCTAAGCAGAGTGTTTTTCACGACGACAGAGAAGTCAGCAACCTCTCTGTCACTGGCACGGCGGTAGTATTTGCCCATGATCGATTTCGCAATGTACTCAAAATCAACCGACTCACCGACCAGCTTATCGATCTCGCCCATCAACTCATCAATATTCTCTGGCTGTCGAAGGCGCTCATCGTTCACCAAGGCGAGCATATCCGCAGTCACTGTCTCCATGATCTGACTGGCAGAGTCCCAATTAGCCTGCGCAGGAGATAACACCCCCAACCAAAGTGCGGTCAGAAAAATAAAACGACCTAACATGTTACTCACTCACCTTATTAAACAGGAACTTACCTACAATCTCTTCAAGTACTAATGCTGACTGCGTATCTTCAATCGTCATACCATTTTCCAAAAGATCATCTTCAAACCCAGGGGTAATACCGATGTACTTCTCCCCTAAAAGACCTGCCGTTAGAATTTGCGCTGAGCTATCAATGCTAAGGTAGTCAACATCATCAAAGATCTGCATCTCCACTTCGGCCATCAGGCGCTTAGGATCAATGCGAATAGCTGAAACCTGACCAATTTGAACACCGCTCATGGAGACTTTTGCACGCTCAGTTAGACCCCCAATATTGTCAAAGCGAGCATAGACGGTGTAGCCAGTCCCCTTCTGAGAGAGGTTTAAACCGCTGACATTTATTGCCAGAGCGACAAGAGCCAACATACCGGCGAGGATAAGTGCGCCAACACTGATTTCGAGGGCACGAATACGCATTAAAAATCTCCAAACATCATTGCGGTTAGAAGAAAGTCCAACCCTAATATAGCCAGCGAAGAGTAGACAACTGTTCGGGTGGTCGCCTGCGAAATGCCTTCTGACGTTGGCACACAATCATTACCCTGAAAAACAGCTATCCAGATCACTACAAAACCAAATACCAACGATTTGATTACACCATTTAAAACATCTTCAGAGAAACTGACTGAAGCCTGCATATTGGCCCAGAAACTCCCAGAAAAAATACCTAGCCAGTCAACAGCGACTAAAGATCCACCCCAGATACCCACGATTGCAAAGATCATAGACAGTAATGGCATACTGATAAATCCTGCCCAAAGACGCGGAGCAATAATGCGTCGCATGGGATCGACACCAATCATCTCATAACTGGCTAACTGCTCGGTCGCCTTCATCAAACCAATTTCAGCAGTGACCGCGGAACCCGCTCGTCCAGCAAATAGCAGTGCAGTAACCACAGGGGCCAACTCACGAACCAGCGACAGCGCCACCATCTGACCAACAGCCTGTTCTGAACCGTAATCCACCAGAATAGTGTAGCCCTGCAAACCGAGTACCATTCCGATAAACAGACCCGATACGATGATAATGACCAGCGATAGCACACCAATGAAATAGAGCTGGCGAACCAACAGCGGCAACATCATCACAGGTGCTGGCTTGGCAATTAGAGATTGACTCAATAACTGCCCTGCACGACCCACTGCAGCCACGCGATTAAGAGTTTTAGCGCCCAATTGTTGCAGAAACTGAATCATTGTGAGCCACCAAACAACTGATCTTTGAAAGAGGGAGCTGGAAAGTGGAAAGGAACGGGGCCATCAGGTCGACCTTTCATGAACTGTTCAACGCGCGGATCTTCAGAACCATTGAGTTGATCAGGTGCACCTTGAGCCAGCACCTTCCCATCAGAGATAAGATAGACGTAGTCTGCAATGCTCAAGGTCTCTTGGATATCGTGCGAGACTATGACTGATGTATGACCAAGCGCCCTGTTCAAACGAGAAATCAAATTAATCAGAACGCCCATGGCAATAGGATCCTGTCCTGCAAAGGGCTCGTCATACATCAAGAAATCCGGATCAAGGGCTATTGCCCTAGCTAATGCAGCCCGCCTTGCCATACCCCCTGATAACTCAGCTGGCTTAAGTTCACTGGCACCTCGCAAGCCGACAGCATTCAACTTCATCAAAACCAGATCTCGAACAACGCTTTCGGGTAAATCTGTGTGAACTCTTAAAGGAAAGGCGACATTTTCAGCTACTGACATATCCGTAAATAGAGCACCGCTTTGAAACAGCATCCCCATTTTTGCCCGTAACTCGAAGAGACGGCGACGTGAAAGAGAGTGAACATTGTCACCGTCGACTCTAATCGAGCCCTGATCAGGCGTAAGCTGTCCCCCAATCAATTTAAGAAGGGTCGTTTTTCCCGTTCCTGAGGGCCCCATGATCGCTGTGATCTTGCCGCGAGGAATGGTTAACGATAGATCATCAAAGATCTTTCGTTCACCACGCCAAAAGCTGAGATTACTCACTTCGATATGTGTATCATTTAATTGAGCCATCAGTGCCTATCGATGAATAAATAGAAAATATTGGTAGAATTCTAGTCTAAAAACATAGCTTATCAAGCAGACCTTTAGATTAAGAGAAAAATATCGAGACTCTTTACCGGACAGTCACTTATAAAAACAGTAATATACTGTAAATTAAACAGTATTAACGCGAACTTAAGGATCTCGACCCTTGTCCGACTCCAATACCACTCGATTCGATTACGTGAGCGCAGGCAAACAGACCATCTCGATTGAGCAAGAGGCTATACAAGCCCTAAATGACTCTCTTGGAGAGGCGTTCAACCAAGCTTGTCACTCTCTTTTGAACTGCAAAGGGCGTGTCATCGTGACTGGCATGGGCAAATCAGGGCACATTGGCACCAAAATAGCAGCAACTCTAGCAAGCACCGGAACACCCGCGTTTTTTGTGCACCCAGGCGAGGCGAGTCATGGCGATCTGGGCATGTTCACGAAAGAAGATGTTGTCATTGCCCTATCCAACTCAGGTGAATCCAACGAAGTCGTTACTATTTTACCTCTGCTTAAACGCAAAGGGATTACGCTCATTTCAATCACCTCTAAACCCCATTCAGCGTTGGCAACCAGTGCTGATATCAGCCTTGTGACCCCTATCGAACGCGAAGCTTGCCCACTTAATCTTGCCCCCACCTCCAGTACAACCGCACAACTGGTGCTTGGCGATGCGATCGCAACGGCTCTTTTAGAGGCGAGAGGATTTAGTGCAGAAGATTTTGCCTTTTCACACCCCGGCGGTGCGCTGGGTCGTCGACTGCTGTTGAAAGTGAGTGATTTAATGCACTCTGGAGACGAAGTTCCCTCAGTTGCACCAGGCACTCCCATTCAAGAAGCGCTTTTGGAGATCACCCAAAAACGCCTGGGAATGACAACCGTTGTGGATGAAGAACTCCAACCTCTTGGCATTTTTACCGACGGGGACCTCCGCCGTGCCATTGACCAAGGCGTTAATCTGAATCAAGCCTCAATCGACTCTGTCATGACAAAGAGTTTCACAACGGTGACGCCTGAGATGTTGGCCGCCGAAGCTTTACAGATCATGCAAGATAAAAAAATTAATGCACTCATTGCTTTAGATGAGACAGGGAGAGTTGCTGGGGCATTGAACATGCATGATATGTTAAAAGCAGGGGTCATCTAATGCGTCCCAATCCAACAGAAGAACAGATAGCACTAATCAAACCCATTCAACTACTGGTGATGGATGTTGATGGCATACTGACCGAGGGCAATCTTAGCTTCCTAGCCGATGGCAGTGAGATTAAGAGCTTCAATATACTGGACGGCCTTGGCATTAAGCTGTTAACGGAATCCGGCGTAAAAACCGCCATCATTACCGGTAGACAATCTAATCAAGTCATCCAACGCGCTGAGTCACTGGGCATCAATTACATACAGCAAGGCCGAGAAGATAAATTGACCGCGCTTCAAGAGCTTTGGAAAAACACCGGTTTTAACGCTTCAAACACGGCCTATATCGGCGATGACTTACCTGACCTATCTGCCATTATAGCCGCACGCTTTGGGGTCACCGTTCCGAACGGTCACTGGCTCGTAAAAGAGAACGCTGATCATATTACGACTCAATCAGGCGGTCGCGGAGCTGCACGTGAGCTGTGTGAATTGATCATGGCTTGCCAAGGTACGCTAGACAACGCGTTGGAGCGATTTAAGTGATCACTAATCTCAGAGCGAAAATTCGATTAGCCATTGCGTCGACGTTGATTGCTCTTTTTTTGATCTTCACACTGTTATTGAATCAAGGCGATATTGAAGAGGGCGTACTCCTAAAAGAGAACCCGAACAGAATTGATTTTTTTGTAATAGACGCCACTCTTACTCGTTGGTCTGAAGCGGGCAATCTAAGCTCTGTCACCCACACTCCGCGAGCAGAGCATTTAGTTAACTCAGAACAGATGAAGTTAACAACACCTTTCTCAGTAGGCTATCGCCAAGATGGCACGACTGAACACACCATCAATGCTGATCTGGGCTTTTTTGCTGACGACAACAGTCAACTAGACCTTGAAGGCAGTGTAGAGCTTCACCATAATCCAGATTCTGAGAAAGACACTGCACTCTTCACAGAGCAGTTGAGCTACTTTCCAGAACAGAATCTGGCGACCAGTGATGTAGCCGTCGAATTTCTGAACAACCAGGGTTCAACCAAAGGGGTTGGCATGACACTGAATACGGAATTAAACACCTTAGATCTTCATTCAACCGTGAGGGGGGCCTATGTCGCTTCGAGCACTGACCAGTAACCTATTTCTAGCCTTTACAGTTGTTCTTAGTGGATCAGCTTTAGCGCTGCCAACCGATCGAGACGAACCCATCTACGTAGAGGCAGACTCAGCTAATATTGATGAGGCCAAAGGAGTCACTCGATACACAGGCAACGTCATCATCACCCAGGGATCAATGGTGCTTAAAGGTGAAACCGTCGATCTGTTACGTGGTAATGATGACACCATCAATCAGATTATCTCAAAAGGTGCTCCAGCCTACTTCGAACAACGCCCTCAACTGGACCAAGAGATTACCTATGCAACGGGCTCAACTCTAGATTACACAGTAAGCTCTCAACTGCTGTTAATTACGGGGAACGCCAGAGTGACTCAGGGTGGTGACGAGTTCACTGGCGCCAAAATTAATTACGACATGGCGAACTCTAAAGTAAAAGCCTTTAGCAGTGAGAGCGGAAGCCAGCGTGTCAAAATGGTTCTTCAGCCTAAAAAAGATAATTAACCATGAGTTCACTCGAAGCCCTTCACCTAGCCAAAAGCTACAAAGGACGCTCTGTTATTCAAGATGTGTCCGTCACTGTTGAGCCTGGTGAGATTATCGGATTGCTTGGGCCCAACGGTGCGGGTAAGACAACCTGCTTCTATATGATTGTAGGTCTGGTCAGAGCGGATCGAGGCAACATTCGTCTCAATGGCGACGACGTCACTAGAATGCCTATTCATGAGCGCGCAAAACGCGGCTTAGGCTATCTTCCGCAAGAGGCCTCTGTATTCAGAAAGCTGAGTGTCTACGATAACCTGATGGCCATACTGGAGCAGAGAAAAGACCTGACCAAAGATCAACAACACGAGAAAGCTCAATCTCTACTAGAAGAGTTCCATATCACTCACATCAAAGAGTCCAAAGGGATGGTCCTATCTGGGGGTGAGAGACGCCGAGTTGAGATTGCAAGAGCCCTAGCAAACGACCCTGACTTCATCCTACTGGACGAGCCTTTTGCTGGTGTAGACCCCATCTCTGTCAGCGACATCAAACAGACCATAAGGCACCTTAAAGATCGAGGTATTGGCGTCCTGATAACCGATCACAATGTCAGAGAGACTCTCGACATTTGCGAACGGGCTTACATCGTTAGTGAGGGTAACATTCTTGCAGAGGGTGAGCCTGAGCAGATCATGATGAATCAAGCCGTTAAAGAGGCTTATCTGGGCAATGATTTTCGCTTGTAACTCTCACACTTTTAAGTAATTATCATTTTAATGAAGCACTCTTTACAGCTCAAAGTCGGACAGAACCTGTCCATGACCCCACAATTGCAGCAAGCGATCAAATTGCTGCAACTCTCCTCCTTAGAGCTACAGACAGAGATTCAAGAGGCACTCGATAGTAACCCACTACTGGAGGTAGCCGATGAAGAAGATCAGAGTGAAGAGAACTCTCAAAGCATTGAGCAAAAAGAGTCATCAACCTCAGATGAGACCCAATCTAATTCAGAGATCGAAGAGACGTTCGAATCGTCTCAGCCGGAAGATAGCTGGTCTACTGATGACATACCTGAACAGCTTTCAACCGACAGTCAATGGGACGATACTTACCAAAGCTCTTCAAATTCCAATCGTGATGATGATTGGATGCCAGGTGATAATGACGCTGCGGTTGAAACCATCCAAGACCACCTTAATTGGCAACTGAATCTGGTTAATTTCAGCGATGTTGATCGATACATTGCTGAGATGATTATTGACTCTATCGATGATCGTGGCTATCTGATCACCGATCTGCAGGACATTCTTCTCAGCTGCCAAGAGGAGCTACCTGAACTCTTTTTTGAAGTGGAAATGGATGAGGTGGAGACAGTACTTCACCGCATTCAACAGTTTGACCCACCCGGTGTCGGTGCCCGTGATCTTGCAGAGTGTTTGAAAATCCAGTTAAGACAGCTACCCATAGAGACACCTTGGCGCGCAGAGTCACTGCGCCTAGCGACCGACTATTTAAACCTGTTGGGCAGTCGAGATTTTAAATCTTTGATGCGCCGTATGAGGCTCAAAGAGGAGCAACTGTCAGAGGTGGTTAGGTTGATTCAATCACTTAACCCAACACCAGGAGACTCTTTAGATCTGGGTGATACTGATTACATCGTACCGGACGTGATCGTGCGTAAACGCGCGGGGGAGTGGACACTCACTCTCAATAACGACGTAGTCCCTGAACTACGTATCAATGATGTCTACTCAGGCATGATTAAACGTGCAGACAACTCCGCGGAGAACCAATTTTTAAAAGACCATCTCCAGGATGCACGCTGGTTCATAAAGAGTTTACAAAGCCGCAACGAGACCCTCTTAAAGGTCTCAACGGAGATCGTTTCCAGACAGATCGGTTTTCTTGAACAGGGTGAACAGGCGATGAAGCCTCTTATTCTTCACGACATTGCTGAAGCCGTTGATCTACATGAATCCACCATCTCCCGTGTTACAACTCGAAAATACATGCACACCCCGCGCGGTGTCTTTGAATTGAAATATTTCTTTTCGAGTCAGGTGGCTACCAGTGACGGCAGTGGTGCATCATCAACTGCGATTCGAGCAATCATTAAAAAATTAATTTCAGAAGAAGACCCTCGCAAGCCACTAAGTGACAGTAAGCTTGCTACACTACTAGATGAAGAGGGGGTGAATGTTGCAAGACGAACCATTGCTAAATATCGCGAAGTTCTCAACATTCCACCTTCAAATGAGAGAAAGCGTTTGGTTTAATTGAGGTGGGCGGCCTCATTTTTTCACTCCGCCTAAGACGAGGAGAAGTCATATGCAGATAAATATTACTGGTCATCACGTGGACCTGACTGAAGCTCTAAGTGAATACGTACGTAACAAGTTCGATAAGCTAGAACGTCACTTCGACAACATTCAGAATGTACAAGTTACTCTCAGTGTCGAAAAGCAGGGTAAAAAAGCCGAGGCTGATGTTCACTTAGCCGGTGGCCAAGTGGTAGCTTCTGATGAGCATGATGACATGTATGCAGCGATTGATGGCTTAGTGGATAAGCTTGATCGCCAAATCATCAAGCATAAAGAAAAAATGAAATCTCACAAATAAACGAACGACAACATGCAACTAGGTGACCTACTGACGACTGAAACAACCGCCTGCCGGGAGTCAGTCGCCAGTAAAAAACGCCTTCTACAAGTGGCCAGCGAAAAGCTGGCCTCTTCAGTTGATGGCGTAACAGAAGATGAAATTTTTACAGGCCTTCTCAATCGTGAACGGTTAGGCAGTACAGGAATAGGTTCTGGCGTGGGTATACCACACTGTCGGATCCCAGGTTGCTCAACAGCATCCGCCTGCTTAATCACACTTGATGACGGTGTCGATTTTGATTCAATCGATTCAGCGCCGGTCGATCTTGTCTGCGCACTGATCGTGCCCGATGATGGAAATGATGAGCACCTTAAGACACTGGCTGGTTTAGCCGAGCTGTTCAGCAAGCCCGAAGCCCTTAATTCACTTAGAGACTGCACGAATTCTGAGGCCCTACTCAATAAAGCAACTGAGCTATCAAAGGTCTAATCATGAGAGTCGTTGTTATCTCGGGTCGCAGTGGTTCAGGGAAGAGTACCGCCTTGCAAGCACTTGAAGATGTTGGGTTCTATTGCATAGACAACCTACCAGCGACGCTATTGCCAGCGTTGGTCGAGCAGATGCTTAACGACCAGAATACCGCACCCCTGATTGCTGTGAGCATTGATGCCCGCAACCAGCATACCGACCTAAAAGCCTTCCCAGAGATCATGGAATCCTTGAGGGCTAGAGAAGATATAGGCATCGAGATCACTTATCTTGACGCATCAGAAGCGACCCTATTGAAACGGTACAGCGCCACTCGAAGAAAACACCCGCTGAGCAACCAAGATATTGGACTGGAAGAGGCAATAGCCTTAGAACGAGATCTGCTTGAACCCATCGCAAGTTCTGCAGACATGAGAGTTGATACCACTCGGCTTTCACTCTATGAACTGCGTGACACCATTAAATTGAGGGTCGCACAGCGTAAAGAGCAAGCGCTCTCTTTACAGTTTGAATCCTTTGGCTTCAAACACGGCGTACCATTAGATGTTGATTTCAGCTTTGACGTCAGAGTGCTTCCTAACCCCTACTGGTTTGTAGAGTTGCGCCCTCTCTCTGGGAAAGATGAACCGGTTAAAAAGTTTCTCAACGCTTCCGATGAAGTGAATGAAATGATTAATGACATAGAGCAGTTCATTGTGAAGTGGATTCCCCATTTCAAAACCAATAATCGAAGCTATGTTACTGTAGGCATTGGATGCACGGGCGGCCAACATCGCTCTGTATACATTGCTGAGAGCCTTGCATCTCGCTTTGCTGACAGAATGGATAACATCCAAGTACGACATCGAGAATTATCAGAATAAGTTTCGCAATGATTGAAAAAAACGTTACTATAATCAACAAATTGGGACTACACGCGCGTGCAGCGGCTAAACTTATTGGCGTAACAGGCAAGTTTGGTTGTGACATCAAAATCACAAAAGATGGCAAAACAGTCGATGCTAAAAGCATTATGGCCATTATGATGTTGGCTGCATCCCAAGGAACAGATCTAATCATACAAACGGATGGCGCTGATGAATCCGCCGCGATGGATGCTGTGATTGAGATCATAAATAACCGTTTTGACGAAGATGAGTAGAGACTAACCTACTCGTAAAGGAGGGCTGCATGAGTACGGACGAAGCACCGATCGCTCTAGATACGTTAAGCGAAGCCCTTCAGTCAGACAATCTTAAACAGATTCGCTACATGCTCAATAAGGGCATGAGACCTGTTGAAGTTGCTCACCTTCTAGAGAAAACCCCTCCTCGCGAACGTCGCATTGTATGGAACTTGCTCAACCCAGAGATAGAGGGTGAGGTTCTACAGCACCTCGGTGAAGATATTCAGGCTGAAATTGTCAGCGATTTAGACGCGGCAGAAATTTTGGCGATGACAGAGTCACTCGATGTCGATGACTTAGCCGATATTCTTCAGCAACTTCCTGACACGGTCATGCAAGAGATGCTGCAAAACATGGATTTGCAGAATCGCCAACGGGTTGAAGCGGTACTCTCCTATCCTGATGATACGGCCGGCGGTCTGATGAATACCGATACGGTAACCATTCGACCTGATATTACGGTTGAGACGGCGCTTCGTTATCTACGTCGACACAGTGAGATTCCTGACAGTACCGACAGTATTTTCGTAGTGAGTCGCAAACGCAACGCACTAATCGGTGTACTTCCTATTACTCGACTTCTTATTTCAGACCCACAGATGCTGGTTCGTGAAATCATGAAGACCGAGAATGACCATGCAATCCCTGCCGATCTTCCTGAACGAGAGGTAGCTCGAATCTTCGAACAGCGCGACTTGATCTCGGCCCCTGTTATCAATGAGGATCGACAGCTTCTAGGTCGTATCACCATCGATGACGTAGTCGACGTCATTCGAGAAGACGCCGATCACTCACTGATGAGCATGGCCGGTCTGGACGAGGATGAAGACACCTTTGCTCCGGTACTAAAAACCAGTCGCCGTCGTGCAGTCTGGCTGGGAATTAACCTTATTACCGCTTTTTTGGCCTCGGCCGTCATTGGCCTGTTTGAAGCCACCATCGATCAGGTTGTAGCCTTGGCAGTACTGATGCCCATCGTCGCCTCAATGGGTGGCATCGCCGGCAGTCAAACCCTCACTCTTGTCATTCGTGGCCAAGCACTTGGACACATTGAAAGACACAATATTGGCTGGCTGTTTAACCGTGAGTTAATCGTTAGCATCATCAACGGGTCACTCTGGGCTGTTGTAGTGGCCGCCATTGCTGTCCTCTGGTTCCAAGATATGACCATCGGTATAGTGATCGCAATGGCCATCGTGATCAATCTAGTCGCGGGCGCGATGGCAGGCAGCCTTCTGCCACTGACCCTTAAGCAAGCGGGAATCGATCCAGCACTAGCCGGGGGTGTATTACTCACCACCATTACAGACGTGGTAGGTTTTTTTGCCTTCCTCGGACTAGCCACCTTTTTCTACGGTTAATTATGAGCAGTAAAAATTTTTCAAAAGAGAGTGATCAAGAGATCGAACTCGTCAGCCGCAGCCAGGTTAAACGAGAAGCTGAAGAG
Organism: Marinobacterium sp. xm-m-312; assembly: GCF_013283295.1. NCBI lineage: Bacteria > Pseudomonadati > Pseudomonadota > Gammaproteobacteria > Oceanospirillales > Oceanospirillaceae > Marinobacterium > Marinobacterium sp. xm-m-312. The sequence continues at coordinate 255,920 of NZ_WBYS01000001.1, read as the reverse complement.
CTTCAAAAACTGGGTGGTCGCATCACTGAGTTACGACTTGATCAACAAGCGAAAGTCCCCATGTCTGAACGCCTAGCAGAGGCCTGTGCAGAGATGACAAGAATCACCTCTAATGGTGCGAAAAAACGTCAACTGCAGTACATCGGCAAATTGATGCGCACAGAGGATGCCGATGCCATTCGTGTCGCCATTGACCAATTCGACTCAGCTAGCGCTGCTCATAACCAGAAATTTCATGCACTTGAGCAGTTGCGTGAACGGTTGATAGCCGGAGACAAGTCAGCGCTCTCTGAGGTGATGGAGAAGTTTGAAAACTGCGATATGCAGCATCTACGAGCTTTGATTCGAAATGCTCAAAAAGAGCGCAAAGAGAACAAGCCACCGGCCAATTTCAGAAAGGTATTTCAGTACCTTCGTGACTTAGATGACGAGTCTTGAGAGTAACATTTAACGATCTCTCTTATTAATGATTTCAAGCACAGGTTCTCTCCATGGGCCTGTCATTGAATAGCTAAGTTTAGTCGCTTCGTTGATCTTATCCCCAATCAACTTATCGATAAGAAACAGGGCTCCTGCCACCTGAGGGGCCCCAAGTAGAACCGCTGCCAAGGGTGTATTGCCTGTCAGTGGCAAAATCACATCAACCCGTTTATCCACCGTTCTATTGATAAGATTTAAAGAGCCTTCTGCAGTCAAATCGGCCGAAGCGCCTCTCATAATGAGTGGCTCTTGAGTCTTAGCAACCCCATCCTCTAAATGGTACTTACCAACCAACTTATCAAAGGTGATACCGGATTTATAAAGGTCACTAAAATCGAGGCGCAGACGTTTAAATAGATTGTTAAAATCGAGTATTCCAAACAATCGAAGAAGCGCTGAGTTACCTTTTGCTTCAGTAATCTGCCCGTCTCGAAGGTCAAATTGCAGATCACCTCCTAGGCGATAACGACTGAATGACCAAGGCGCTCCAGGCCAGCTCAGTGCAAACTCAGCGGAGAGACTTTTGGTCTCTATCGCTCTTGGGTCACCCATTGATTCAAGATAGTCAGCAAGGTTGCTGCCTTTTGCGCTAAGAGCAATGCGACTCTGTTCACCCTGACCGACTGACCAGATACCCTGTCCGGTTATGCTGATACCTGCGACATCGGCCTCCAATTGATCGATCAAGAGGCTATTGCCGGATGGAAGTAGATGGGTTGTCCAACGACCCCAATGATCATCATTCCACACAAGATTTTCTATCAGAATGTTGGTTGAAGGTATTTTGCTAATCACCTCGATGGGTGTCGGATCAGGCAATGGAACTTCTGGTTCTATTATCGATGGATCGCTCTCTGGTGTGCGCAGGTGAAGGTGGCGAAGATTTAAGTTCAAGCTGGAATCAGCAAGCTTGTAATCTATAACACCCTGAATATCACGGCCATCCAGTGCAATAGACCACCGATCGTTAGGATTGCTCGCCTCAGCAAGGATTGACTCAAATTTAAGAGCTCCAACATTCAGCTGTCCGATCTCGATGGCTGTTGTAACGGAAAGCCTTTCTTTAGTTCCATTTTTAGGCTCTGATAGAGCATCAATAAACCCAAGTAGCTCCTCAACTTCAATTGAAGGAAGGGATCCATCAATGTGAAGGCGATCAGATATTTTATAGCTCGCCTGATTTCCGCCTAGACGAATATTACCGGTTAAGGGTGAATCTAAATTTAGGTGAGCCTTTAAACGATCCGCATAATTAAGCTGTATTGTTGGTGATGAGTGCAGGGTCATCAGTAGGCTCAAGCGGCTAATATCGGAAGATTGATGTGCTAAATAGTCTGGAGCATCTACTCGGGTACCGGTTAATTGAGACTCCACTTTTAGAGTCGATTGACACTGTTTAGAACAGAGTTTTAATGTCGAGTTGAGTGGAATTTCACCCGAGATGACACCTGACAGTGGGATACCGGCCCATTGCATTAACCTATGAGAATCGATTCGACCGGCAATCTGAATATCAGTTGCGGTTGAGTCATTTGAGATATCAACATCAAATGTTCGACCTAAGAAGCTTGCTTTCAAACCCTCAGCCGACAGTCCACTTGCCAAATTAAAATTAACTGTGCCATCTATATCCGTTACGGCAACCCGTTGGGTTTCAGATATAAAGACACCACGATTCAGCTCGGATTGAATCTGCAGTTTAGGGGCCCCTCCTTTGAGAGGAACGTATAGATCCACTAAAGATTTATGACTACCCGATAGCTGCCAATCCCCTAGCTTATTGCCAACGCTGTTGGCCAACGCCTCACTGTGAAATAGGCTGTTCAAATCAAAAGCTGAACCCTCAATCGCTAACAAGGTCTCGAGTTCACCCGACCCACTCTCCATCCAAAGATCTGCAAAACCGATCTCAGTACCTGCAGCACTGCCCTGCTCTAACTGAACACGAGCTGCCCCATCTCGAGCATGAATGATGGCTTCGGCCCGGTTCAACACGGGCCAGGGTGATTGATAATCTAGTGTTGTATTCTCTACCGCTACGTAGAGCTCGCTCAATGGCTTAGGTCTATCAGCCATAAGCCTAGTCGGAGTCACCAGAACTAAACCGGCCTCTTTGACATCACCTTGAATCAGCGCTCTGTTTAACCAGCTATAAAGCCCTTCACCGACAACCTTAGGCGGAGTTAGCAGTAGAGCCTCTCGGGCTATTGCGCCCTTAAGCCCCATCGATAGATTAAGTAGCGCTTGTTGCTCTTTATCATAGGGTAGATCAATCGAGAACTGGCCTCGTGTTCGGATGTTATTCAACCCCAGCTCTAATAGATCAGATCCAACGGCCACATAATCACTGTGGAGCTGCCAGTTAACACGTCCTTGCGCAAAATTAAACGGCAATGCCCAGTCGTAGACCGTTGGGAATTCCATGACAAGCTGCTGACTGTCAATATCTACCCAGCCGCGGTCACTTGAAACATAAAACGAACCATTCAACTGTGATGCAGCAGGTGAACCTTTCCAGGATTTGACCGACACATCTGACAACTCACCGACCACAGAGAGGTTTTCAAATCCCTGGCTAAGATCAACGGTTAACCCTTTGACTAAACCACCGGGAGAGAGCGATTTAATCACCTCTCTGCTTTGATCACCCAAAGGCTGGTTAAGCGCAAGAGCCGACAGGTCTGATAGATTAAGCTCAGCCAGTTGAATTCGATTAGCCATCCAACCATTGACGCCAGTACTTAAATCGATCGCAGTCGGTGGCAGTGAGAATTCACTGCCTTGATAGAGGGTTGAAAAGTCTTGAAGTTGCAGCTGATAATCACGATCAACCGACTGAACAGAGAAATTTGTTGAAAGCTGCTCTAGTGCCAGCTCACCAAGCTCATCGGGCAGTACAAGTTGCAAGCTATTGGCTGATAAATTACCGACAAGATAATCCAGACTGGCGCCACGCAACTGCCCCCATAGCCGCGCATTCGCACTAATAGAGAAGCGCTGTTCGACCCCTGCAAGATCGGCCAACTCTGAGCCAATGTTATCGAGTTCAACATAGAAAGGTAATAGTAGCTGACCGTTTGTGGATTGACCTTGGTGCTGAATCGCAAAACGCATGCGACTATCTTGACCCAACACTGGCATCCAAAAACTACCGCTCAATTGATGCTCTGTTTCACTGCTTTCAAGAGACATATTGTCCAGATTGATGAAACGAGAGCGACCTGATTCTGGAATCAGATGAAGTTGTGATTCAGAAAATTCGATGGAAGGCTGTTCAAATAGAATAGCAATCAACGTATCGATTGCGCGATTATCCGTCTTTGATTGATTCGAGTCAGCTAACCACCGCCCTTCAGACTGACGCCATTTTACGTTCAACCCCTTTGCCGTGACCCGTTGAAAAATAGGTGCAGCATCAATCAATGAACGCCATGGATCCAATTCAAACGAGATGTTTTGGAGGTGAAACTCGATCTGCTTTGGTTTGAGGTAGTCGATATCCGAATGGATCTCTTTAAACTCAAAAGTTGGATAGGGGCCGCGCCAGCCAGTCTCAAGCTCACCTATCGAGACTTCAACGCCAAGATATTGACTAAGCTGAGCCGCAATATCGGTTCGGTAATCGCCCAGCAAAGGGAAGGCTAAGCGCACAGCCGTTAGCAAGATGGCTAACAGTGCTGCTACCATCAAAACCCACCAAGTGACCCAAAGCGTATGCCGAACCATGAATTCCCCGCTACCTCAGAACCACATCAAAGTGTTCTGGGTTGTAGTGAGTGTCGCTCTGGAAGCGAATCGTTTTCCCAATAAACGACTCCAGTTCAGCGACATGGTCTGATGCATCATCCAGCAAGTAATCAACCACGGCTTTAGCCGCAATGACCAAATAGGAGTCGGTATCGTAGGCCCTATGTTGACGCAAGATCTCTCGAAAGATTTGATAGCACACCGTCTCAGGCGTGCGAATCATGCCTCTACCTGAACAGGTCTCACAGGTTTCACACAGAACCTGCTCTAAACTCTCACGAGTACGTTTACGCGTCATTTCAACCAGCCCCAATTCGGATACGCCAGTCACTTTGCATTTAGCGTGGTCTTTATCTAGCTGTCGCTGAAGAGTTCGCAAAACTTGACGCTGGTGTTCTGGGTCTTCCATATCGATAAAATCGATAATAATAATGCCACCCAAATTACGAAGCCTCAGTTGTCGACCAATCGCCGTCGCAGCCTCCAAATTGGTTTTAAATATCGTCTCTTCCAAATTGCGATGACCGACAAAAGCGCCGGTATTGATATCAATCGTGGTCATCGCTTCGGTTTGGTCAAAGATCAGGTAGCCACCCGACTTAAGCTCAACCTTGCGACCCAGAGCCTTCTCCATCTCCTCTTCAACGTTAAAGAGGTCAAAAATAGGACGTTCACCTGGGTAGTATTCCAGCTTCGATTCAATTTCAGGAACTAGTGTGCGAGCGAAGCTTTGTGCACGCTGAAAGGTCTCTTTAGAGTCAATTCTGATACGTTCAATTTCAGAATGAGTCATGTCTCTGAGTGCTCGCATATTGAGCGGCAGGTCCTCATAGACGGTTGCCGGCGCTTTCGCCCCCTTAACTCGGTTCTGAATACTCTCCCACAAGCGATGCAAGAAACTGATATCGGCTTTTAATTCCAACTCTGTCACACCCTCAGCGACGGTGCGCAGAATGTAGCCATACTCAGGCTCAGCTGTCTCATCGTCAGAATTGATCAACTCAGATCTGAGAATCTGCTTCAAGCGATCTCGTTCTTCTTCATCTTCAATTCGTTGAGAGACCCCAATATGAGAGGCATCTGGCATTAAGACCAGATAGCGTGATGGAAGAGATATATGGGTCGTCAGGCGGGCTCCTTTACTGCCAATAGGATCTTTAGTCACTTGTACTAGCAGTGATTCGCCTTCACGCAACACCTGAGCAATGGAAAGAGCAGCACGTTCATCCGGTGTCAGAGACTGATCAACCACTTCATCAACGTGTATAAAAGCAGCTCGCTCAAGCCCCACATCGACAAATGCAGCCTGCATGCCCGGAAGCACTCGAACCACTCGCCCTAAATAGATATTACCTAAAATCCCGCGACGCTTTGCACGCTCAACATAGATCTCTTGCGGCATGCCATTTTCAATGACTGCGACTCGAGTCTCCATCGGTGTGAAGTTAATTAGTATCTCTTCACCCAAAACCTTACTCCTTACTCAACAGACCCTTGGGTCCACGCTGAGAATCCAAATTTTTCTAAAATCTTTCCAGTTTCAGCGATCGGCAAACCCACGACTGCGCTGTAACTTCCCTTAATCTCTTTGACAAACAGTGCACCCATGCCCTGAATGCCATATCCACCCGCTTTATCCTGAGGTTCTCCGCTGAACCAATAGCGCTCCATATCTCTCTCATTGACAGGATAGAAGCTAACCTGAGTAATCACCACTTCGCTGCGAGTCTGTTGACCATCAGTAATAGCGACCGCCGTCATAACCTGATGTTGATTACCCGACAGGCGTTTAAACATAGTAAAGAAGTGGTCAGGACTTTCAGGCTTCCCTAATATCTGATTATCGATCACTACACTGGTATCGGAACCTATTACCAGAGCCCCTGGGTAGTGTTTTGCAACTGCTTTGGCTTTATTGCGTGCCAGGCGGTTTACATAATCCTCAGGTGTTTCCTCGCTAAGTGGTGTCTCATCGATATGAGCCGGATGAACTTCTGGAGAGATCCCTATCTGTTTTAATAACTCTAGTCGCCTAGGTGACTGAGAGGCCAAAACCACGTTCATTAGTTCAAATCCAAGGATCGTGCCAAGCGACGCAAAGACATAAACACGAATGGCCAGAGAAGCGCACTGGTCAAAGCCGGCACAAGAAACAGCAGTGTATCAGCAGAATTTCCCACCAGACCTTGCATCCAATAGTAGATCAATTGATTAAGCCCCACCAACAGCAGCAACACAAAGGACTGCTGAAGCATTGGAAACACTCTTAACCGACTGTGCAGTAACTGTGTAATGAAGGCAATCAGAGTCAGAGATAGAGCACCTAAACCAAGCACTGAGCCTCGCATTAAGTCCAGTAATAGCCCAATAAAAAACGCATAGACTAAGCCAACACGATTGGGGGCCCAAATAAGCCAAAAGAAAAGAACCAACAGAACGAAGTCTGGCCGGAACCACTGCAGAGAGCTATCCAAAGGAAATTGACTCAGCGTTATTGCTAGCAGAAAAGTAGCTAGAGTGACAAAAAAACCACCGCCAGAGGCTTGATCACTCACTCTCCAACCTCTCTAACCCATTCACCTGCTGAACCAAAAGCAGATAGCGGCTCTTATCAAGCGTTGCCGTTGGCTTTGCTCTAACCACTGCAAAGGAACGACCAGGCTCCTGTCTAAATTCGGTTATCTCAGCGACAGGGTAACCCATTGGAAAGACGCCGCCCAACCCTGAGGTAACCAACAGGTCACCAATACGAATATCTTCAGTATTGGGGATGTGGTCCAGTTTGAGCTCAGTAGTGGATCCACTACCGAGCGCAAGGGTACGGAAACCCGTACGTAACAGTTGAACAGGCACAGAGGATCTAGAGTCAGTCACCAACATGACTCGACTGGTGACGGGCGCAAGATCAACGACAAGACCCATGATACCGCCGGAGTCCAGTGCAGGTTGCCCAATAACAACTCCATCCTGTTCACCGCGGTTAATCAATATTTCATGCTGAAAAGGGTCAGAGCTAACGCCGATCAACTCAGCCATCTGAACCTCTTCCTCCACTTTCTGGCGAGCATTCAGCAAAGTTCTTAAACGGCGATTTTCACTGGCAAGAGTCGCGTTTTGTAGCACTTTTTGTTCTAGCAGAATGGCTTCTGTTCGCAACTCATCATTCTCTGCAATCAGTGTGGCACGACTGACCACCACATCTGAAACGCCACCTGCCATTTTGACTGGCAAATCCACCAACCACTGCAAGGGGGTAGCAACAAGGTTTAGATAGGCTTTGCCTTCACGAAATTTGTTGGAGGTAAGATCGAGCGCTACGATAGAGAGCGCTACGATTATGAGAAGAGTAAACAGCAAACGCGACGGACCACTTTTAAAGATCATGACTTTAAACCCTTCGCGTTGCCGTTATTAAAGATCAGTCACGTGACAGTAACTCAAAACCCTGTTTATCCAGTATCTCAAGTGCTTTACCGCCACCACGGGCCACACAGGTCAATGGATCTTCTGCCACAATCACAGGAAGGCCGGTCTCTTCCGTCAGAAGGCGATCAAGATTTCTTAGCAGTGCACCACCGCCTGTCAAAACAATACCGTGCTCAGCAACGTCCGCTGCCAATTCAGGTGGACACTGTTCTAGTGCACCTTTAACGGCTTGAACAATCGACTGAAGAGGCTCTTGAAGGGCTTCAAGAATCTCATTCGAGTTAAGCGTGAACATGCGAGGAATACCCTCTGCCAGGTTACGACCACGAACATCAATCTCTAGCACTTCAGGTGCTGGGTAGGCTGTACCTATCTCTTGTTTGATTCGCTCGGCTGTCGCTTCACCGATCAAGCTTCCATAATTACGACGAACGTAAGTAACAATCGCCTCGTCAAATCGGTCACCGCCGACACGAACAGATTCAGAGTAGACGATACCGCTCAACGAGATCACCGCAATCTCAGTGGTACCGCCACCGATATCGACCACCATCGAACCGGTTGCTTCATCAACTGGGAGACCAGCACCGATCGCAGCCGCCATTGGCTCTTCGATCAGGTAGACCTCTCGAGCACCTGCACCTACTGCAGACTCTTTGATTGCTCGACGCTCAACCTGAGTTGACTTACAAGGCACACAAATCAGAACACGAGGCGATGGACGAAGAAAACTGTTGTTGTGAACTTTACTGATGAAGTACTGAAGCATCTTTTCAGTCACGTGGAAATCAGCAATAACACCATCTTTCAATGGACGAATAGCGGTAATATTGCCTGGCGTTCTACCCAACATTCTTTTTGCATCGGTACCGACAGCCGCTACGGTCTTCTGGTTGCCTTGCTGGCGGATAGCCACTACAGATGGCTCATCTAGCACGATCTCACTATCTCGAAGATAGATCAGCGTATTGGCAGTTCCCAGGTCGATGGAAAGGTCGCTAGAAAAGAGACCACGAATCTTTTTAAACATTGGATTTAAAACCTTATAAGCGATGACTTTAGAAGCCAATTCATTAATCAAAGAATGTTAGCAACGACGGGGATTTTGGGCAAGGCGCAAATGTGATAGATTACGCGCCATCACAATGTTTTTACGAAACTATTTTCCACTTCTTACAGCCGCAAAATAGTTTCAATCACACCATTTAAAGAAAGAAGGTTAAGCATGTCCATCGATCGCTCCGATGTTGAACGTATTGCCCATCTTGCCCGTTTAGAGCTGAACGAGCAGGATATTCCGGCCTACACCGAAAACCTAAGCAGCATTTTAAATCTTATTGATGAGATGCAGCAGATTGATACAGACGGTGTGGAACCACTGGCACACCCACTGGATGCAGTCCAACGCTTGCGTGCTGACGAAGTTACCGAGTTGAATCAACGAGATAAACTTCAAGCGGTTGCACCAGCTGTTGAAGAGGGGCTTTTCCTTGTCCCTAAAGTCATTGAGTAACAGGATTCGGATTAGAGATATGTTTGAAAAAACACTGAGCGAACTGGCTCAAGACCTTCGCAATGGCACTGTGAGCAGTGTTGAGCTTACCCAAGCGTTTATCGATCGCATCAACCGTTGTGACAGCGAGTACAACTCGTTCATCACCACCACCCCTGAACTGGCTCTGCAGCAAGCAAAAGCAGCTGATGAGAGTCTTGCAGCGGGTACTGCAGGCCCTTTCACAGGACTTCCGATCGCACACAAAGATCTGTTTTGTACAGAGGGTGTCAAAACCAGTTGTGGCTCCAAAATGTTGGACAACTTTGAGTCACCCTATGACGCTACCGTAGTTGCCAAGTTCAAATCAGCAGGCGCTGTAATGCTGGGTAAAACCAACATGGATGAGTTTGCGATGGGATCAACCAACGAGAGCTCTTTCTATGGTGCTTGTAAAAACCCTTGGGATACAAGCCGTGTACCAGGAGGCTCTTCAGGTGGTTCTGCTGCTGCAATCGCAGCACGACTAACACCTGCAGCAACAGGTTCAGATACAGGTGGTTCGATTCGCCAACCGGCAGCGTTCTGTGGCATTACCGGCATCAAGCCAACTTATGGACGCGTCTCTCGTTACGGCATGGTTGCCTACGCCTCTTCGCTTGATCAGGGCGGTCCAATGGCTCGCAGTGCTGAGGATTGTGCTCTTATGCTGAACGTCATGGCGGGACAGGACTCAATGGACTCAACCTCATCGGCACAACCGACTGAGGATTACACTGCGTCGCTCAACAACTCGCTTCAAGGCCTAAAAATCGGAGTTCCGAAAGAGTTTATGAGTGCCGATTTAGACAGTGCAATGGCGGCTCAGATTGAGACAGCGATCAAACAGCTTGAATCGCTGGGCGCCACAATCAAAGAGGTTAGCCTTCCGAATACACGCATGTCGATTCCGGCTTACTACATCATTGCTCCGGCGGAGGCATCGTCAAACTTGTCACGTTTTGATGGCGTACGTTATGGCTACCGTTGCGAGAACCCACAAGATTTGGAAGACCTCTATAAACGGACTCGTGGCGAAGGCTTTGGCTCTGAAGTTAAACGCCGCATCATGGTTGGAACCTACGCACTCTGTGCCGGCTACTACGACGCCTACTACAACAAAGCTCAACAGATTCGCCGTTTAATCCAACAAGATTTCATGCGCATCTTTGAAGAGGTCGATGTCATTGTTGGGCCGACAACACCAAGCCCTGCGTTTACCATTGGTGAAAAAGTGAATGACCCTGTCGCAATGTACATGGAGGACATCTTCACACTGTCGTTAAACCTGGCTGGTCTTCCCGGTATGTCCGTACCTTGTGGACAGGTAAACGGCTTGCCTGTTGGCCTTCAGTTGATAGGGAACTACTTTGACGAAGCTCGCCTATTGAACGTAGCTCACCAATACCAACAAAATACAGAGTGGCACACCCTGTCACCGGTTACGGCATAAGGAGATCGATATGGAATGGGAAACAGTTATCGGTCTAGAGATCCACGTTCAGCTCGCGACCAATACGAAAATATTTTCAGGTGCTAGCACTGCCTTCGGTGCCGAACCCAATACACAAGCGTGCGCCGTTGATCTGGCATTGCCGGGCACACTGCCGGTATTCAACGATGGCGCACAGAAAATGGCCATCATGTTTGGCTTAGCGATTAATGCCGAAATCGGTAAACGTGCCGTTTTTGAGCGCAAAAATTACTTCTATCCAGATCTTCCCAAGGGTTACCAGACAACCCAACTAGAAGCACCTATTGTTGGCGAAGGTTACGTCGATATTGAAACGGAAGATGGCGAACGTCGTGTTCGTATTCATCACGCTCACCTAGAGGAAGATGCCGGAAAATCCTTACACGAAGATTTTCACGGCCAATCCGGTATCGACCTTAACCGAGCCGGTACACCTCTAGTCGAAATTGTCTCTGAACCCGATATGCGCACCTCTAAAGAGGCCGCTGCTTACGCTCGCAAGATCCATGCGATTGTAACCACTCTTGGCATCTGTGACGGTAACATGGCCGAGGGCTCAATGCGTTGTGACTGTAACGTCTCCATTCGCCCAAAAGGCAGTGACACCCTAGGTACTCGCACCGAGCTCAAGAACATCAACTCGTTCCGCTTCATTGAGCGCGCAATCGACACCGAGGTAGAGCGTCAAATCGACTTAATCGAAGATGGCGGCACAGTAGTACAAGAGACTCGTCTTTACGATCCAGACAAAAACGAGACTCGAAGCATGCGCTCGAAAGAGGATGCTAACGACTACCGTTACTTCCCTTGCCCAGATCTACTTCCTGTCGTGGTCGATGATGCCTATGTAGAAGCCATTCGTCTAACGCTTCCAGAACTGCCGGACGCACGAAAAGAGCGTTTCATCAGTGAACTGGCTCTGTCTGAATACGACGCTGGTGTTCTGTCAGCTTATCGCAACCAAGCGGACTACTTTGAGTCAGTGGTTGAGTGTTGTGGCGATGCCAAATTGGCTGCTAACTGGGTGATGGGAGAGTTGGCCAAAAACTTAAACGCAGCCGATCTAAGCATTGATAACAGCCCTGTTAGCGCAGAGCAGTTAGGCGGTCTTCTGGTTCGCATCAAGGACAACACCATCTCTGGCAACATTGCTAAGAAAGTCTTTGAAATCCAATGGAACGAAGGCGGTACCGCCGACGAAGTGATTGAAGCCAAAGGGTTGAAGCAAGTTACTGACACCGGTGCGATAGAGACAATGATCGACGAGGTCATTGCCAATGCGACAGCACAGGTTGAGCAATACAAAGCCGCTGAACCAGAGAAACGCGGCAAAATGTTAGGTTTCTTTATGGGCCAGGTCATGAAAGCATCCGGTGGCAAAGCCAACCCTGGTGCGGTCACCGGCATACTTAAATCTAAACTGGATGCTCTTTGCGACTAACAGGTAAACACTATGTCTGAACTACTGAATGCAATCCACGCCATTGTAGGTGATAAAGGTCTCATCACCGACGAGCGTGTTGCTCAACGACCTAATGAGAGTTGGAGTAAAGGCAGCTGTCCGGCGAAAGCGGTGATTCGACCCGCGTCGACGGAAGAGGTCTCAAAAGTGCTCGCCCTGTGTCACGAGGCAAATCAGACCATCATTCCACAAGCCGGCATGACCGGCTTAGCGGACGCGACCAAAGCGACTGAAGGGGATTTTGTTCTAAGCCTTGAGCGCATGCGTTCCATTGAGCAGTTAGATACCCAAGGTGCCACTGTGCTCGTTCAAGCCGGTGTGGTTGTTGAGGATCTTCAAAATGCAGCAGCCGAGCACGACCTCCTTTTTGCAGTAGATTGGGGTGCTCGGGGTTCAGCACAGGTTGCAGGAATGCTTGCAGCCAACGCCGGTGGCAATAAGGTTATTCGCTACGGTATGGCACGTGATCAAGTTCTCGGTCTAGAGGTGGTGCTAGCCGATGGCACCGTCCTAACCAATCTTAAAGAGACACTGAAAGATAATACCGGATACGACCTAAAACAGCTGTTTGTCGGCTCAGAAGGAACTCTAGGTATTATCACACGCGCCGTTTTGAGACTTTGGCCTTCAGCGCCAGCACGTCAAACCGCACTGGTCGGCGTCGAGAGTTTTGATAACGCACTCTTACTGCTTAACACGCTGAAACAGAAACTCGAAGGTAAGCTCTCGGCATTTGAAGCGATGTGGAACAGTTTCTATAGCTTTATGGTTAACGAAACCGGTAATCATCAAAAGTTTATTGATGACTCCCTACCCTACTACATCCTAGTAGAGTCAGAGTGTGTCGATGACACTCGCGGAAAAGAGCAGTTCATTGAGGTGCTTGGCGAACTTCTAGAACAAGAGGTCATTGTCGATGCTGTGATTGCCGAAAGTCAGCAGCAGTCAGCGGCACTCTGGGCAGTTCGAGATGACATTGAGGCGATGGTTCAAGCCTTCAGTCCTCTGATTCCTTACGATATCAGCCTACCGTTGCGTCATATGGAAGCCTACACAAACGAAGTCAAAGAGGCACTGTCAGAACAGTTCCCTGAATCGACCTGCCTGACCTTTGGGCACCTTGGCGATGGCAACATTCACTTCTGTGTAGGTCCGGTCAGCGATAAAAAAGCGATCGACACGGTAGTCTATAAGATCCTAGAGAAATACAAAGGCTCTGTTTCGGCAGAACACGGCATTGGACTGAGTAAAAAGCCCTATATCCAGCTAAGCCGAAGTGAAGCTGAACTCGCCGTCATGCGCAGTATTAAAGCCGCTCTGGATCCTAAAGGGATTCTAAACCCTGGGAAGATTATTGGCTGATGAGCTCGATAGACTCTCTTCAGGAACCGATTCCACCAGGGGATTACGACTGCTGCGAAAGTGGTTGTGAACCCTGCGTTTGGGATATCTACTATGCAGATAGAGCCGCATGGCAAAAGCAGCAGGCAGCACAAAAATCAGCAGAGACTAAGGAAGATCAATCAACTGAAGGCGATTGATCTTCTCTCCTTCTCGTTGCTCAAATGAGTACAGAAGGTTATTTAATTCAGGAATTAAGCCGACCTTTTCAATTTTATCACCATCGACCCTTTGCCAAGTTTCCAGAACCAAATCCTTATCACGGCTCTTAATTAAAGAGTCCTCACCTTTAACAAAAACAACCTCCGAAACCCCTTTCGACTTCACAAGAGGTATCTTCAGCGTTTCAATAGATTCACCGCAACTAGTCGCTGCTTGAAGCTGAAGGATGAAGGTCAAAGGATCCTGAAAACCCTGCGGAAGCTCCAACTGAGACGTCTTACCTTTTCTATTCACTTCAGCCGTTGCGCCATTGAACTGAATGGTCGTTTTACGCGCCCCAAGCCCTTGCTGTTCAAAGAGGTAATTAATCGGAACGATGCCTTGCTCATCAACAATAAAATGGCTCTCCTCCTCTAGCGAAGCCAGTAGAACAGAGACAGACTGAAGCAATGTGAACTGACCTGAATCTGATTGAGAGATCGCTCGAGCCCCTTTCGCCCGAATACCATCAATTTCAACACGATACTCAAGAGTCTCGCCGACTCTGGATGCAAAATAATTCTGCATACATTGAGTGTCTGCCGACGCCAAAGAGCTGAGGAACAAAAAAAGTAGAGGATAGATTTTCATAAGATTTATTCTAACCCACTTAACTGAGTAGAAAATGAATACGCATACCATTCTGGGCATTCACAGCTCCTTTCCATCCGTGGAATCGCTGCATACCGTCCGTCCTGGACATTCACAGCTCATTTCCATCCATGGAATCGCTGTATACCGTCCGTCCTGGACATAAAAAAGGGTAGCTTGAGCTACCCTTGTGTTAGACGTCTTATTCATCACTCACGGATGATTGAAACATCCTCAGCTTGAAGACCTTTATCGCTGTCGTGCACATTAAAACGAACACGTTGGCCTTCGTTTAATGAACGGTGTCCACGGCCACGAATGTTACGGAAATGAACGAAAACATCATCTCCATTGGCACGAGTAATAAAACCGAAACCTTTAGAAACATTGAACCACTTAACAGTACCGACTTCACGACCATCATCGATGTCATCCTCTTCATCCGCACCGTTTACACGACGTGAAGATTGAGATGCTGATGCGGAGCCAGAGCTAGCCACAAGAGTACTGATGAAAACAGCCACAAACGAAACGGCAAGCACTGGTAAGTAGTGCGATTCCGCTTTAAAGAAGTGACCAGCAGCTGCGATAACACAGGCTGCAATTACGCTGATAATGATATTTTTAATCACTGATTAACCACCCATTGGAAATATTTCTTTGTATTTTTTGGAACAAACAAATTACTCTGTACGACATTAAAAAACCCGCACAGAAAGTGAGATATAACGTATTAGTTATATTTTTTCAACAACTTAGGGGTTTACGGCGGATAAATTAACCCAAAGAGTAAGAAGAACACGAAATTATGAGTGAATCGAACAGTCGTTTAGATGATCTGGAGAGTCGAATAGCGTTTCAAGAGGAAGCGATCGATCAACTGAGTGAAATCACCATTCGCCAAGCGAAAGAGCTGGATGAACTGCGACGCATGATTATGATTCTGAACGACCGTGTTAAGAACGCTGATAATAGTGGCTTTTCACCAGCGGCGGATGTGCCACCACCACACTATTAATCGACTCATTTAGCGGTTAACAAACTAACTGCCTAACTTGCGTCTCGCATAGATATCAAAACGCCCAGACTTACCCTCTAATGCATAGCTAGGCTTCGGTCCTTCAATAATAGGCGCCTTTCTTGGTCGCTTCACAACAACCCTTGCTGGGTCATGTTGCAAAGCGGCGTCTAGCAACTCTGCACTGTCCTGATCGGCACCCACAAGCGAGCGAAAGGCTAGCATCTCTTTTTTCACCTGAGCCGACTTATCCGTGTGAGGGAACATCGGATCGAGATAGATCACGTCGTACTGATTAGAGGTCGTTTGAAGGAACTCAACCGCTTGGAGGTGACTTAATGAGAGTCTGGCCAGAATCTCCTGCAACTCTGGATCGGATGAGAACTGAGCTCTGTGCAACCCATCTCTCAACAACGCATGAACTACTGGCACCCGCTCCACCATATCCACACGACAACCTAAGGTCGCCAGCACAAAACTATCACGACCCAGCCCAGCGGTCAGATCGGCTATGTAAGGGGTAAATGCAGAGGATACGCCACAAGCCTTAGCAATCTGTTGCCCTTTACCGCCACCAAAACGACGACGATGAGCCACCGCACCCGATTCAAAGTCTACTCGAATAGGACCGGGCGCTTTAGGGCCAAGCTGGACCAGCGACAGACCATCAAATCCCACCTGAAGTAGATAGTCGAACTCAGAACCTGATTGACCACTTTTTACCAAGGGAAGATTTAAGCCATTGCTAAGCTTTTCGGCTTCCGGAAGCAGTTCATGAGACTCAACGGAAAGACCAATCATCAGCGAGTCAAAGCCCAAACTGCGATCAAAGTAACACCTAGAATCAAACGATAGATTACAAAAGGACGCATGCCGATTTGATCAAGCAGCTTCAGAAACAGATGAATACACGCCCAAGCGCTGAGGGCCGCTACGAGTGCACCAACACCAATCATCTGCCAATGCGCGTCTGCGCCGATATCGATAAGCTCTTTACCCTTCAATAACCCTGCCCCCAGAATAACTGGGATTGAGAGCAAGAATGAGAAACGGGCGGCACTTTGACGATCAAATCCCAACATAAGCGCTGCTGTAATGGTGATACCCGATCGAGAGGTTCCAGGAATGAGAGCGATGGCCTGAGCTACACCAATCACAATAGCATCCTTAAAGCCGAGCTCTTTCATAATACGCGTCGCCTTATTGGTAGCGTCTGCCCAACCGAGTGCAAGGCCAAATAGAATGGTGGTGCCAGCAATAACCAAAATGGATCGACCATAGGTATCAATCCAGTCGCCCAACAGCAGGCCTGCTATGACAGCTGGGATCGTCGCAAATGCTACAAACCAACCAAGTTTCCCATCATCCGAGGTTCTACCAGCCAGAGTTAATGTTGACGCTGCCACAATCGACACCACTTCGCGCCGAAAATAGATGATGACAGCCGTCAGCGTGCCAACATGAACACCAACATCAAATGCTAATCCCTGATCACTCCAACCAAACAGCTGGGAGGGTAGAATCAAATGTGCAGAACTTGAGATCGGTAGGAATTCAGTTAACCCCTGTATCAGGGCCAATATCAGAGTATGTATCCAATCACTGAGCGTCACTGCTCACTCCTTTTTTTCCAAGTGCCCTCTCGAACATAAACGGGTAAAGCCTCTTCAGGCGGCACTTGATCACCCCTTTCTAGAGCTGACACTGCCATATTGAGCATACTCTCAGCCTGAGGGTACTGATCAGACAACACCCTACCCAAACCGTTTTGAACTAATGAATTCAACTGATCCAAGTAGTTAAGGCCTGGGCCAATTGCTACGCATTGAGAAACCTTTTCAGGCAGAACAACGGCTGAGGGTGCCGTCACCTGCTCCTCAGTCAAAGCAAAGATTGTGCCATTTTCCACCTTATAGACTGCCCAATAGACCTCATCCATTCGGGCATCCAAAGTCGATAGAATAAAGCCAGCCTCTGGGCATAATGCAAGCGCCTGATAAGCCAAGGTCTCAAGGGTCGATAGAGGGATCACAGGAGTATCAAAGGCGACTGCTAGCCCCTGTGTTGCTCCTGTTGCTATACGAATGCCGGCAAATGACCCTGGCCCGCGCCCAAAAGCGATCGCATCAAGCTCTTTTACCGATAGCTTGGCCTCTTCAAGAACACTTTCAACCATCGGCAACAGCAGTTGGGTATGCCCTCTGGGTACCACTTCAAACCGACAAATGCGCTGTTCGCCGTTTAGTAAGGCGACTGAACAGGCATCAGTTGAAGTATCTAGTGCTAGAACCTTCGTCATAATATTACTCTTAAATTAAATCTGAGCCCCAGGATGGCATGATCGATTGATCATAACCGAGCTGACTCAACACCCTTGCGACCACAAAATCGATCATATCTTCGACCGTGGTGGGTTTATGATAGAAACCTGGTGACGCCGGCAGTATGACCGCCCCCATGCGGGTCAACTTCAACATATTCTCAAGATGTATCTCAGAATAGGGAGCCTCTCGCGGCACCAAAATAAGTGATCGACGCTCTTTTAGGGCAACATCCGCAGCACGCTCAATCAGATTATTACTGGCCCCAGTCGCAATGGCTGACAGTGTTCCTGTTGAACAGGGACAGACCACCATCTGACTGGGAGCGCCTGAGCCTGAAGCGACAGGAGCAAACCACTGCTCTTTACCAAAGACTTTAATCTGCTCCGCTTTAGCACCCGTGAAATCAGTAAAAAACTGCTGCTGAGCATCAGGAGTCCCTGGCAAGCTGTGCTCTGTTTCAGCCGCGACAACAACTTGAGCCGCTTTGGAGACCATCACAAAGAGTTGAACGTTCTGCTGAACCAAGCAGTGCATCAAACGCAGTGCGTACTGAACCCCCGAAGCTCCGGTAATGGCTAGGGTTACTCTTGAGTCAAAATCTGCCACGGTTCACCTCAATGTGTCGTCGAAATAAGGAGTTGTTTAATTCGCTCGTGAATGCCTTCGAATCCACCGTTCGACATCACTACGATATGACTGTTGTGTTGTAGCTCTGATTCGAGAGACTCAAGCAGAAGATCAATGCTATTAAATACAGCCTGCCCGTCAAAGCCAGCAATCTGATTCTCTAAAGACCACCCCTGAGAATCCGGTTGATACCAAAAAACAGTATCAGCTTGCGCGGCGGATTCAGCTAACTGGCTCTTAAATACGCCTTGTTTCATGGTATTAGACCTTGGCTCGATGATGGCAATCAACTTCTCATCGTGCACTTTCGCTCTCATACCTTGCAAGGTCGTCGCAATAGCCGTCGGATGGTGAGCAAAATCATCATACAGAGAGACCCCTGAGAACTGACCTAACAGCTCCATGCGGCGCTTCACGCTTTTGAATTGGCTTAATGCCTCCGCACTCACTTCGGGGGTAATGCCAACGTGTCTTGCTGCCAACAGAGCATGCAGTGCATTGCGTTGATTGTGCTCACCGGTCAATTCCCAATCAACCCAGACAGGGGCCGTCTCTTTGACGCAAATTTGAAAACGCTGACCACCAGACTCTTGCTCACCGATTGCAGCACCAGAGTGACCAGGATTCATTGAAGTTGACTCTAACTCACTCCAACACCCCTGCTCTATCACCTGCTCGACTGCCGGAATATCCGAGGGGTAGATCACTCGCCCAGTAGCAGGCACCAAACGCATGAGGTGATGAAACTGCCTCTGAATCGCTGCAAGATCATCAAAGATATCTGCATGATCAAACTCTAAGTTATTAATCACCAGTGTTCTTGGGTTGTAGTGGACAAATTTAGATCGCTTATCAAAAAAAGCGGTATCGTACTCATCTGCCTCGATAACAAAAAAGTCGGTCTCTCCCAAACGAGCTGAGCAGTCAAAATCGAGCGGAACGCCACCAATCAAAAAACCAGGCTTCAACCCAGCGTACTCCAGAATCCATGCCAACATGGTCGCTGTGGTGGTTTTACCGTGAGTACCTGAAACAGCCAATACCCAACGATCCTTGAGCAAGTGATCATGTAACCACTGTGGTCCCGATGTGTGGTGAATCCCTCTCTCAAGCACCGCCTCAACACAAGGATTGCCGCGCGACATCGCGTTACCGACTATCACTAGATCGGGATTGGAGTCCAATTGAGTGGGATCGTAGCCTTGAATAATCTCAATGCCTAAGGTTTCAAGTTGCGTACTCATTGGCGGATAGACGTTCTGATCCGAACCGCTGACACGATAACCTAGCTCTTTGGCCAAAATCGCTAAAGAGCCCATAAAGGTGCCACAAATACCAAGAAAATGAAGATGCAAACCGGTGGTATCCCACAAAAAATTATAAAGATGGGCTTTAATTAACCGAAAAACCCATTTCGCACATGCAATAGCGTACCAACTTGCCTATAATTTTCACCATATTTCACACGACTAAGAGATTCTCTAATGCAGTTACTGAGCTCCTTCCTAAAGCACAACAAAACCGATGCAGACCTTGTAGAGGTGATCGAAGTCTTAATGATCGCCTGTAAAGAGGTTGCATTGCAGCTTCGCGAAGGCGCTCTGGCCGGCGTTTTGGGCACCAGCACTCTGACTAACGTACAGGGCGAGACCCAAAAGAAACTCGATATCGTTTCTAACGACATCATTAAAAAAGTCCTTCTGGATAATCGACTTGTTCGTGGCGTTGCCTCAGAAGAGGAAGAGGAGCCAGTTTGGGGATCTCGTGATGGTCGCTACCTTGTAACTTTTGACCCGCTGGATGGCTCATCAAACATCGACATCAACGTCTCGGTTGGCACGATCTTCTCAATCATCGAAGCCCCAAAACCTTGGGCTAAACAGGACACCAATGAGTTCCTCCAGCCAGGACGTAAGCAAGTGGCGGCAGGATACGTGCTTTATGGGCCTTCTGCAGTATTAGCCCTAACCACTGGTAGCGGCGTTAACATGTTCACGCTGGCTCATACCGGTGACTTTATCCTGACAGAGGAGTCGGTCAAAATTCCTGAAGAGACCAGCGAATTTTCGATCAACATGTCGAATAAGCGTCACTGGGAACCTCAGATGCAAGAGTACATCGACGATCTACTGCTTGGCGAAGAGGGTCCTCGCGAGAAGAACTACAACATGCGCTGGGTGGCCTCTATGGTGGCCGAAGTGCATCGCCTACTGACCCGTGGGGGCATCTTCACCTACCCATGGGACTCACGCGATCCGGGCAAACCGGGCAAACTACGCCTGATGTACGAAGGCAACCCAATGAGTTTCCTTATCGAGCAGGCTGGTGGCGTCGCTTCGACCTGTTACGAAGAGATTATGGATCTTAGCCCAGAGCACATTCACCAACGTGTATCCGTCGCGCTAGGTTCAAAACAGGAGGTAGAGATGTTGAAAGCCTACCACCGTAAGAAAAGTGAAAAATAGCGCTTAGTAGCATTTAGTTATATTACCAAGGTGCCTATAATGCGCCGCAGAAATTAATGAAACGTTCATAGGGAAACAACATGAGCTTTGAAAAAGTACCAGCGGGTAAAGACCTGCCAAACGACATCTACGTTATCATCGAGATCCCAGCTGAGAGCTCGCCTGTAAAATACGAGATCGATAAAGACTCTGACTCTATCTTTGTTGACCGCTTCATGGCTGCGCCAATGTTCTACCCAGCGAACTACGGCTACGTAAACAACACACTAGCTGACGATGGTGACCCTCTAGATGTACTTGTACTGACTCCACATCCAGTCATGACAGGTTCTGTTATTCGCTGTCGTCCAGTCGGCATTCTAAACATGACCGACGAAGCGGGTGAAGATGCGAAACTGGTTGCTGTTCCTCACGAGAAACTAAGCCAGGCTTACAACGACATCCATGACGTTGATGACCTGTCGCCACTTTTGAAAGATCAAATCTCTCACTTCTTCGAGAACTACAAGAAGCTTGAAAAAGGCAAGTGGGTTAAAGTTGAAGGTTGGTCTGACGCTGCTGCAGCTCGCGACGCGATCATCAAATCAGCTGAAGCTTACGAAGCAGCTAAGTAATTAGATAATTAAAAAGCCCGATCCGCTCTGCGGGTCGGGCTTTTTTGTATGTAACAGGTTAAACTTGTCGATTCAGTCAAGTTTAACCGCTCTGGAGCTAACATGAGCCGCCCCGATATTAACGAAATCAAGCAAGTTTACATTGAATCAGACTTGCTCTTTTCAAACTCTGAAGTCAACCAAGCGATCGACAAGATTGCTGATGAGATCACCGGCGAATATGCTGATCGCGATCCTGTCATCTTCACGATAATGAACGGCGGTCTTGTTATCTGCGGTCAGCTACTGACTCGCTTAGAGTTCCCTCTCGAAGCGGGCTACCTACATGCGACTCGCTACCGCAACACGACCTCTGGCCACGAACTAGAGTGGAAGGTTCCACCGATGATCGATTATCAGGGACGCGATGTGTTAGTGGTCGACGACATCCTAGATGAGGGACACACACTTCACGAAGTGATGAATCACCTCAAAGAGGGTGGAGCTAAAAGCGTGGCATCGGTCGTACTGATCGACAAAATACACGATCGCAAAGCCGTGCCTGGGATGAAAGCAGACTTCACCGGTCTAACCATACCGGATCGCTACATTTTTGGCTTTGGACTTGATTACAAAGGCTACTGGCGCAACGCACCCGGTATCTTTGCAGTCAAAGGTCTTTAGTAACCTACTGATTGATCTCATCAAACAGTAGGTTAAATGCCTCAGTCAATTTATGTTTGGCTGCCATGTGAACCAGTGGTTTAGCCAGCATATGACTCTCTTTCATTTTCACTGACGCAGGTAGCTTGGCGTTTAGCACCGGCAGATCTTGCTCCACGAGCGATTCAATGATCTGCCTAGGCAGCGACGCTCGTGGCTGAAACTGATTCACCACAATCCCTTCCAACACCAACTGCTCATTATGATCTTCACGCGTTTCGTTGATGTTATGCAGTAGGCTGTAAAGAGCTTGGCGTGCAAACTCATCACAATCAAAGGGGATCAAACAACGCTCAGCGGCGCAAAGTGCGGAGAGCGAAAAGAAGTTAAACGCTGGCGGCGTATCAATGTAGATCGCATCGTAATGGTCATCCAGAGCGTCACACAGATCTCTAAGCTTATAGATCTTATGTTTCGACTCTAACTTCGACTGCAAATCACCTAAATTCGGGTTACAGGGAATAATATCGAGATGATCGAATGGGGTCGCAAAACAGTAATCTTGTTCGGCCACTTTGTTCAGCTGAAAGCTCAATACCGACTCAAAGAAACTCTGTACATCGAGCTCTGGCGCATCGGAGTCATCACCCAACAGGTAGTGTGTTGAGTTACATTGCGGATCCAAATCGATCACTAGCGTTTTAAGTCCGCGAGCTGCACTGATAGCCGCCAAATTGACCGCGATACTCGACTTACCAACGCCACCTTTCTGGTTGAAAATAACTCGACGCATAAATTACCCCTGGGAGAGAAGATCTCTCAAATCAATAATGGCTGCATTAGCACGGGAAATGTATGAAGCCATCACCAAAGAGTGGTTGGCTAAAAATCCAAATTCGGTGCCGTTAAGAATAATGGGACTCCAGATGGTGCCCTGTGTGGCCTCTAGTTCACGAACAATCTGCTTCAACGAGGTGACCGCACTCTTCTTCTCAAGACTCTGTGCAAAATCCAACTCGATAGCACGTAAAATATGAATCAGAGCCCAGGCAGTTCCACGCGCTTCATAGAAGACGTCATCAATCTCACTCCAAGGCGTTTGTATCTCTAACTCTGAGGGCTGAGCCGTTGCTTGGGCGCCCCCCTGACTGCCGGCGAGATCGGTATTAATACGGCGCTGCCCAACGCTGGCACTTAAGCGCTGTGAAATACTACCCAGGCGAGTTGAAACGTCGCCCAACCAATCTTGAAGGTTATCGGCACGAGCATAGAACTGCGCCTGTGATTCATCCTGACTAGAGAGTTTGCCTTGATAGGCTCTTAATGAAACCAACGCATCTCGATACTCACTTTCACTTGAGGGTATCAACCAAGAGTTATTATCAAAGTGTAATTTGGGTTCCGCAGAGGCTAGATCCTTCTGTTCAGTCGACTGCGACTGAGAACGACTGAAGGTTTTGCGCATTGCTCGACTCAGGTCACGAATCTGCACAAGCACACCAAATTCCCAATTAGGCAGGTTATCCATAAGAACACCCGGCGGAAAACGATCATTGGAGAGGTAGCCACCTGGCTTGTTAAGAAGCGACTCTGTCAGTTCGATCAGTGTAGCGGTTGTGTAACTGCCGACCACCACCGTTTCATTTCGCTCGGCAGCGCTAGCTTCAGTCAACTGCTTCACATCAAATTCAGCTGGAGTCCAGCTCCAGAGAAAGCCCAATACAACCACCACCAATGAGTAGGCTGCCAGAGGCGCCAGCAACAGATAAAAGCGCTTCACTCCGAGCCGTTCCCGAAGACGATCAAGGAGATCCAACAGAGTTCTAAATAGACCTTTCATACACTACCTTTTGCGTAAATAAGCATCACAAAAATACAAATGCTGCACTGCACTATGACCTGTACAGCCCCTTGGGTCAATCCATCGATAAGTTGCTTAAAACAACCTCGTTTTAATATCAAAAGCTATTTTGCACAAATAATAGACAATTAACGTGTAGATAGCGTTAAATTTGCCGAAATTCAAACCATTTTCGCAACTTTCAGCTGGACAACCCCCTTTAGTCTCATGCAAACTTAACCTTATAGGGTTCTGTTAATAGATATCTGCCTATTCGATGCAATTAACAGCCATATCCCAACAATTTATTACTAAACTGCGCTACAGGAGCACATCATGGATATTCGTAAAGTTAAAAAACTGATCGAACTTCTCGAAGAGTCAAACATCAATGAAATCGAGATCAAAGAGGGCGAGGAGTCTGTTCGCATTAGCCGTGGTGGATCTATCGTTGCAGCTCCAGTAGCAGCACCTGCAACTGTCGTTGCCGCAGCAGCACCCGCTGCTGCTCCAGCCACTGCACCTGCTGCAGCAGAAGCCGCACCTGCAGCGCCAGCGGGCCATACTGTTAACTCACCAATGGTGGGTACTTTCTACCGTTCACCAGCGCCAAGTGCTCCGGCATTCATCGAAGTGGGCAAAACGGTTAAAGCGGGTGACGTCATCTGTATCGTTGAAGCGATGAAGATGATGAACCAGATCGAAGCAGACAAGAGTGGCGTGATTGAAGCCATCCTTGTTGAAGATGGTCAGCCGGTTGAATTTGATCAACCACTCGTTGTCATTGCCTAAACTCTAATCAACAGAGGAATATTCCATCATGTTGGATAAAGTTCTGATCGCAAACCGTGGCGAAATTGCGCTACGTATCATGCGAGCTTGTAAAGAGTTAGGCATTAAAACCGTCGCTGTTCATTCACAGGCTGATCGTGATTTGATGCACGTCCGTCTAGCTGATGAAGCGGTCTGTATCGGCCCGGCTCAATCTGCTCAAAGTTACCTAAACATTCCTTCTCTGATTGCAGCGGCAGAAGTCACTGATTCAGTGGCTATCCACCCTGGCTATGGCTTCCTCGCTGAAAACGCAGGCTTTGCTGAGCAGGTAGAGCAGTCAGGTTTTACATTTATCGGCCCTAAAGCTGAAACCATACGATTAATGGGTGACAAGGTGTCAGCCATTGAAGCGATGAAGAAAGCGGGTGTTCCAACAGTACCTGGTTCAGACGGACCACTGCCAGAGAACGACAACGATACGCTTTATAAAATTGCAAAACGTATTGGCTACCCTGTAATCATCAAAGCCGCTGCCGGTGGTGGTGGTCGTGGTATGCGTGTTGTTCATACAGAAGCTCACCTAGTCAACGCTGTGCAAGTGACTAAGTCTGAAGCAAAGGCTGCCTTTGGTGATGATACTGTCTACATGGAGAAGTTCCTTGAGAACCCACGCCACGTAGAGATCCAAGTATTAGCCGACGGACAAGGGAATGCGATTCACCTTTACGATCGCGACTGTTCATTACAGCGCCGCCATCAGAAGGTTGTTGAGGAGGCACCAGCACCTCACCTAGACCCAGAATCACGCGCAAAAGTACTGCAGTCATGTGTCGATGCTTGTATTGAGATCGGCTATCGCGGTGCAGGCACCTTTGAATTTCTGTACGAAGATGGTGGCTTCTACTTCATCGAAATGAACACTCGTGTTCAGGTTGAACACCCTGTGACAGAGATGGTTACCGGTGTCGACATTGTAAAAGAGCAGCTGCGTATCGCTTCTGGTGAAAAACTATCGATCAAACAGGAAGATGTCGTGTTACGTGGCCACTCTTTCGAATGCCGTATCAACGCAGAGGATCCAAAAACCTTTATGCCATCACCGGGTAAAGTTAATGGTTTCCATGCGCCAGGCGGCAACGGCATCCGTGTTGATTCGCACCTCTATGCGGGCTACACAGTACCACCTCACTACGACTCATTGATCGCTAAGTTGATCACTTATGGTGAAGATCGCGAAGTGGCAATGCAGCGCATGCGCAATGCTCTGGATGAGATGGTCATTGATGGTATTCGTACCAACATTCCACTTCACCACGAAATCATGCGTGATACCCATTTCGAAGTGGGTGGTGTTAACATTCACTACTTAGAAAAGAAATTAGGCCTGTAAGTTAACTTACGTCCTAATCAAAGCCCGCACTGTTGCGGGCTTTGTTGTCTTTAAATTACGAGCTCAAAAGAATGCCTTGGCTACAGATAAAAGTTGTTACAAATCCTGATATTGCAGAGTTTTACGAAGATCTACTTCTTGAAGCGGGCTGTGCTGCCGTGACCTTTGAGGACGCAAAAGATCAACCTATTTTCGAACCTGAATTAGGGACTACTCCGCTCTGGGGCACAACCGTAATAACCGGTCTGTTTGCAGCAGAGCATGATTTAGAGTCGACACTTACCTTTCTAAACGAGCAAAAACTCTCCGTTAAGGGTGGCGATACAATACAGTTCAAGGCAGAAATTCTTGAGGACAAAGATTGGGAACGAGAGTGGATGACTCACTATCACCCGATGCAGTTCGGTAGCCATTTTTGGGTCTGCCCAAGCTGGATTGAAGTACCTGATGCGAATGCAGTCAATCTGATGCTCGATCCTGGACTAGCCTTTGGCACAGGTACCCACCCAACCACTGCACTCTGTCTAGAGTGGCTCGCCAGTGAGCCACTACAGAACAGATCGGTTATCGATTATGGCTGCGGTAGTGGTATTTTGGGCATTGCCGCCATTCTTTTGGGTGCAAGCGCAGTGTCAGGCGTCGATATTGATCCGCAAGCGTTAACCGCCACTCAAGACAATCTTGTCAGAAACGGTCTAGATAAAGAACGTTTACCGGTATTCTTCCCAGAGAGCTTTGAATCAGAAGCGGTCGATTTAGTCATTGCCAACATACTCGCCGGACCACTGAAAGAGCTTGCTCCCACCCTGGCCGAATTGGTTAAATCAGGTGGTCAGTTAATTCTATCGGGGCTTCTGATAGAACAAGCGGATGAATTGATTGGCACCTACTCCGAGTGGTTTGATATGGAACCCCCATCAACCAAAGAGGAGTGGGTTCGTTTAACGGGTCGCAAACGTTAAGGTTGAGAAGGGATAGATGTTTGTAACAGAGTGTCCAGAGTGCCAAGCCAAGTTCAGAGTGACTGATGGTCAACTGCGCCTGGCTAATGGTCGCGTTCGCTGCGGCAACTGCCTCTCTATTTTTGATGCCGAAAATGGGCGTGCTGATCGAACACCCGCTACAGCAACTGAACAGCCTCAACAGACATCCACCGGAGCACAATTCGCTCAGCTAGATGCTGAGCCAATCGTACTTGAGCGATTTAATTCTCAACCAGAGTCGCCTTTCAAAACGGCATCAATGATTCTAATTCTTCTTTTATGCACAGTACTCGGCGCCTTACAGTACCTCTGGTTTGAACGAGCTAGGCTAAATGCACACCCCAGCTTACGACCCTTCTACATTATTGCGTGCAGTCAGATAAATTGTGATTTAAGTGCTAAAGAGGGGCTGGCTCTACTGGCGATTGAACAGACCCTAGTGAGGGAACACCCTCGTTACTCCAATGCACTTGAAGTGACACTGAGAATCAACAACCAATCTACCCTCTACCAGCCCTATCCGGCGGTTGAACTCTCTCTAAAAGATCTACAAGGCAAATTGATCAGCCGCCGCACATTTGATCCAAATGAGTATTTAGAACTTGGCATCAACGCTGAGCGCTTAAGCCCAAAACTCCCCATTCAAATTCAACTGACCATAACCAAACCGGATGAAGCGATCGCCTCTTTTGAAGCGAACCTTTCTGAAGCCCGTTTCAACCAACGCTAGGGAACCTACGAATAAGTCCATGACATCTCAGGCTTACAGTCAAATTTGTCATCCAGGCGTGTTTTTGAAGGCCTAGCGGGCTAAGTCGAGAAAACAGAACGCAGAGGATGGATTTGACTGTAAGCCCCGTAGGGCGCGACCTGAAACATCCATCTACAGCGTTGGATCGCTGACTAAAGGCGATGGCCATTAGTTGCACAATCCGCCTTGTATCTGAATGTTTCAGATCACGCTGAGAAATTATGGACTTGTTCGCAGGTTCCCTAGTTAGCCTGTCAACCCCAAAATTGATCATTTTTTATTCAAAAACGTCTTGGACCCTCGGTCCGTGAAGAGTATTATATGCGCCCTTCATAACCAACGACGGACATTCCAATTCATTGGAGTTACACCCTCGTTGTGGCAGGTTTTTGATGTTACAGATTGGTCCATACAGCCTTGACACTCAAGTTGCTCTAGCCCCAATGGCTGGTGTGACTGATCGCCCGTTTCGACAACTCTGTCGCGAACTGGGTGCAGGCCTTGTTGTGTCAGAGATGGTGACGTCAGATCCAAATCTTTGGCACACACGCAAGTCCTCATTTCGCCTAAACCATCAAGGCGAAGCGGAGCCTCGCTCCGTACAGATTGCGGGTGGCGATCCAGAGATGATGGCATTAGCTGCTCAGTTAAATGCAGAGCGTGGCGCACAAATCATCGACATCAATATGGGCTGCCCGGCTAAAAAAGTCTGTAATAAAGCAGCTGGCTCAGCACTGCTGAAAGATGAACCTCTGGTCGAATCTATATTGGAAGCCGTGGTCAATGCAGTCGATATACCAGTGACCCTAAAAATTCGGACTGGTTGGTCTCCAGACAATCGCAACGCACTCACCATCGCCAAAATGGCTGAACAAGCTGGTATAGCCGCGCTGACCGTTCATGGAAGAACCCGGTCAGATAAGTACCTTGGTGACGCTGAGTACGAGACCATTAAATCCGTTAAAGAGAACATCAGCATCCCTGTCATTGCTAATGGCGATATCACCACCCCAGAAAAAGCGCGTTTTGTTTTGGATTACACCGGTGCTGATGCAGTCATGATCGGTCGTGCAGCGCAAGGCACCCCGTGGATTTTGCGAGAGATTGATCATTATCTGCGTCATGGTGAAAAAATAGCGCCACCCACTCTTTCAGAAATACACTCTATTTTTAATCGCCACCTGAAAGCTCTGCACGAGTTTTATGGAGAGTTAATGGGCGTTCGTATCGCCCGAAAACACCTTAATTGGTATCTGCAATCAGTTAGCGATGTGACTGGCTTTAGAAAAGAATTTAATCAGTTGGAAACAGCTGAAGAGCAGCTTAACGCCCTCGATCAATATTTTGATCGTGCCCAAGCTGCTTAATATTTAGGTAACCGTAGTAGTGAGTAGTAACGATACAATGCAACATCTCGATATCTCTGAAATAACAACAGAAACCCAGACACCAACACTGCGTGAGAGTGTTCAATCTTCACTTGAGACCTACTTCAAGACGTTAGATGGACAGCCCGCAAGTGATGTTTATCAAATGGTGTTGACTGAAGTAGAAGCACCGCTGTTTGAAGCTGTTATGCGCTACACCAAAGATAACCAAACCCGTGCTTCAGAGCTTCTTGGCCTGAACCGCGGCACGCTTCGCAAAAAGTTGAAGCAGTATGATCTTCTTTAAATCTCTGAAAAATGGAAAGCCTCATGTCTAACGACTCATACACTCCTATTCGTCGCGCTCTGATCAGCGTGTCAGACAAAACTGGCATCGTAGATTTTGCCCGTGAACTGACTGCTCAAGGCGTTGAAATCCTATCAACTGGCGGCACTTACAAACTGCTTTGTGATGAAGGCATCGCAGCCGTTGAAGTCTCAGACTACACGGGTTTTCCAGAGATGATGGCAGGCCGCGTTAAAACCCTTCACCCTAAAGTGCACGGCGGGATCTTGGGTCGTCGCGGTACTGATGATGCGGTGATGACTGAGCATGGCATCAACCCAATCGACATGGTGGTTGTCAACCTATACCCCTTTGCAGAGACCGTCGCACGTCCAGATTGTGATCTTCCGATGGCCATTGAAAACATCGATATCGGTGGCCCAACCATGGTTCGATCTGCTGCCAAAAACCATAAAGATGTCGCAATTGTCGTTAACGCTTCTGACTACGATTCAATCATCGCTGACCTTAAAGCCAACAAGGGTCTTAACTACAACACCCGTTTTGACCTTGCTGTTAAAGCGTTTGAACACACTGCTGCTTACGACGGCATGATTGCAAACTATCTTGGTGCTCGAGTGGGTGTGGAAGAGCCAGAGACCTTCCCACGCACTTTCAATACTCAGTTCGTCAAAGTTCAAGACATGCGTTACGGTGAAAACCCACACCAACGTGCAGCCTTCTACGTTGAAGAGAACGCAACTGAAGCCAGCGTTTCAACCGCTCGTCAACTTCAGGGTAAAGAGCTCTCGTTTAACAACGTAGCCGATACTGATGCGGCACTTGAGTGCGTTAAGCCTTTCAAAGAGCCTGCCTGTGTCATCGTTAAACATGCTAACCCTTGTGGTGTCGCCATTGGCGGCAACATTCTGGAAGCATACAACCGCGCTTTCCAGACAGATCCTACCTCAGCATTTGGTGGCATCATCGCATTCAACCGCGAACTTGATGCAGAAACAGCAAAAGCGATCGTTGATCGTCAATTTGTCGAGGTGATCATTGCTCCAAAAGTGAGCGCTCAGGCATCCGAAATCGTTGCCGCTAAACCCAATGTTCGTCTACTTGAGTGTGGTGAATTTGCGGCACAGCCTGGTGCAGCTTTCGATTACAAACGTGTCAACGGTGGCCTACTGGTGCAAGATTGTGATCTAGGCATGGTGAACGCATCTGAGCTTCAAATTGTCACTAAGCGTCAACCATCTGAACAGGAGATCCGCGATCTACTGTTCTGCTGGGAAGTGGCTAAATTCGTTAAATCGAATGCCATTGTCTACGCTCGTGATGGCCAGACTATCGGTATCGGTGCAGGCCAGATGAGTCGTGTCTACTCAGCTAAAATTGCGGGTATCAAAGCGGCGGATGAAGGCCTACAAGTTGCTGGTTCGGTGATGGCATCTGATGCTTTCTTCCCATTCCGTGATGGCATTGACTCTGCAGCAGAAGCGGGTATCAAAGCGGTTATCCAGCCAGGTGGCTCAATGCGTGACCAAGAGGTTATCGATGCTGCTGATGAGCATGGCATGGCGATGGTATTCACCGGCATGCGCCACTTCCGCCACTAAGCGTTAAAGGGATTGAACGATATGAATATTCTAGTAATTGGCTCAGGTGGCCGTGAACACGCGCTAGCTTGGAGCGCCGCTAAAGATGCACGTGTAAATACTGTCTTTGTTGCTCCAGGTAATGCAGGTACAGCGATTGAAGCTGGTATTGAAAACGTCGCGATCGATGTCATGGACAAAGTTGCTCTTGCCAACTTCGCTAAAGAGAACGGCGTTGCCTTGACCATCGTAGGTCCTGAAGCACCGCTAGTCGATGGTGTCGTGGATTACTTCCAGTCAGAAGGCCTAGCAATTTTCGGTCCATCAGCAGGCGCTGCACAGCTTGAGGGCTCTAAAGCGTTTACTAAAGACTTCCTAGCACGCCAAGAGATCCCAACGGCAGAGTACCAAAACTTCACAGAGATCGAACCAGCACTTGCTTACCTTCGTGAGAAAGGCGCGCCAATCGTTGTGAAAGCGGATGGCCTAGCAGCGGGTAAAGGCGTTATCGTCGCGATGACACTTGAAGAGGCTGAAGATGCTGTCAAAGATATGCTTGCCGGAAATGCCTTTGGCGATGCCGGTAGCCGTGTTGTTATTGAAGAGTTCCTAGATGGCGAGGAAGCCTCTTTCATCGTCATGGTCGATGGCGAAAACGTTCTGCCAATGGCAACCAGCCAAGACCACAAACGTGTTGGTGATGGTGATACTGGCCTTAACACTGGCGGCATGGGTGCTTACTCTCCGGCTCCAGTGGTTACACCAGAGATCGACCAGCGCATCATGGACGAAGTGATCTACCCAACCGTTCGCGGTATGGCTGCAGAGGGTAACCGATACACTGGATTCCTATATGCAGGCCTAATGATTGCAGCCGATGGCACACCTAAAGTAATCGAGTACAACTGCCGCTTTGGTGACCCAGAGACACAACCAATCATGATGCGTCTACAGTCGAGCATTGTCGAACTTTGTGAAGCTGCGCTTAAGGGCGAACTCGACAAAACAACCGCTCAATGGGATCCTCGTCCATCCATTGGCGTTGTTATGGCTGCCGGTGGATACCCTGGTGATTACAACAAATGCGATGTGATTTCACTTCCTGCATCACTTCCAGCTGACAGCAAAATCTTCCACGCAGGCACAGCCCTAAATGGTGATGATGTCGTGACAGCCGGCGGTCGTGTTCTTTGTGTCACTGCACTTGGCGACACAGTAACCGACGCACAAGCACGCGCTTACGAACTTCTAAAGCAAGTAAGTTGGAAAGACGCCTACTACCGCACTGATATCGCTTACCGAGCGATCGCCCGCGAAAAAGCGTAATCGCCGAATCTTGTCTAAACAGAAGGAGAGCTAATGCTCTCCTTTTTTGTCTCTTGTCGGCACTCAACGGTCATTGAACTCGCCTTTAACGAGAACACACTCCACCTGTACTTTGTCGTTATTAATTCCCTATGCACATAGGCGCCTCTTGATAGCCATCCAGTGAGCAGAGTGCTGAACGTTTCGATTCATCCAATGGCTTCAAATTCTCACTTTTCGAACTAGCATCTTTCTTCGGCCATTTTTGCCAATTCAAATACCGCTGGTTTCCGTTGGGAGAAGGGAAGTACACTTGAGATGGGCTGTAGCCCCTAATCGTTACACCTAAAGAGTTAGCAAGAGCCTCTTCTGATTTCGCCTTTTTGGGGCCTAGGTACATCTCGCCCTTCAGCTTGTGCATGGTGAGAACACCATCGTTGTTATCAAAAACCACCTTATCTACTTTGTTCTCATTGTTCTGATAGCGCTGACCGCTGACGAGTAGTACTAGATCGAAGTCACCATCATTCTTTAAATCGCAGGCGCTTAAATAGGCATACCATGTGTAAAAATTGGGAGTCTTAGTTTCATGAATAACTTTGACTGGCTCGGGATTACGTCCATTGAAACCGATAGAGTATATTCCCCAACCCTGATAGAAATGTTCTGCGGCTGGTAGATTCAGTGAAGAAAGAAATACAAGCTCTTCTTGGCCATCACTATCGATGTCTGTAAATGCTATATCTTGGAAAACTTGCTTTTTAAGATCTTTCAGGCGTGTAGGTCTCGAGGTAAACAAGCTTCCAAACAATCCAGAGCTCTCTTGGCCCCAGTAGATAGCTGCGTATTCATCATGGCCATCTAAAATCAAATCCAAATAACCATCCTTATCTATGTCCCAAAGCTGAGTATTGTAATTACGATCATTCTGATTCCATTCCCGGCCAGCACCAATGATGGTTTTGACCTTAAAAGTTCCATTTCCGTCGTTCAGATAAGCCACAACTCTATTGTGCTCGCTGGGCGTGGCGACTATGTCTAAATCACCATCGCCATCAATATCACCAACAGCCCCCCCGTGATGTAATGCCTTTGGTCCTGGAAGACGTTTTTTCACGTAACCTTCGGGCGTCGAAAGCAATATATAGTTGGGCTGAGGTTCATATGGAGCATAATCGGGACCGTGCTGAATCATGACTAAATCATCAATGTTATCTCCATTTAAATCGGAAGGAATGATGTTTCGTGCCATGATGAAGCTAGTATCTGATGGAAGTTTAAAGCTTGGATCTGGGCTGAAGAACATATAGTCCGAGTATTCTCTGCTGCGCTCTTTGTTACCCTGATGTCTTATATCGTTCTCGGGGGTAGGATACGGTTCGTCAGAAAAGCCAGCTATTGTCTCTAAAGAGCCATCACCATATAAATCTGCAAAGCCGACATTCGCCATATCCATTCTGAAGTTATCGAAGGCGACGGGATTTGCCTTTAGACCAGGAATTGTAGCGATTTTACATTCATACTGTGTCCGTTTTGCACGACTTGTTGATGAGTTCAATTCGTAAGGAGATGTTACTTTTCTATCAATCGACGCTGAGCTTTGTGGTTTTTGCTGAGCTGCTTGCTGACAGCCAACTATTAATAGCACTAATGGTAATAGTACGTATTTATTATTCATTGGCAGCTCCCGTATTAATCACATAATGTATTTATTCAGACTAGCATTAAATTTATTTTTTGCTGCGATTTTCTGAAAAAGGTCATGAAAAGCCGTTAAAATGGAATTACTCATAATTCCTTAATTCAAGATTTCAGGGCTCCAAAATTGATCACCATCAACTGTTAATTGAATTAATTCGCGTTCTTAGATCAGCCAAGGCAAAATGACGCAAACACCTGTGAGATTGAGTGATGCCAGAGTTTTTTGAACAGTTTACCAGCGAAGAGGTCGCGCTATTTTTAGGGCTTGTGACAGGTCTAATTTTCGGGGCGTTTGCGCAACAGAGTCGCTTCTGTCTTCGTGCGGCTTGTATTGAGTTCTGGCGTAATAAGCCGGGAGCTAAATTTTCGATTTGGTTGTTCACCTTCTCTACGGCGCTTATTTTGACGCAGTTACTGATGCTGAATGGTAACCTTGAGAAGAGCAGTATTCGCCAGCTTGTGACCACAGGCTCCATGTCTGGGGCTATCCTTGGTGGAACGCTATTTGGCATCGGAATGGTGATGGCGCGTGGTTGTGCGAGCCGTCTTCTTGTTCTCTCTGCCACAGGCAACTTACGTGCATTAGTGGCTGGCCTAGTTGTTACCATTGTCTCCCAGGCAGCTCTGCGCGGTATTCTCTCGCCTGCGAGAAGTGAAGCATCCTCTTGGTGGCTAGTTGAAGGAAGCTCGCGCGACCTTTCAATGTACCTTCCTGAGTATGGTGCGTTAGCGATGGGTGCCATTCTGTTTATTGGCGCTATCTATCTTGCTATCAAAAACAAAACCAACGGCTACTACCAGTTTGGTGCGGTGGTTGTTGGTGGCAGCATAGCACTTGGTTGGGGTCTCACCTCTTGGCATGCCGCTAACTCTTTCGACATTATCGCCGTGAAGAGTGTCAGCTTTACGGGCCCGTCTGCCGATACTTTAATGGCTCTGATTAACGAACCTGAATTTCCATTCTCCTTTGATATTGGCATTGTATTGGGTGTTTTTGCTGGATCATTCCTCGCCTCTTGGTTGACCAAAGAGTTTGTTATCCAAACCTTTACTGAACAGACAGGTTTAACACGCTACCTTGTTGGTGCAGCACTCATGGGCTTTGGTGGCATGCTTGCGGGCGGGTGTGCTGTGGGCGCTGGTGTTACTGGTGGTGCAGTAATGGCCCTCACCGCTTGGGTCGCACTGTTCTTTATGTGGTTAAGCGCAGGCATTACTGACAGGGTACTCGACTACCGTCGCGAGACAGCCTAAATTATCAGCTCTAACTACTGAGCAAATTCTATGTCCTTTGAACTCTGGCTTGCCCTCTTAGGCGCAGCCATCATGATCTCGCTATCCCCTGGCGCTGGCTTTGCTACCGCTGTGAGTTTTGGGCTCTCAAATGGTTTGCGAGGTGCAGCACCTGCAGTGTTTGGCCTTATATGTGGCTATGGAACCCAGATGCTGGTGGTTTCACTAGGGTTGGGGGCACTCATTGCAACCTCACCCATTCTATTTACAGTCATTAAATACATAGGCGCCGCTTACCTTATCTGGTTGGGCATTCAGATTATTCGCTCACAAGCTGAGTTAGAGCTGCACAATGCTGAGCCACTTAGAAAACGAGAGCGCTTCATTCGCGCCTATTTAGTTAACATCACCAACCCTAAGGGGATGGTTTTCCTACTCGCTCTAGTACCACAATTCTTGAACCCTAACGAGCCACAAGCAGTTCAGTTGTGGATTATTGGCCTGACACTGGTATTGGTCGACTGGATTGTAATGACAGGTTATTCAGGCATCGCTGCGCGCCTAAGAAAATTTGTTCAAGACCCTAAGGGCAGAGCTTGGCTCAATCGCGCATCTGGGAGTGCACTGATACTAGCGGGTCTGGTATTGTCTACCGCAACACTTTAAAAATTGGAGTAATGATGGACTGTCTATTTTGTAAAATTGTCGCTGGCGATATTCCTGCTGAAAAGCTATTTGAGAATGATCATGTGATCGCTTTCCGTGACATCAACCCACAGGCTCCGTTTCACGCTTTAGTGATTCCTAAAAAACATATCTCAACTTTAGATGATGCCACTGCAGAGGATATTGAGGCCCTCGGTCACCTCCAATTAGCCGCAGCTGAGATTGCTCGTGACCAAGGATTTTCATCAGATGGTTATCGTACTGTCATGAACTGTCGCGAACATGGAGGGCAAACGGTCTACCACATTCACCTTCACCTGTTAGGTGGCAAGGCGATGGGATGGCCACCTTATACCGATACACTTAAGCAACCACTTTAAGGCTGTGTGATGACTGTCATAAAAGATCTACCCTCCAATAATCAACTCGAGTACTTCATTGAACAGGCACGACAGACGACAGCCATTACCACAGCCGTCGTCCACCCTGTGGAGGGTAATGGCTTAGCCGGCGCTCTTGAAGCGGCTAAACAGGGGTTAATCAATCCTATTTTAATTGGCCCCGAGCATAAGATTCGTCAGGCTAGTGAGGAGATTAACGCCGATCTTGGTGGCATTCAGATCATCAACACTGAACACAGTCATGAAGCGGCTGAGGTCGCCTGTAACATCGTTAGACAGGGCGACGCTCAAGCGTTAATGAAAGGCTCTCTAGGTACTTCAGAGCTGCTAGGAGCCGTTCTACACAAAGAGAGTGGCATCAGAACAGAGCGACGTTTGAGTCATCTGTTTGTGTTTGACGTACCGAACTATCACAAACCATTGATCATCACTGATGCGGCGATCAATGTTGTTCCTGATCTCTATACCAAAAAGGATATCGTCCAGAATGCGATAGACTTTGCGCATGCGTTAGGGAATGAACACCCCAAAGTAGCCATTCTAGCGGCTGTCGAGAAGGTGAAAGCGAACATGCAGAGCACCATTGATGCTGCTGCCCTCTGTAAAATGGCCGATCGCAACCAGATCACTGGTGGGATTTTGGATGGTCCTCTCGCCTTTGATAACGCCATATCAAAACAGGCTGCGATCGATAAACATATAAACTCACCAGTGTCCGGTGAAGCCGATATTCTTCTAGCACCTGATCTTGAAGCCGGCAATATGATTGCTAAACAGTTGATCTATTTAGCTGGAGCTCAGTCAGCCGGTGTCGCAGTAGGCGCTAGAGTACCGATCATTCTGACAAGCCGAGCGGATGGTGTTCTCGCACGGCTCGCAAGCTGCGCTCTGGCCTCCTACATGGTGCACCACGGCCGCAAGATATAGTCATGAACATACTGACGCTAAATGCTGGCTCTTCGAGCCTTAAAGCTGCTCTCTACACTCGACACAACGAGCTTTTATCCAAGATTGGAGAAGCTTCCTTATCCGGCGTAGGTTCAGACCATTTAGCTCTAAACATTGATGGCAAGGCTATCGAGATCACCGACCTCGACAAAACTGATCCAGCCAGCATCCATGCTGCCGTTGTCGATAGACTCTTTGAGCAGTTCAACTTAGTAGAGAATGAACTGATAGTCTCTCACCGTGTGGTTCATGGAGGCGGCCTTTTCTCGGCACCAGCCCTTGTCGATGACGTCCTGATGGCACAGTTAACATCTTTCAACTCACTGGCCCCGCTGCATCAGCCATTCAATCTACGTCTAATCGAACAAGTGCGAGCCGCACATCCAGGCTCAACTAATGTGGTCGCTTTCGATACGATGTTTCATGCTCATCAACCGGAGCTAGAAACTTGTTATGCACTGCCTAAATCGATTCGTGACATGGGTATCCGCCGTTACGGTTTTCATGGGCTGTCGTACGCCTATATAGCAGACTCCCAACAACTCTGTGAAAACCCAGAAGAGCGAACTGTCGTTCTCCACCTGGGAGCAGGCTCATCGGCTTGCGGTATGTTGGGCGGCGAGTCGAAAGCATCCAGCATGGGCTTCTCAGCAGTTGATGGTTTACCGATGGGGTCACGAACAGGCAATTTAGATCCTGGCGTGATGATTCATTTGATGCGTGAAGGGATGGATGCAAATCAGCTCGAAACACTTCTCTACAAACAGAGTGGCTG
Organism: Marinobacterium sp. xm-m-312; assembly: GCF_013283295.1. Classification (NCBI taxonomy): domain Bacteria; kingdom Pseudomonadati; phylum Pseudomonadota; class Gammaproteobacteria; order Oceanospirillales; family Oceanospirillaceae; genus Marinobacterium; species Marinobacterium sp. xm-m-312. The sequence continues at coordinate 217,896 of NZ_WBYS01000001.1, read as the reverse complement.
GCTGGGTCTTTCAGGTCTATGCAGTGATATGCGAACACTGCTCGAATCAGATTTAGAGGAAGCGAAGTTCACCGTCGATTACTACTGCTATCACATTACCCAAGAGATTGGTCGGTTAACCGCAATATTGGGTGGATTAGACAGAGTCATTTTCACTGCTGGCGTTGGCCAACATGCCCCACTCATTCGAGAAAAAGTGTGCAGTCAACTGGCTTGGCTAGGCCTAGAGATCGATAACAAGCTAAATCAGAGCAACCAAGTTGAGATTGCTACTAAATCATCCAAAGTCAGAGTGCAGGTCGTCCCTACGGATGAGGAGTGGATGCTAGCCAAATACGCGACGCAGTTAGTTTGATCGCTGTCTGACGATCTCAAACAGGGTAACACCGGTTGCTACTGAGACATTCAAACTGGAGACTTCGCCCGCCATTGGGATTTTAATCAACAGATCACACTGCTCTCGTGTTAAGCGGCGCATCCCCTTGCCTTCAGCGCCCATCACAAGCGCTAATGGGCCGGTTAGATCTGTTTGGTAAATGGAACCTTTCGCTTCACCCGCCGTTCCGACAATCCACACTCCACGCTCTTGAAGCTGATTAAGCGTTCTCGAGAGATTGGTTACCTGAAAATAGGGCACTGCATCCGCTGCACCACAAGCAACTTTAATCGCTGTCGCATTTAATGGCGCCGATTTATCACGAGGGGCGATGACAGCTGCGACACCGGCCGCATCAGCGGTACGCAGACATGCACCTAGGTTGTGAGGGTCAGTAACCCCATCAAGCACTAGCAGAAGAGGTGTTTGGTCAACCTCATCCATCAGCTTAAACAACTCTTTATCACCCAGAATGGGTAGAGGTTTAGCTTCGGCCAACACCCCTTGATGAACACCATCGACACGCTCATCCAAACGATGTTTGCTGATAGTCTCAACATGAACACCGGCCTGGGCAGCTAGGGCTAGAATTTTCTCTACTTTCGGATCAACGCGTCCCTGAACAATAAAGAGGCGTTTTACCCTCTCAGGGTCACGGTTTAACAGCGTTGTGACAGCATGAATGCCAAATACCTGATCCAATTTCATTCTCTTTTACCTTAGCGTTAAAGGCGCACCGACGTGCAACTGAAAAAAATAGCCGCTAAAGAGCGGCTATCTCACTGAAGTCGACTTAATTGATGACGATTTCAGCGTTTGATTTTAGTGTTTCAAACTGCGTTCTAAATGCCTGACTACCCTCACCGGCAGCCAACATTGTTGAAATTTGTGTCTGAAGCTCTTCAGCAATCTGCTCTTGCGAGGTTCCAACAGCATCAACAGTGATCAATGCCGCTGTACCATCAGAGAGCTGGACAACCTTATAGTCTGCACTACCTTCTGGACGAGCCATAGCAAAAGCTGCTTCTACAATCTGAGGTTCAAGATCAACGGCTGCACCACGTGCAATCGATTTGACTGAAGCCCACTCCAAGTCAACTTTACCCTCTTGTGCAGCAGAGAGTGCACTTTGAGCCTGTTCAAAGGCCAGTTTAGCCGCTTGGGAAGACTTAAGTCTGCTGATTAAATCATCACGCACGTCAGCAAGCTCAAGCTGACGTGCTGGTCGTAATTCATTCATGTTAAGAACAAAGGTACGACCACTGCTCACCTCAATAGGGTCAGAGTTTAGACGCTCTTTGGTCACAACATCAGAGAAGGCTGCACGAACCAGTTTCTGGTCAGAAAAATCGCCAGTCCCACCATTACGAGTCAAAGGCTCTGAGGTTTGTATCTCGAGTGACAGCTCCTCAGCAAGCACGGCAAGGTCGCCTGAAGAGAAGGCCAAATCCGTTAAACGTTCTAGTGCGCTGACATAAACCTCTTCTGCATTCGCTTCAGCAACATCATAGATGAGATCCTCGCGCACTTCGCTCAGTGCTGGCACCTCTTTAGCACGCACATCGTTTAACTTGATGATGTGCACACCAAACTCGGTCTCGACAGGTTCAGAGTACTCGCCGGCATTTAATGAGAACAGAGCATCATCAAAGGGACCTTCAAAAAGGCCTGGCGTCAGGTAACCTAGATCACCGCCTGAATTAGCTGAACCAATATCTTGTGAGTACTCAGCAGCTAGTGAGGCGAAGCTTTCGCCGGCCGCCAACTTCGTACGAATCTCTTCAGCCTTTGCCAGCGCTGCATCCAGAGGCTGGGCATCGCTTATCTCAAGGAGTATGTGACTAGCAGAACGCTCTTCACCACCTTCAAAACCGGCTTTTAACTGATCATAGGCAGAGTTAATTTCGGCTTCGGTCACACTGTCTGGGTCAACAAAATCCGCTTGGTCCAGTACAACATAGTCAACAACGACCTGCTCTTGGGTCATTAGCTGATCGCCCATACTGTCATAAGCAGCTTGCACATCCGCATCATTCACTGTCTGTGAATCAGCGTCAACAGAGAAACGCGCCACTCGGATATCACGCGTCTGTGTATTCAAAGCAAGAAGATGATCAAGTTCCGAAGCGGTTAAAAAAGCTGACTGCTCGTAAGCACCGCGCACCTGATTCATCAGCGCTTCACTCTTAAGAAGCTCACGGTACGTCAAAGGAGTAAAACCAGCTCCTCGTAGAGCGGATTCAAACTGGTTGCGATCGAATCGACCGTCAACCTGAAACTCCCGCGTTGCAACGATCATCTGGTCCAGCATTTGATCAGACACAAAAAGCCCTAGCTCTTCTGCTGCACTGATCTGTACGTTGCGATCTATGAGATTGTCCAAAACCACTTTGCGTAGAACAACATCGTCTAACATGGCTGGATCAGCATTGTCGCCCATTTGAGTTAGAACTTGTCGACGTTGCAGATCGATACCACGATAGAGCTCATTCTTAGTAATGGCTTTACCATTGACTTCAGCGGGAGGTGGTTCGGCTGTAGCTAGGCCGACCAGTGAGTCAACGCCCCACAGAGCGAAAACGACAATGATCAAACCAACCAGAACTTTAGCAATAATCCCTTGTGAATTATCACGCATTGATTGCAACATGACTGAGTGTCCTATGAATTAAAAAAAGCGCAACCTGAGGTATGCGCTTTTTTAGTGGGGAGAGTCTGAAACTCTTACGCGCTAAAGCGCACCCCTGGAATAACCGATATTACTTGTTTACAGCGTCTTTTAATAAGTTCAAAGAGAAATGTTTCATTTCATGTGAATGCTTAGCAGCCACGTAAACAAACGCTTTGAGAGCATATCTTCAGTAAAGTAAACAGCCATTGTTTCAAACTACTATATAATCTTACTTACAAGCGCATATTAGCTCGATTGTCTGGGCAAGAATGAAACGATTGCACGGATGATAACATCTCTTATGCCATAAGCAAGAAAGAATTTTTTGAAACAAAACAAAAAGCCAAAAGGCTTCAAAATGAGCATACTTATGAAGATTTTAAACCGACTTATGAGGAGGTCTTCTTAGAGTCCAAAAGAAGAAATTCCTGTCCAAATCATGGTGGCTGTTTACGTATAATAACCTGCTGGAACCTACAAACAATGTTTGGCAAATGCACTGTTAATTAACTTCCGATAGAACAGCCGTAAATTGCCGACAAAAAGCATATGCTCAAGGATCTACGAATAGCTCAAACCGCCAGGAACCCCTTTTACCACCATGGCAACAGCATCGTGCGCATGTAAGCTCTCAAAGTGTTCCACTTTGATTTTGAAGTCCGTGTAGACTGGATCCAGACTTAACTCGCGTTTAATTCTCCGCGCGGCGTCCTCGCAGAACATCAAGTTTTGCCCATTCCTTTTCGCAAACTCTTGTTCATCCTCTCGTTTAACCGCAGTTTGTACCGGAGTTTTCAAGGTTTTTTCTACCTTATTTATCAGCTCAAAAATTGGGAAATGCTCGAAGCTTTTACCCAGTCTCACGGTTACAGTTGCCCTACTTCTCTGGCTATGCGGTGTCGCATGTGAACCGTTGGCACTCAATTACCATCCCTCAACTTCAGAAACTGACACTGTTTCCCTGGTAGTAAAATCTGCAGAGAATTTTTCCTGCAAAAGCTGTCTTGCCAATGAAGCAGAACAGGGGCATGTTGATGAATAATCAACTCCTACCGATAGATCAAAAGTGAAACTAGAACTACTTACTTCTGCCTGAATGCTTATGTCATAACTTTTCCAGCCACTGTTATCACTGAGTAATGCTTTACGCTTTATAGGCAACTCAAAATCTAGTTTTAAAAGTGCTTTATCACTTAATCCTACATGGCCGGACTGTAGTGGCATAGTGAATTTGGCCACCTGATTAGAGGTGATATGATCGCCTCCTGACTACACAGGTGACACTATGACAAAACCAAAACGACCTAACTTTAGCCCCGAATTTCGTCTAGAATCAGCGCAACTTGTTGTCGATCAAGGATACAAGGTACGAGAGGCTGCTGAAGCAATGGGCGTGGGTAAATCCACCATGGATAAGTGGGTTCGACAGCTGCGAGCAGAGCGTAAAGGAGAATCCCCCAAAGCCACGCCGATGACAGAAGAGCAACGTCGTATTCGAGAGCTGGAGAAGCAGGTAAAGCAGCTTGAGATGGAAAAAGAGATATTAAAAAAGGCTTCAGCTCTCTTGATGTCCGACGAGCTGAAAGGTTTGCGGTAATACGTCGACTTCAAGGGAGCTACTCTGCAACACGACTATGCCATCTATTCGGCGTACACCGTAGCAGTTACAAATACTGGCGGAATTATGCCAAAGGGGAAAACCCTGCTCGCATCCTTTTGAAAGAGAAAGTCAGAGAGGCCTTCAGCATTAGCGAGGGTTCAGCAGGTGCACGAAGTGTAGCAGCTATGGTGACGCTCTCAGGCACACCGCTCAGTCGTTATGTTGCGGGCAAACTGATGTCAGAGTTACAACTGTTTAGTTGCCAGCAACCCAAGCACCGTTATTAGGAAAGCAACACAAGAGCATCCCGTTGCCCCCAATCTGTTGGCAAGACAATTTAAGTCTGCGGCTCCAAACCAGGTATGGTGTGGCGATATTACTTATATCTGGACGGGGCGGCGTTGGGCCTATCTGGCAGTCGTACTGGACTTATATGCTCGCAAACCTGTTGGTTGGGCTTTTTCTCTTAATCCAGATAGTGACCTGACAAGTAAAGCCCTAACGATGGCTTTTGAATTAAGGGGTAGACCTGAAGGCCTACTGTTCCACTCCGATCAGGGCTGCCAGTACACCAGTGTGAAGTATCGTAGGCTACTGTGGCGGCACAAGATAAAACAGAGCATGAGTCGACGCGGCAACTGCTGGGATAATGCTCCAATGGAGCGTTTCTTCCGCAGCTTGAAAGCCGAATGGGTTCCAGAGATAGGTTACGCCTCAATAACAGAGGCTAGGAACTCAATTACTGACTACATCGTTGGATATTACAGCCAGCAAAGGCCGCATCAGCATAACGGGATGTTGCCACCGAATTTGGCAGAAGAAATATACTGGAATGACTACAAAGTGGTGGCCAGTTTTACTTGACCACTACACATCCTCACATGTTCGGATAGTTCGGTCCGCCCATACCCTCTGGCGTTACCCAGCGTATATTCTGAGCCGGATCTTTGATATCGCAGGTTTTGCAATGCAGGCAGTTCTGGGCGTTAATCTGGAAGTGCTGTCCGGCATCATCTTCAACCACTTCGTACACCCCCGCAGGGCAATAACGCTGAGCAGGTTCTGCAAACTTCGGCAGGTTTTGTTGCAACGGCACTGAGCTGTCTTTAAGCTGCAAATGACAAGGCTGATCTTCTTCATGGTTAGTATTCGACAGGAACACTGAACCCAGCTTATCAAAGCTCAACTCACCATCCGGTTTTGGATAGTCAATCGGTGTGCATTCACTGGCCGGCCGTATCTGTGCATAGTCTTCTTTATCATCGTGTAGGGTGACCGGGATCTTGCCGCTAAACAGGTTCTGATCGATAAAGTTAAAGGCACCACCCATAATCGGACCAAACTTATGCAATGCAGGGCCAAAGTTTCGGGAGCGGAACAGCTCATCATAGAGCCATGAACTTTCAAATTTATCGGTGAAGCTGTTAAGTTCTTTACCGCCTTCACATCCCTCAATCAGAGCTTCAAAGATCGTTTCTGCGGCCAGCATGCCGGATTTCATTGCCGTATGCGTGCCTTTAATCTTGGAGAAATTGAGCGTACCGGCATTACAGCCAGCAACAATACCACCCGGGAAGGTCATCTTCGGCAGAGCATTGAAACCACCTTTGGTGATTGCTCGAGCGCCATAAGAAACGCGCTTTCCACCTTCCAGGTACTGTTTCAGTACTGGATGGTGCTTCATGCGCTGGAACTCATCAAATGGACTCAGGTAGGGGTTGCTGTAGTTCAGATCAATGATCAGACCCACTACCACCTGATTACCTTCGGTGTGATAGAGGAAGAAACCGCCACTGGCGCCATCGCTTAAAGGCCAACCTGAACCGTGCAGAACCAGACCTGGCTTGTGATTCTCCGGGTTAATATCCCAAAGTTCTTTAATACCGATGCCGTAATGCTGCGCATCCGCTTCTGAGTCCAGTTCAAACTTCTCGATCAGCTCTTTACCCAGATGACCACGACAGCCTTCTGAGAAGATAGTGTATTTCGCATGCAGTTCCATACCCGGCATATAGCTGTCTTTTTGCTCGCCGGATTCACTGATGCCCATATCACCGGTGGCAATGCCTTTAACACTGCCATCATCGTTGTACAGCACTTCAGCAGCGGCAAAACCCGGGAAGATTTCTACGCCAAGTTGTTCCGCTTGCTCCGCCAACCAGCGGCAAACATTACCCAGGCTGACAATATAGTTACCATGGTTATGCATGGTTTTGGGTACAAACGCATTCGGTACCTGAACGGACTTTTCTTCGTTTTTCAGTAGGAAAATCTGATCTTCTGTGACGAGAGTATTGAGCGGTGCGCCCAGCTCTTTCCAGTCCGGGAACAGCTCATCCAGAGCACGGCTTTCAATCACCGCGCCAGAGAGAATATGGGCGCCCACTTCAGACCCTTTTTCTACTACACAGACAGTCAGTTCCTGCTCTGCTTCGTTTGCCTGTTGCATCAGTCGGCAGGCGGCGGATAAACCCGCCGGGCCTGCACCTACAATAACAACATCAAACTCCATGGATTCGCGCGTTATCTCACTCATCGTAAACCTCACTTATGCTGTTATTGCTTAAAACTGATCTTCAGAAAGCGCCATTACCGCTTCACCACCGCTCTGCATCGCCTTAAGAAGAGCGCCGGTTCTTGGTAATAACTGTTCAGCATAAAAACGCGCACAGACGATTTTACTCTCGAGGAAATCTTTATCTGCATCAGGTGCCCCTAGCTTGCCTTCTGCAATAGCCGCGGACTTCGCCATCAACCAGCCACCGCATAGGTAACCCAGTAACATCATGAAGTTCACGCTGGCAGCGCCTGCTGCAGCGGGGTCTTTAGCTCCTTTATCAAGTACCCACTTACGCGCAACATCAGCATCATCGAGAGCTGAATCTACCGCTTTTACAATAGCGCTCATGGCTTCGGAGTTGATGCCATCCAGATCAGCTTTAATCTCTTCCAGCAATGCAGATAGCGCCGCACCTTTATCTATGAGGGTCTTACGGCCAATCAGATCAAGAGCCTGAATGCCTGTTGTGCCTTCGTAAATGGTCAGGATACGTGCATCACGGTAATGCTGCGCAACCCCGGTTTCCTCAATAAAACCCATACCGCCATGAACCTGCACAGCCAGATAGGTGAGCTCCTGAGACAACTCAGTCATCCAACCCTTTACAATTGGGGTGTAGAGTTCGGTACGTGCATGGTGAATCGCTTTTGTCTCTTCATCCTGCGCATTTTTAGCGCGATCAGCTTCTGCTCGCGCCACATATGCAAGGGCCCGCATTGCCTGAGTACCCGATTTCATCTGCAGTAACATACGACGTACATCCGGGTGTTTAATGATGCTGATGCGAGAACCATCCCGAAGGGTTCCCTGGATACGGTCTTTGGCATACGCCAGCGCATGCTGGTATGCGCGCTCAGATATTGCCAACCCCTGTAATCCTACTGCCTGACGAGCATCGTTCATCATGGTAAACATGCATGCGAGACCATTGTTCTCAGCACCCACCAGATAACCCACTGCACCGCCGTTATCACCAAAACTCATGACACAGGTCGGGCTGCCATGAATACCCAGCTTATGCTCCAGAGCAACAGGGGCCACATCGTTTCTTTGGTCAGTGATATTACCCTCTGCATCCAGCATGAACTTAGGCACAACAAACAGAGAGATACCCTTCACGCCTGCTGGCGCATCCGGTAACCGGGCTAATACCAGATGAGCGATATTGTCTGTCATCTGATGATCACCCCAGGTGATAAAGATTTTTTGTCCGGTGATACGGTAATGATCACCTTCAGGGACGGCTCTGGTTTTCAGAGCGGCCAGATCGGTGCCGGCATCGGGTTCAGTCAGGTTCATGGTACCTGTCCACTCACCGCTGATCAGTTTAGGCAGGTAGGTATTCTGCAACTCTTCGCTACCATGGGTTTCAATCGCTTCAATTGCCCCCTGAGTCAGCAACGGGCAAAGCGCCCAACCAAGGTTTGCAGACTGCCAGATTTCATTCACAGCAACAGACAGTGATAAAGGCAACCCCTGCCCTTCAAATTCCGGGTTGCCCGCCAGAGATGGCCAGCCACCCTCACAAAACTGCTGGTAAGCCTCAGAAAAACCCTCGGTTTGCTGAACATTACCATCAGCAAGGGTTGCACCCTTCAGATCGCCTACCCGGTTAAGTGGGGCCAGTTGCTCTTCGCCCAGCTTAGCCGCTTCATCAAGCACAGCTTCACCAAGGCCTTCAGCGAATTCATCAAGCCCTGCCTGATGACAAATCTGTTCAAGACCCACCAAGTCATTTAATACAAACAATGCATCCTGATAAGGAAAACGATACTCACTCATCGCTCATGTTGCTCCGTTCCTCGCAAGCCTGAATACATTCCGGCCTGCTTTTATTATTCTTCGAAAGCGTTTTTACATTTGGGAAATGCTTAATTCATGATCTTCTCAGAGCACGCCCCAAACAATAACAATTCAAGCCTTATCTACTGACAAAAAAATTCATACGCTATAAAAACTCAGCAATTATAGGCCTCAGCGCGGTTTATGTTTGCTCTAATTGCTGGCAATAGGTGTCACTGCGGCGATATTCACCCGGTGTCATCCCGGTCCATTTTTTGAAGGATCGGAAAAATGCCGATGGCTCCTCAAAGCCCATCAAGCCGGCCACATCATTAATCGAAAGCTGCGGTGAATTCATATAATTCAAAGCTGCCATTTTGCGGCATTCATCCTTAATTTTTTGATAGGAAGTATCTTCCTCAAGTAATCTCCGTCTCAAGGTGGAAACTGACATGTGCAGCCTGTAGGCAATGTCTTCTGCACTCGGCAACTCCTGGCTGAAATCCTTACCAATCAGAGCAACTACCTGAGCCTTCAGACTGGCATCGTCATCTACCATCACAATCAACTGATAAGGGGCCGTTTTCAGAAAGCTTCGCAACGTATCCGGGGTCTGGACGATGGGGTAATCGAGGAATCTTGCTGGGAAAACAATTGCGTTATCGTGCTGATCGAATTTAACTTCAGACTGGAAAACGGTTTTGTATAAGGAGATATCTTCAGGTTCCGGAAATGACAGATAGGCCGCTTTCAAGTCCAGTCGGGCGCCCAGCAACCAACATAAGAAGTGATGCCACATCGACAAAGAGGTCCGAATTTTTTCCGGTGTAGAATCCTTCAACAGTTCCTCCAGATCCATTCCAGAGGCATCAGTAGTGGTGAAAGAAACCTTGGCGTATCGGCCTTTTCTCACCAGAAAAGGTTTGACCTGAGTGCCACGACAAATTTCATGGAAATCACTGGCACGATAGATGGCGTGTTCAAGAGTTTTACAGTGAATCAGGCAATGGCACATCATCCGGAAGGTACCATTAGGCACCTTTCCTCCACTCAACATGCCAAAATATTCATCCTGCGCAATGTAATAGATTCGCTGATACAACAGTCCAAACTTATCCGCCGGAAACTCTGTTTGGGTATCAATCATGCTTGAATCGATACCAACATAGTTCAGCAGTTCATCAACACTATAACCCTGCTCTTCAACCAGTTTCAGTAACTGCCGCACGTAGCCAGCAGGAACCGTTATCTTACGTTCCATTGCTTCTCTAACCTGTTTTTTGTTAACCAGAAACGCACTTCCCATTTTTATTTTTGGCACTTAAGGTCATTTTTTCAACCCTAAAGAACAAATTTGTTACTAAGCTTGGCGGCAATTGTCATTGAGAACTGTTTTAAGACCGACAATGATTACTAACATCCAAAAACCTGCATATAGAGCTTTAACCCTCTATTTATTCAGTATTTTTGGATGTTTTGACTAAAATCTATAAATATATAGTCAGAACCTTTTAGAAAAATAAGAAGTCAGGTGAACGAAATGGCAATAAAAAACCGGATTTTGCGGCGCAGCAAAAACCAATCCCCGGCATTCTCACGCCGTCTTCTGCCTACCCTCGTAGGCAGTGTAGTTTGCATGAGCCAAGCTCAGGCGATTGAATTTAATCTGGGAGAAATTGAAGGACGTTTTGACTCTCAAATCTCTGTCGGTGCAAGCTGGCGTATGGATGATCCTTCTTCCAAACTGATTTCGACCTTTAATGGCGGCCAGAGCCGTGGTTCAGGTAGTTATGATGATGGCAACCAGAACTTCTCCAAGGGTGAAACTTTCACTCAAATTGTCAAAGGCGTACACGACCTGGAGCTACGCAAAGATAATGTAGGTTTCTTTGGACGCGCAAAATACTGGTACGATGCAGAACTGGAAGATGGCAACCGCTCCCATGGTCATTCACCAAATGGATATACGCCCGATACAACTCTGAACGATTCAGACTTTAACGACTTCTCCAAGTTCTCTGGTTTTGAGATCTTAGATGCCTACGTCTTCGCTGGCTTTGATATTGGTGAAAGCGAAAAGCCACTTGACCTCCGCATTGGTCGTCAGGTCATAAACTGGGGTGAGAGCACCTTTATTCAAGGCGGTCTGAACTCGATCAACCCATTTGACGTAAACGCATTCCGTCGTCCAGGCGCAGAAGTTAAAGAAGGCCTGCTGCCTGTTAATATGGCCTTTGCCTCTCTGGGTGTGACAGACAACCTGAGCATTGAAGGCTTCTACCAGATCGAGTGGGAACCAACCGCAATTGATGGTTGCGGCACTTATTTCTCTAATATTGATTTTGCTGCCGAGGGCTGTGATGGGATACGCATAACTCTGCCACTGACTGATCAGCAATACTACACACCTGCAATCGCGACCGGTGCGATTGGCTTTGATCCTGTCATTTATCGCAATGCTGACGGCAGACGTGAAGCTGATGATGACGGCCAGTTTGGTTTCTCTGCTCGCTACTTTGCAGAAAACCTGAATAACACTGAGTTCGGAGTCTACTTTGCCAAATATCACAGCCGCCTACCGGTCACTAGTGCGGTTAATACCCAGACTGACATTGCGACATTTGGTGCTAAGGCAAAAGCTGCAGGTAATGCAGCAGCCGCCGCTGTACTGAGCGGTGACGGTACGGCAGCACAAGCTGCAGCCGCGGCAGCACAAGCTGGCAAACTGGCAGGTATCAGCACTCTGGTAGATACCACCTACTTCACCAGCTACCCAGAAGATATCGAGATGATTGGTTTGAGCTTCAACACCAACATTGGCGAAGTTGCCTGGTCGGGTGAAATCAGCCACAAACGTGATGTACCTATTCAGATCAACGGACCTCTGCTGGTAGCAGCAATCCTGCAACAGTATGCCGGTGGTTCTGGCAATACAGCTGCTGATCAGTTGGTTGCTGATGCAGGTACTGGTGGCACAATTTATGGTTACAGTGAACTGGATGTGACACAGCTGCAAACCAGCTTTGTGAAATTCTATGATCAGGTACTTGGAGCCAGCCGTTTAGCATTAATCGGTGAACTGGCCTGGACCCATGTACATGGCCTTGATGAAGATGCGAATGCTCTGAAATATGGCCGTAACGGTGCCTTCGGGTACACCGCTGGCGACACTGAAGGTTTCGTAACTCAGGACTCTTACGGTTACGTTGTGCGTGCAAACCTGAGCTACCCAAATGCATTTGCTGGGGTAAACCTGTCTCCACAGATCAGTTTTAAACACGGTCTCAAAGGTTACGGTCCACAGCCTGGCCCCGCGTTCAATGAAGATGAGAAAACACTGGGCCTGAGCCTGACTGCTGATTACCTGAATAAATACAGCGTTTCACTGTCTTACACGGATTACTTTGGCGGAAACTTTAACTCCATTGAAGATCGTGACTTCATTTCACTGAGCGCGAGCGTTTCATTTTAATTATCAGCAGACAGATGGAGATATCATCAATGTATAACACTAAAAAATTACTGCTGAGCACTGCATTATTACTAAGTTCCAGCTCACTTTTAGCGGCTACCACCGCTGAACAAGCAGCTGAGCTGGGTGCTTCACTCACGCCGATAGGTGCAGAAAAAGCAGGTAATACGGCAGGTACGATTCCAGCCTGGAACGGTGGATTGGCTGGCAGCTCTGATCGCTACAACAATCCGTTTGCAGACGAACAACCGCTGTTTACGATTACCGCTGCCAATGCAGAACAATATAAAGATAAGCTGACTCCGGGACAGCTGGCGATGCTGAATAAATACCCTACCTTCAGCATCCCGGTGTACCCAACTCACCGAACTGCGGCGATGCCTCAGGAAGTGTATGACGCGGCTAAAGCCAATGCGACAACGGCACAGCTCACTGATGGTGGTAATGGCCTTCAGGGGTTTAACACTGCCATTCCATTCCCTGTCCCGAACGATGGTTTGGAAGTAATCTGGAATCATATGACCCGCTATCGTGGTGGCGCTTTGGAACGTACCTTTGTGCAGGTTCCGGTTCAGGCCAACGGCAGCTTCACACCGGTTAAAATCAACGAGAAGATGTCCTGGCCAACTCACCTCAAAGGCGGCACAAACCCGGACAAAGATGCGAACATCCTGTTCTACTTTGTACAGCAGGTAAAAGCCCCTGCCCGTCTGACCGGTAACGTACTCTTGGTTCATGAAACCATGAATCAGGTTACACAACCACGACAGGCATGGACCTACAATGCAGGTCAGCGCAGAGTGCGTCGGGCTCCTCAGATCGCCTATGATGCACCGGGTACTGCCAGCGATGGTCAGCGTACAACAGACAATCTGGACCTGTTTAACGGCGCACCAGATCGTTACAACTGGAATCTGGTTGGCAAACAGGAGCTGTATATCCCATACAACAGCTTCAAGCTTGCAGACCGGGGTCTGAAGTACGAAGACATTCTCAAACCAGGACACCTGAATTCAGAACTCACACGTTATGAATTACACCGTGTCTGGAAAGTCGAGGCGACATTGAAAGAAGGCGAACGCCACATTTACGCAAAACGCACCTTCTATATCGATGAAGACAGCTGGCAGATCGCAGTTGTGGATCATTACGATGGCCGTGGCGAGCTATGGCGCGTAGGTGAAGCGCATCAGTTCCAGTATCGTGATGCCAACGTACCCTGGTTAACTGCGGAAGCTTTATATGATCTGCAGTCTGGTCGATATCTGGTAGGTAGTTTAACCAACGAAGAGGGGGAAGGCTTCGACTTCACCCAGCGCTTTGAACATAAAGATTTTACTCCACAGGCGATCCGTCGACTGGGTAAATAACAAGTTATCTCCAGCAAGGTAACAACAAAAAGCCCTCTCATATGGAGGGCTTTCCATTTGAATTCTGAAGTGTATTAGCTGTAACAGCAGTCTTTGCTGACTTCTTTGCTCACTTGGGTTAAAACTCAATCCTGTTCCAGTGGTTTTTACCATATCCTCTTTCAGGGCTTGTATACATTCCTTGCATTGAGGCATTTCACGACCATAACGTTCCCAGTCGAGTTCTTTTTTTGCCATCGCATCTTGCATGACTTCCTCTAAACACTGGTTACATTCAACCGGGATATCCACACTCGCTTTCATCAACCCACTCCTACTGACGTGATCTAATAATAGTAGACGCTGTGTCAGAAATTTCTTTAGGAGTTTTTCCTAATTAGAACCACTCTCTACCAAAGTCCAAATGGCTGATAGCTGATGACTGATAAACAGGTGACTGGAGAATCGAGGGCAGGCTTATTTTGAAAGCGCTGAATTAATAAGTTCAGCTGTGATTTCCGGGGATTCAAGAGGGAAAAGGTGGCCGCCATCAACAGCAACCAGATTCATTTCAGGAAAGTTGCGTTGCCACCAGCGTTTATCATGACGGTTAAACAAATGACTCTTACGACCGTAGATGACAGTACCGCGTACACGCTTAAGGCACCGGGGTACATCCAGTAAGACATTGCGAAAAACATCCGCTTCGATATCTGCTGAGATGCTCAGCTCAACACCCTGCTCGTTTTCGGTTAAACCGTGTTTGATATAGTCAGCAAAACATGCAGGATGAAAATCTTTGAACAGGCTTTTACCTGCAAAATAAGCTTCCGCTTCTTCACGACTGGCAAACTGAGCCCGCCTTTTAGCGGCTCTTCCGGCAGGAGTAATCCGATCCATAAGGCCCAGGGCCTTACACAGTTTCAAGGCATAACGTTTGCGTTTACTGAATACCACCGGATCGAGCAGGATAACCTGTCTAAAAAGTTCAGGTTTTAACGCAGCGGCTATCAGGGTGACAACAGCTCCGGCTGAATGACCAACCCCAATTACGGGCTTATTATGCTGCTGTTCGATCTCAGCAATCAGTTCCTCCGCGTAATTACGCAGACTGCCATTCAGTGGGTAATCCCCGTGCCCCATCTTTTCAACGCAGCTGACTTCATGCTCAGGTAATAAGCTGAACAAGTGGCCATAGCAACTGCCGGGGAATCCGTTAGCATGGCTGAACTGAATCACTTTTCTGCCTCTGCCGGGTAATTCTGATTAATCAGTAACTGCACCGATGTACGGGCAATATCCTGCAGATCTTCACGATTTACATAGATACCGTCATTAAACAACCTACACAAACCATGAATAGAAGCCCAGGCAGACTGAGCGATCCTCAATGCAGGTAAAGAAGGTTCAAAAACGCCCTCGGCTTGCAGCTCTTCAACCCAGTTCAGCAAAACGCGAAAACTGTTTCGGGACACTTCCTGCAATGTCTGCGTAGGTTCTCCGGTTTTCCAGATATCGCGGCCATACATCAGGTCATAAGTTTCGCGTTGCTCATCAGCAAAGCGGATGTAGGTAATCACATAGCGCTCAAACTGCTCTACAGGATTCAGCTCTTTAGCGTTTTCGTTCAAGGCTTCAATCAATTGATCCTGAAGATGGAAGCCCTGTTCTGCTATTGCGCAAAGCAGTTCATTTTTGTCTTTGAAGTGATGATAAGGCGCAGTGCGAGACACGCCTGCCTTGTCCGCAAGTTTGCGGATAGAGAGGCTTTCAACGCCCCCTTCAGCAATCAGATCCGTGGCTGCCTGCAACAAGGTAATCCGGAGATCACCGTGGTGATATGGTTTTTTTCTACTGTTCATGAACGCAATCTATCAACCAATCTTGACAGTGTCAAAATAGATCACTATCTTGACACCGTCTAGTTTAATAACAAAAACCTAAACAGGATTGTTTTCAGATGAGCTATAGCTGTTTTGACCTCACCGTTGAGAACCACATTGCCCGGCTAGAATTTAAACGCCCCGAAGCCTGCAACTCCATGAACAGGGACTTCTGGATAGAGTTTCCGGAAGCCATCAGAGCGCTGGATATTGAGGGAGACACCCGGGTACTGGTCATCAGTTCTCAGGGCAAACATTTCTGTTCCGGAATGGATCTGGAGGTTTTTACTCAGCCGGACCAAAGCCTGTTCAATGGTGAAGCCGGTCGCAGAGCAGAATCTGTGCGCCGTCTGGTTATGCAACTGCAAGAATGTTTTATGGTGTTGGAAACCGCACGCTTTCCGGTTATCTCCGCGATTCAGGGTGGCTGCATAGGCGGCGCTCTGGATCTGGTGTGTGCCACTGATATGCGTTACTGCACTGAGGATGCCTATTTCACCGTAAAAGAGACGGCGCTGGGCATGAATGCAGACCTGGGGACCCTGCAACGTTTACCAGGCCTTATACCGTCTGGGCTCGCCCGAGAACTCGCGTATACCGCACGTAAAATGCATGCTCAGGAAGCTCAAACATCCGGACTGGTAAATCAGACCTTCCCGGATCAGGCATCGATGCTGGATGCAGTAATGGGCATTGCCCAACAGATTGCTGCCCACTCCCCTCTGGCAATCACTGGCACCAAGCAGATGATCAACTATGCTCGGGATCACAGCCTGCATGACAGCCTCAGTTACATGGCTACCTGGCAGTCCGGCATGTTTCAACCTAATGACATGATGCAAAGCTTCAGCGCGAAGGTTTCTGGAAAAGCCGCTGTATTTGAACCATTACGCAAAATAACCCAGCCACTTCAAGCTGCCGACTAAAACAATAACGATAAAGAGATACTAAGAATGACGACAACAGCCTACCCTAATCTTTTACAGCCCCTGGATCTGGGTTTCACCACTCTGAAAAACCGTGTCCTGATGGGTTCTATGCATCTGGGTCTTGAAGAAGCCCCTAATGGATTTGAACGTATGGCTGAGTTCTACGCAGAACGTGCCCGTGGCGGTGTAGCTCTGATCGTAACCGGAGGCATAGGTCCAAACAAGGAAGGTGCTGTGCATGGTCATGCTGCGCAAATGGCTTCATCAGAAGATGTAAAAAACCACCGCATCGTGACGGATCGGATACATCAGGAAGGTGGCAAGATCTGTATGCAGATACTGCATACGGGCCGCTATGCCTACAACCCACAGCCAGTTGCACCCTCTGCAATTCAGGCACCAATCAACCCATTCCCACCCAAAGAGCTTTCGGTAGACGATATTGAGCAACAGATCAGAGATTTTGTGAACTGTGCATCCCTTGCAAAAGAAGCGGGATATGACGGTGTCGAAATCATGGGTTCAGAGGGCTATCTGATTAACCAGTTTATTGCCGCACGCACCAACCAGCGTGATGATGACTGGGGGGGTGAATATGACCAGCGTATCCGCTTTGCTCTGGAAACCGTTCGAAGGGTACGTGAAGCTGTAGAAACCGACTTTATCATCATCTACCGCCTGTCCATGCTAGATCTCGTTGAGGGCGGCAGTAGTTACGAAGAAATAATTCAACTTGGACTGGCGATTGAGAAAGCCGGTGCCACCATCATCAATACCGGCATCGGCTGGCATGAAGCCCGCATCCCTACTATTGCCACAAAGGTTCCTCGCGCTGCGTTCACCTGGGTGACAGCCAAGGTGCGTAAGGCACTTAATGTTCCGGTCATCACCTCAAACCGAATCAATATGCCCGATGTAGCCGAAGAGGTCCTGGCCCGTGGTGATGCGGATATGGTCTCTATGGCCCGTCCTTTTCTGGCAGACCCGGAATTCGTGAAAAAAGCGGCCGAAAACAGAGCCGATGAGATCAACACCTGCATCGGTTGCAATCAGGCTTGTCTGGATCATGTGTTCGTGGGCAAGCTGACGAGCTGCCTGGTTAACCCCCGTGCCTGTCATGAAACAGAACTGGTCATTACCCCAGCCACCGATATTAAGAACATTGCTGTAGTCGGTGCAGGACCAGCCGGTTTAGCATTTTCCACCACCGCCGCTCAACGCGGCCACAATGTCACTCTGTTTGATGCAGCATCCGAGATCGGTGGCCAGTTCAATATTGCCAAGCGCATACCGGGTAAAGAAGAGTTCTATGAAACCCTGCGTTATTTCGGCAAGCAAATTGAGCTCACGGGAGTAAACCTTCATCTCAACACTAAAGTAACTGCAGAAACACTTCAGGAAGGCAGATTCGATCAGGTTGTACTTGCCACAGGCATCAGCCCTCGAACCCCGGATATTGAGGGTGTTAACCACCCGAAAGTGCTCAGCTATCTGGATGTTATGAAGGGTGCTGAAGTTGGTCAGAAAGTCGCGATCATCGGCGCAGGCGGTATTGGTTTTGATATCTCAGAAGTGTTAATCCATCAGGGTGAATCCACCAGCCAGAACATCTCCGCCTTTATGCAGGAATGGGGTGTGGACATGAGCATGAACGCCCGTGGTGGTGTTGAGAACATGAAACCCGCCTTTGAACCGGCTGCGCGTGAGGTATTCCTGCTGCAACGTAAGAAAAGCAAGGTAGGCAGCGGTCTGGGTAAAACCACTGGCTGGATACACCGTACCGATCTTGCCAAGAAAGGTGTGACAATGCTTAACAAATGTGAGTACCAGAAGATCGATGATCAGGGCTTACACCTGCTGGTCGATGGCGAACCGCAGTTACTGGAAGTTGATAATGTCATTATCTGTGCTGGTCAGGAGCCGAAACGTGATCTGGCTGACCAGATTAAAGATGTGCCGGTCCATCTGATCGGCGGTGCTGATGTGGCGGCGGAGCTGGATGCCAAACGTGCGATTCATCAGGGCACGCAGTTGGCTGCAACAATTTAAACACCCACTCCACCTATAAAGGGCAGCGGTTTTGAACAACCCTGCCCTTTTTTATGACCGTAAACGCCACCTTTTTCCCTATCAATTTTCACAGTAATTCAAGCACCTAAGCAGGGTTTGAAAAATAATGTCATAAAAACTGGTGACTTTTGTTATTGGCGATTCTATACCTAATAAAGCATGATGCAGGTAACCTTTCAGAATCATCAGGAAGGGCCACCAAATATAAAAATAATTACTGGTTATCAGATGCTCAAAAGAATTACTGGCAGTTCGTTACTGATACTCTGCTCACTATTTACACCTCTATCTCCATCTTCGGCCTCAGAACAACTGACGTCAGACCGTCTGTCTACTTCAGCCCTCACCCGCGAAGGTGCTGAAAAGTCACTGCTGTTATCCGTCGCTAATACAGGTAAAAGACTGGTTGCTGCCGGAGAGCAAGGCGTCATCGTTTACTCGGATGATCAGGGCAAGAAGTGGCATCAGGCATCAGTACCTGCCAGCGCACTGCTGACCAGTATTAAATTCACGGATACTCAGACTGGCTGGGCGATTGGTCACGATGGTCTAGTGCTTAAAACCACCGATAGTGGCTCCAGTTGGAAATCCGTTCTTAGCGGTAACGACATTAACCAGTTACGAATCACGGCTCTTGAAAATCTGCTCGGTTCCATGACAACCGATGACTTCACACCCGAACAGATTGAAGATACCGAATATGCCTTGGATGATGCTGTCATCGCACAGGAAGAAGGACCAACTTCACCCCTGCTGGATATGCTGTTTCTGAATTCCAGCCACGGTTTCCTGATCGGTGCCTACGGTACGATGCTCGAAACCAGAGATGCGGGACAAAGCTGGCAGTTTATAGGGCATGAGCTACCAAACCCGGAAGGTTTCCACCTTAACCGCATCTATCAGCTTAAATCAGGCCGTCTGCTCATTCTCGGTGAAGCCGGACTTCTGCTCGCCAGTGATGATAATGGTGAAAGTTGGCTCAACCTTGATTCTCCTTACGATGGTTCCTTCTTCTCAGCAGCAGAATCGGATTCTTTGTACATCATGGGTTTACGTGGGAACACTTTCCGTTTTGATGATCAAAACCAGAACTGGCAAAGTGTTGAGCTGCCGGTCGCAGCCACCATCAACGATGCCATTGTGGTGGATGACCAGATTATTATGGTCGGTCAGGGCGGCACGCTGTTGCGCCAGAAAGGCACTGGATTTGAGCCTCTGGGTAAACGTCAGCTGCGAACATTTACGTCCCTGACACAGGTGGCTGATTCACTGGTGATTACCGGTGAAACCGGCATTGTGCACCTATCGCTTATTGGTAAGGAGGCTGCACAATGAACAAGCTATCCGCTCTGCTTTTGTGGCCTATCCAGACCAGTGAACGCCTGGCCGAATACTTTCTCTATACACATCGCAAACTGGTACTGGGCCTGTTCCTGATTGCTACTGTGATTCTGGGCTGGCAAGCAAGCCAGATCCGCCCGGATGCCAGCTTTATCAAGATGATCCCATCCTCGCATCCCTATGTTGAGAACTATATCAACTACCGCGATGACCTTGCCGGATTAGGCAACAGTATCCGTGTGGTGGTGGCTGCAAAAGATGGGGATATCTTCACAGCAGAATTTCAGGAAACGTTGAAAAACGTTACCGATGATCTGTTTTTCATTCCCGGTGTCGACCGCTCCGCCCTGAAATCTATCTGGACCCCTAACGTCCGCTGGACCGAGGTTACCGAAGAAGGTTTTGTCGGCGGCCCGGTTATTCCCGCCAAATACGACGGTTCCGAGCAAAGTCTGGAACAGGTACGGACTAACATTCTGCGTTCCGGTCAGGTAGGTATTCTGGTTGCTAACGATTTCCGCTCTGCGATGGTTCAGGTGCCGCTGTTTGATAAGCACCCGGATACCGGTGAACGCCTTAACTACCAGAGCTTTTCGGAACAGGTTGAAGAGCTGATTCGTGATAAATACAGCTCAGACGCCGTCGATATTCACATCACCGGGTTTGCCAAAATCGTCGGTGATCTGATTGATGGTGCGACTGAAGTGGCTCTGTTCTTTGCCGTGGCTATTCTGATTACCCTGGCCCTGCTCTATCTCTACTCCGGCAGTGTTATGGGTACGATTGTGCCACTAATCTGTTCCCTTGCTGCGGTTATCTGGCAGCTGGGGCTGCTCAAAATGCTCGGCTATGGCATCGACCCCTACTCCATGCTTGTGCCGTTTCTAGTCTTTGCCATTGCAGTCAGCCACGGTGTGCAGATTGTAAATACAATCACTCTGGAATCCGCAACCAATGGCGCCGATAAGATTCAGGCATCGCGCCATGCATTTAAAACCATCTATATTCCCGGACTCACAGCCCTGATCTCAGACGGTATTGGGTTTATTACACTGATGGTGATTCAGATTCAGGTGATTCAGGATCTGGCAGTCGCAGCATCGGTTGGTGTTGCAGTAATCGTACTGACCAATCTGATGCTACTGCCACTGCTGATGAGCTATGTAGGTGTGGGTAAAAATGCGATCGCCCGGGCAAAATGCAATATTGCAAAAGAGAACTCTCACTGGCGCATGTTCTCTGTATTCGCCACACCTAAAGGTGCCACCATGGCGATTACCGTTGCCCTGTTTATGCTGGTTGGCGGTTTATACTTCAGTCAAGATCTGAAGATCGGTGATCTGGATAAAGGCGCACCAGAACTACGGCTGGACTCCCGTTACAATCTGGATAACGCCTTTATCACCGACAACTACTCCACTTCCAGCGATGTCTTTGTAGTGATGGTCGCAACTGAAGAGGAACAGTGCAGCAGTTTCCAGACCCTGTCACTGGTTGACCGCTTCCAGTTCTACCTGCAAGGCATTGAAGGGGTGCAATCCAGCATATCCTTAACTGATGTCTCTGAGCGGGTAACTGCGGGCCTTAACGAATGGAACCTGAAATGGCGCTCTGTCAGCCGCAACCAGTTCGTAATCAACGCCTCTCTGGCTTACGTTCCGGCAGGTCTGATGAACAGTAGCTGCTCTCTACTGCCAGTCATCGTTTTCCTGGATGATCACAAAGCCGAGACCCTGAAAACCATCACCGCTGCCGTAGAAGACTTTACCAACAACCATCAGGTTGAAGGTATCGAGTTCCTGATGGCCGCGGGTAAAGCGGGTTTCGAAGCCGCAACTAATGAAGTGATTGAAGACGCCCAGTACGAAATGCTGATCTGGGTATATTCCGTCGTCAGTATTCTCTGCCTGCTGACCTTCCGATCCATCAGCACAGTGATCTGCATCATCGCGCCGCTGGCACTGACATCCGTTCTTTGTCAGGCATTGATGGCCCAACTGGGTATTGGCGTTAAAGTCGCTACCCTGCCTGTAATTGCTCTGGGTGTAGGTATTGGGGTCGACTACGGTATCTATATCTATTCGAAGATGAAAACCTATCTGGAACAAGGCCATAGCCTCGCTGCAGCTTATCTGGAAACCCTGCAGAGCACCGGTAAATCAGTTGCCTTCACCGGCCTAACGTTAGGTATTGGTGTGGTCCTATGGGTACTATCACCCATCAAATTCCAAGCGGATATGGGTATCCTGCTGACCTTTATGTTTATTTGGAACATGCTGGGTGCGCTGATTCTGTTACCGGCGATTGCCTGCCTGCTTAATCCTTACGGTAAGACGAGCAACAAAGTAGAGCCCTAGAATATTTAGAGTTTAAAGGTGTGCAGGCTGGTGAAAAGAGCAAAATCAAACACGATAGAGTTTGGATAGAAAACCAAACTCCAAATGATTTTGCTCTCCCCTTTATATAAATTTGAATCGCCACTAGTTCTTTAGACACTCAGCAGCCGTTTTTCATATCGGTTTTCATACTCTTTCGGTGATAGCTGATCATTAAAACCATGACATCGTTTGCTGTTGTAAAACAGCTCTATGTATTCAAAGATATCACTGCGTGGATCTTCTCTGGTTGCATAAACCTTGCCGCGGATTCTTTCTGATTCAGTAGTTGGAAAAAGCTCTCAGCAACGGCATTGTCGTGGCAGTTATCTCGTCGGCTCATACTGCCTTTTAGGCCATGTATCTCTAAAAAGGATTGCCAATCATAGCTTGTGTACTGACTTCCCTGACCAGAATGAACGACTACCTCTGACTGAGGATTACGTCGCCATACAGCCATGAGCAACGCATCTAGCACCAGTTGCTTTGTGATACAGGATTGCATTGACCATCCAATCACCCTTCTTGAGAGCAGGTCAACGACAACACCCAAATACAGCCACCTCTCATGGGTTTTGATATAGGTGATATCTGTTACCCAAGCTTTATTAGGGGCAGCGACACTGAATTGCTGCTGTAGTCGGTTCGGAGTAACAATATGAACCTTCAACCCAGCTAACCGCATGAGCCGATAAACTCTATTGGGGCCACAGGTTTCACCATACTCGCGCAGATCACTATGGATCTTCCGATAGCCATACAAACCACCTGACTCCAGCCAGTACTGCTTGATCAATCCAGTGAGCCGTTGATCTGCTGCATAGCGCCTGGAAGAAGGCTGCTTACGCCATGCGTAATACCCACTAGGATGCACATCCAGTAATGAATAGAGCTGGCGTACGGGCCAATCCTTATGATGATCACGGATAAAGGTTTACCTCAATCGGACTGGTTGGCGAAGTACACCGCTTTTTTTAATATATCTCGCTCTTCAGTGACTCGCTTCAGTTCTTTCTTGAGGCGGCGTATCTCTAACTGCTCATCTGACTTCGCTTTATACTCGGCTGAATCGGGGCCGTACTTCTTGACCCAGGCATAAAGGCTGTGGGTTGTAACATCGAGCCGATTAGCCACATCTGCAATGCTGTAGCCTCGGTCAGTGACCTGTTTAACCGCTTCGATTTTGAACTCTTCGGGATAACGTTTGTTGCTCATAAGCACCTCTTTAAAAGCCATTTTCTATGGCTGAGAGGTGTCTAGCAAACTAGTGGCGATGAACTGGGATAATGTAGAGCGCCATTAGCCTTCCTCTTGGATACTGTGGGTAATCCTTACATGAGTGTGAGTTGGTTAAAATTGCTTTCTGATTCTATCGCCTGATTTTAGTCAATATTAAATGAAAAGCCCCGCAAATGCGGGGCAAATAGCGAAAAGCGAGTGTTGCAAGAAAGAGTTAGGGCTGGGTTAAACACGCTCTATGATGGTGGAAATACCCTGGCCCATACCAATACACATGGTCGCCAGACCTAATGTGCCATCGTTCTGTTCCAGTACGTTCATCAGCGTGTTGGTGATACGGGAACCGGAGCAGCCCAGAGGGTGACCCAGTGCAATTGCACCACCTTTGAGGTTTACTTTGTCTTCCATCTTATCGAGCAATTTCAGACCTTTTAGGACAGAGAGGCCTTGTGCTGCAAACGCTTCGTTGAGCTCGACATAGTCGATATCTTCGATGGAGAGACCCGCACGTTTCAGTGCTTTCTGAGTGGCCGGTACCGGGCCGTAACCCATAATGGATGGGTCACAACCAGCAACTGCCATACTCACAATGCGCGCACGTGGTGTCAGGCCCAACTCTTCAGCTTTAGCCGCCGACATCACCAGCAGCGCCGATGCGCCATCAGAGAATGCAGAAGACGTACCCGCAGTTACTGTACCTACTTTAGGTACGAACACTGGCTTCAGAGCACCCAGGGTTTCAACGGTAGTCTCAGGACGGATGACTTCATCTGCTTCCAGAAGAGATTTAAAACCGTTTTCATCATGACCTTCTACAGGGATGATCTCGCTATCCCACAGACCTTTTAGGTGCGCTTCGTGAGCCAGGCGGTGAGAACGAGCACCAAACTCATCCTGCATCTGACGGCTGATGCCGTTCATCTTGCCCAGCATTTCCGCAGTTACCCCCATCATCATTGCAGCTTTCGCTACCTGCTTAGACATTTCCGGATTGATATCCACACCGTGCATGATGGATACGTGACCCATATGCTCCACACCACCAGCGATGAAGATATCACCGTTGCCAGTCATGATCGCCTGTGCTGCTGCATGCAACGCTGCCATGGAAGAACCACACAATCGGTTGATGGTCTGCGCTGCTACCGTGTGAGGAATGCCTGCCAGAACAGCAGCGTTACGGCCAATGTTGAAGCCCTGTTCTTTAGTCTGGTTTACACAACCCCACATGATATCTTCGATATCACCGCCTTTAACTGCTGGATTACGATCCAGCAGACCTTTCATTACTGCGGCTGACAGTGCTTCGGCACGAACATTTCGGAACGAACCGTTTTTCGATTTACCCATTGGGGTACGAACACCGTCAACGATTACTACGTCATTTGGTTTCAAGTTCATCTGTCTTTACCCCTTAATCCTGTGCACTTTCAGAAAAGTATTTTTCGCCAGCAGCTGCCATCTGCTTCATTTTCTCTGTTGGCTGGTACAGCGGACCCAGAGATTCATATTTAGCAGCCATTGCAACGAAGTTATCCAGACCGATCTGATCCAGATAGTGCAGAGCACCACCACGGAATGGAGGGAAGCCGATACCGTAGATCAGACCCATATCGGCTTCAGCGGGGCTGGCAACGATACCATCTTCAAGACAACGAACCGTTTCGATACACAGTGGAATCATCATGCGTTCGATAATCTCTTCATCGCTGAATTCGCGTGTATCTGCAGCAATACCTTCCAGCAGTGCAGGCACTTCTTCATCAACGATCTTCTTAGGCTTACCTTTACGATCCAGCTCGTACTGGTAGAAACCTTTGTTGTTCTTCTGGCCGAAACGCTCCAGTTTGAACATACGGTCGATCACGTTTTCGCCTTCATGGCTCATGCGATCTGGATAACCTACCGCCATCACCGCATCGGCGTGGTGTGCGGTATCGATGCCAACAACGTCGAGCAAATACGCTGGGCCCATTGGCCAGCCGTACCCTTCCATCACTTTGTCGATCTGCCTGAAGTCTGCGCCATCTTCCATCAGGGCCGTAAAGCCACCGAAATACGGGAACAGAATTCGGTTAACCAGGAAGCCTGGGCAGTCATTCACAACAATTGGGGTTTTACCCATCGCTTTTGCATAAGCGACGGTACGCGCAACGGCTGCTTCCGAAGATTTCTCACCGCGGATAACCTCAACCAGCGGCATCTGATGCACGGGGTTAAAGAAGTGCATACCGCAGAAGTTTTCAGGTTTTTTCAGAGCCGTAGCCAGCTCTGTAATCGAGATCGTTGATGTGTTGGAGGTCAGGATCGCGCCTTCCTGTAGCTGTTCTTCAACTTCTGCGAGAACCGCTTTTTTAACCTTAGGATGTTCAACTACCGCTTCAACCACCAGATCAACGTTACCGAAATCACCGTAGTTCAGTGTTGGGGTGATCTTGTTCAGTACGCCTGCCATTTTCATGGCATCCATACGACCGCGGGATACACGTTTGTTCAGCAGTTTAGTGGCTTCATCCAGACCCAGTTGCAGGGCACCCTCGTTAATATCCTTCATCAGGATTGGCGTGCCTTTAACCGCGGATTGATACGCAACACCGCCGCCCATAATACCGGCACCCAGTACGGCAGCCTTGGCAACAGGTTCTGCTTGTTTCTCAAAGCTTTTGCTGACTTTTTTCACATACTGATCTTTAAGGAACAGGCCCACCAGTGATGCGCAGACATCTGTTTTAGCCACTTTGACGAAATTTTTCGCTTCCACTTCGTTGGCTTTTTCACGTGGCAGGTTGGCATGCTTCTGAACCGTTTTCAGAGCTGCCATAGGTGCTGGATAGTGAGGACCCGCCTTACCACCGATGACACCTTTAGCGGATTCAAACGCCATCATCTGCTCAACCTGATTCAGTTTGATCGGGCTCTTCTTCTCATCACGACGGGCCTGATAATCAAACTTGCCGGAAATACAGCCTTTCAACAGATCCAGCGCGGCTTCACGTACCTGTGCTGTGGTCACTACCGCATCAACCGCGCCATCTTTAAGCGCTGCATCGGCACGTTTTTCGACACCTGCGCAGATCCACTCATTCGCGTTATCAACACCGATCAGACGAGGCAGACGAATGGTGCCGCCCCAACCGGGGAAGATACCCAGTTTTACTTCAGGCAGGCCCACTTTGGCCTGATCACCCAGTACTCTGTAATCTGTCGCCAGGGCGACCTCAAACCCACCACCGAGGCAAAGTCCGTTAATTGCTGTAACGGTGGGGGCTTTTAGGTCTTCGATCTGATTTAACAGACCGTGGGTCTCCATTAAACCGGCAATCAGTACATCGTCTTCCTGTGTGAAGAAGCCCATGAACTCGGTGATATCGGCACCGACAATAAAACTCTCTTTGGCGCTGGTAAAAATAACGCCCTGCAGGTCATCAATCGCCTGCAATACAGCCACGGCTTCATGCAGTTCTGCAGTGGTGGTACGGTCAAGTTTGTTAACGGCATCATCTTTGCGGTCAAAAACCACTTCGTAGATTCCGTTTTCGACCGGCTGAACCTGAATCGATTTTCCTTCGAAAAGCATCTAAGTTGCTCCGTCTAATTTTTATTTTTGCCCCCGTTTTCACGAGGCACTTTGGAATTCATTGAGGGCTTACAACTTGCCCTCTAACTCGGGTACTGCCTCAAAGAGGTCTGCCACCAGACCATAATCTGCCACCTGGAAGATTGGGGCTTCTTCATCATTGTTGATCGCAACAATGATTTTGGAGTCCTTCATGCCTGCCAGATGCTGAATGGCACCGGATATACCCACCGCGATGTACAGATCCGGTGCAACCATCTTGCCGGTCTGGCCTACCTGCATATCGTTAGGGACAAAACCTGCATCAACTGCGGCTCGGGATGCACCCACTGCAGCGCCGAGTTTGTCTGCCACTTTGTAAAGCAGGTCAAAGTTCTCGCCGTTGCCCATACCGCGACCACCGGATACCACTACGGATGCTGCAGTCAGTTCCGGACGGTCACTTTCCGCCAGTTCTTCACCGACAAAGCTGGAAATACCCGCATCACAGGATTCGCCTACAGTGGAGATTTCAGCTGAGCCGCCGCTGTTTTCAATCGCATCAAAAGCGGTACCGCGCACGGTAATGACTTTGACAGCATCAGCCGACTGCACAGTGGCAATTGCGTTACCTGCATAGATTGGACGTTTGAACGTATCATCCGCCTCTACAGAGATGATGTCTGAGATCTGGTTTACATCCAGCAGCGCAGCAACCCGTGGCAGGAAGTTCTTACCGGTTGTGGTCGCAGACGCGAGAATGTGGCTGTAATCCGCAGCAATGCTCAGAACCAGTTTGCTGACATTTTCTGCCAGCTGATGTTCATATGCCGGGCTATCCGCAGTGAGTACTTTACTTACTGCTGGGATCTGCGCCGCAGCCTCAGCCACACTACCGCAACCGCTACCCGCCACCAGCAGGTGAACATCCCCACCAATCGCCTGAGCAGCCGCCAGTGTGTTTAAGGTAACCGGTTTAAGTTCTTTGTTATCGTGTTCAGCTATTACCAACGTAGTCATCACTCAACCTCCTTAAATCACTTTGGCTTCGTTGCGCAGTTTCTCTACCAGCTCATCCACCGAGCCGACCTTAATACCTGCCTGACGTTCTGCAGGTGGCTCTACGCGAAGTAGAGTGAGATTACTGCCGACACTGACACCCAGATCATCCGGGCTCAGTACTTCCAGAGGTTTACGTTTTGCTTTCATGATATTTGGCAAGGCTGCATAACGTGGCTCGTTAAGACGCAGGTCTGTAGTCACAATGGCTGGCATGGCCAATTCAACTGTTTGCAGGCCGCCATCGACTTCACGGGTTACCTGAACACTGTCACCCGATACGTTAACTTCAGAGGCGAACGTACCTTGTGGACGATCCAGAAGCGCAGCCAACATCTGACCGGTCTGGTTATTGTCTGAATCGATCGCCTGTTTGCCCAGAATCACCAGACCTGGTGCTTCTTTCTCAACGACTTTTTCCAAGAGCTTGGCAACGGAAAGTGAATCCGGTGCATCTTCAGTCTCGATACGAATACCGCGGTCAGCACCCAGTGCCAGTGCAGTTCGAATCTGCTCTTCACAGCTTTTGCTACCAATAGAAACCACAACAACTTCATCCGCAGTGCCCGCCTCTTTAAGACGTACTGCTTCTTCCACTGCGATTTCACAGAAAGGGTTCAGGGCCATTTTTACATTGGCCAGATCAACATCACTGCTATCTGCTTTAACGCGCACTTTGACGTTGTAATCTATGACACGCTTTACAGCGACCAGTACTTTCATAACTGCCTCTTCTATTTCTTATCCGGCTGTTGTTTTTAGTTATGTTTAAATACTAGTTGCGGACCAAAATTCAACAATGACAAAAAGCAGCTACATAACTGACAAAAAATGGCATTAAGCAACAAAGCCTCGTAAATAGTGGCTTACAGAGGCGTTTACAAACAAACAAAAACAATCAAAAAACACCAAAAAAGGCAGAAAGGTCTGCACAGCAACATCTGCTGCTGGCAGATAAAGTATGAAAAGTCAGAAAAACGAGGGCTGTTGGTTGCTATCTTTATCGCTATAGCTGGCAATAGCGTAGCGGTTTCGGCCGTTATCCTTAGCGACATAAAGCGCCTTATAAACGGAAATATTCACTGAAAAATAAATAAGTTAGGGGAACAGAAAAGGGGCTGTTGCCCCTTTATGATTTCTGTAAAAAAGCCATAAACGCCTGACGCGCTTCGTCCGAAAACAGTCTCTCGTAAAATACCTCAAGCTCTTCATCAATCACAGCAAGCAGGTTTTCCTGATACTGCTTTTTCATCAGACGCTTGGATTCCAGAACCGCCTCTTTGGGTAAACGAGCCAGCGCTTGTGCTCTTTCTCTGGCAACCTCGAGATAGGTTTCAACTTCGGCTATCACATTTACTAAACCGCTCTGTTGTGCTTTTTGTGCACCAAACGGGCGGCCTTCAACCAGGAGTTCAAAAGCCTGCCTCTGGCCTAACATCGAAGGGATGATCAAAGTCGCTCCGGCTTCAGGAACCAAACCCAGATGTACAAAAGGCATCTGGCATTTGAGATCCTCAGAGGCGATCACCAGATCACAGTGCATCATCATGGTGGTTCCAATGCCAACCGCATTGCCCTGTACGGCCGCCATGAGAGGTTTTTTATAGGTGGCTATCTGATGCAGAAAACTGACCACGCTTTTCAGATTTTCGCGGGAGCCCATACCTGAAACGAAATCCTGAATATCGTTTCCGGCGCAGAAGCTTTGCCCCTCACCGCGGAACAGTACCACTCTGACATTTTCATCCGTAGCGGCCTGCTCCAGATAGGATACGGCCTGTTCGTACATATTCAGGGTAATCGCGTTTTTTTTATCCGGTCGATTCAGCGCAATCTCAGCGACACCATCGTCCACCGTGTATAGAACCAGGTCCGTCATCCGTTCACTTCACTTTCCGGTTGGTAAAATTGCGGCGCGTAGGTCTTTACCATCTCACTGCTCTGCCCCCAGGTATGGCAACTATTGAGCATGAGCTTAGCTCCGGTTTCCAGAACATCCTCTTTGCTCACAGGCCATAGAGTCTGTACGGCGGTGGTCGCTACCACTGGCAACAGCTCATTCATATGGGTACAGCCTAAAACGCCACCCAACTTCTCTTTTACCTGCCTTAGCCACCCAGGACCAATACGGGTACCTTCTAACTTACGAAAGGCATCCGCAATTCTGGGGCACATGCGAAAGGGGCTGCTGTCGATACAGGCTTCCACTTCATAAATTAAGAACCGGCGATCCATAGTTACCCGGATGCTCATATCATGGTAGTTTTCACCTGCAGAGACATAACCGTCCCGCTCAAGGTTATCGATATCATAGGCTTTGATATCGGTCATTCTTGCTTCAATATCCCATAGCTGATCATCACGTTCGAAGCCATTACACATCACATTACGATTATGATGCTTTTTACGACGAACGGGTTTTGAGAGCGGCATAAGCAATGTTCTCGCTATTCAGGCAGCATCAGATTTAGTTTCAGGTGTTCTCAGCATTCGACGCAGAACTTTGCCTACATTGGATTTGGGCAGTTCCTGTGCAAACTTAACCTGTTTAGGGACCTTGTAGCGGGTCAGCTTATCCTTACACCATCCGCGCACTTCTTCTGCGGTAAGAGATGGATTACTGGATACAACAAAGACTTTCACTACTTCTCCCGATATATCATCAGGTACACCAATGGCGGCACACTCAACGATATCCGGGTGCAGGGTCAGAGTATCTTCAACTTCGTTTGGATAAACATTGAAGCCGGATACCAGAATCATATCTTTGGCACGATCCACAATGCGGATATAGCCTTCATCATCCCGGGTCGCGATATCACCAGTAATGAAGTAACCATCATCTGTGAATGCGGAGCTGGTTTCGCGTTCACGTTGCCAGTAACCACGCATTACCTGCGGCCCTTTGACGCAAAGTTCACCCGCTTCACCATTTGGCACATCCTCGCCATCTGTGCCAATCAGACGCAGATCGGTATGTACCATTGGTTTACCAATAGTGCCCAAATGAGTCTGGTTTGGATCGTTGAAGCATACGGCTGGAGAAGTTTCGGTCAGACCGTATCCTTCAATGATTTCGCAGCCGGTTTTTTCTTTCCACAAAGCTGCGGTTGATGGATTCAGGGCCATGCCACCGGATGCGGTGAATTTAAGGCTGCTGAAATCCAGATTTGGAAAATCCTCGTTATTGCAGAGTGCAACAAACAAAGTGTTCAAGCCCACAAAGGTACTCATATTCCACTTGCCCATCTCCTTAACAAAACCCGGAATATCACGCGGATTTGGAATAAGTACGCTGTGACCACCCAACAGGGAGACCACCTGGGCAACCGTAAAGGCATAGATATGATAAAGAGGCAGCGGTGAAATAACGGTTTCAGCCCAGTTCACACCCGGCAGGACCAAACGCTCTTCAGCTTGCAGCATATTGGAAATCAGGTTTGCATGAGTGAGTACCGCACCCTTGGACACGCCAGTTGTACCCCCGGTGTACTGCAACACGGCAACATCCGCCGTTTTTACCTCAACTGCTTCGGGTGATTCACCCACATACTGCATTAAAGCCTTACGCAGTGGCACGGCCTGAGGAAGGTTGTAATCCGGCTCCATTTTCTTGAGATATTTAACGGCTGCATTAAGCAGATTACGCTTAATGAAATCATGCAGGTCTCCCACCTGCGTCACGATCAGATGTTCAATGGCGGTGTTCTGCAATATTTTTTCTGCTTTGTGCGCCATGCTTTTGTGAATGATCAGCGCCTTGGCACCGGAATCACAAAACTGATGTTCCATCTCATTGGAGGTATAAAGCGGGTTGGTATTCACAACCACCAGCCCCGCTTTGAGAATGCCAAACAGCACAATAGGGTATTGAATCAGGTTGGGTAGCTGGATAGCGACGCGGTCACCGGGCTGAAGACTGGTTTCTTTTTGTAGATAGACTGCAAACGCATCCGATAACTCATCCAGCTCCTGGTAATCGATGGTACGTCCAAAGCTGGTGAATGCAGGGCGCGCTGCATATTTTTCGACACTGTACCGCAGGACATCGGGTACGGTCTGAAAGCCATATGAATTTATATCAGCCGGAATAGTATCCGCCGCAGGTAGCTGCTGCACCATCGTGGGCTCCTCAATAGTTATTCTTATAGAGAACCTGAAGGTTCAAATTTATTTGTTGTAATAAATTTTAGGCTACAGGGAAAATCGCAGCCAGTTTAGTTGCCAGCATAATATCGCCATCTGCCTGGATACGGCCACTCATAAACGCCTGCATGCCGTCAGTTTCTCCTGACATCACCTCTTCAAGTGTTTCAGTGTCCATTCGCAGGGTAACGGTCGCATCATCATTACTACCTTCTGTCACTTCGCAACTGCCGTCCTGTACAGTTACAAACCATTCACCACCGTCACTGATTTCATACTGGAACACTGCATCTGTGCCCGCTGCAGCATCTGCATTAAAGCGACTTTTCATTTCGGTAAAGATTGAATTCATATCAGCCATTTGTGTACTCCCGGAACTGTTTTTATTTTTAAGTTGATAACGTTTGGCGTTCAGTTTGAGCAGGCCGCGCAACATTGTGCGGCCTACTGGGTTGTTCAGAACTCTTTTCATACTGCCGCCCTAAAACGCAAACTTCTCTTGATCCAGTGCCATCAGGTTATCTGAGCCTGACTGCATAGTTACCACCAGAGAACGTGTGCGCGGCAGGATGCGTTCGAAGTAGAATTTAGCGGTTGCCAGTTTGGCTTCGTAGAACGCCTGATCACCCTCGCCTGCAGCCAGTTTTTCCTGAGCCACTTTTACCATTCGAGCCCAGAAATAACCCAGTACCACATAGCCGGAGTACATAAGGTAATCCACCGAAGCAGCTCCCACTTCATCTCGGTTCTGCATTGCTTTCATACCGATCTGCATAGTGAGTTCACCCCACTCTTTGTTCAGTTCAACCAGAGGTTTGATGAACGCCTGCAGTTCAGTGTTATCTGATTCAGCCTGACAGAACTTGTGTACGATTTTGGTAAAGCCTTTCAGAGACTCACCCTGAGACATCAGCACTTTGCGACCCAACAGGTCCAGCGCCTGAATCTGTGTGGTGCCCTCATACAACATTGATATGCGGCTATCACGTACGTTTTGCTCCATACCCCATTCGGAGATAAAGCCGTGACCACCAAAGACCTGCAAACCGTGGTTAGCGGATTCGAAACCCACTTCAGTCAGGAAGGCTTTGGCAATTGGTGTCAGGAATGCGAGCAGCGCATCTGCTTTCTCTTTTTCCTCACCTTCTGTCAGCTTCACCTGGTCTACGAGCTGTGCACAGTAATAGATTAATGCCCGACCACCCTCTGCAAAGGCTTTCTGGGTCAGCAACATCTTACGCACTTCAGGGTGAACAATGATTGGATCGGCAGGTTTATCCGGGCTTGCAGGACCATTCAATGAACGCATCTGCAAACGGTCTTTTGCGTAGACCAGAGAGTTCTGGAAACCCCATTCGGCATGAGCCAGGCCCTGCAATGCGGTACCCAGACGTGCAGTATTCATAAAGGTGAACATACAGTTCAGACCTTTGTTTGGCGGACCAATCAGATAACCTGTTGCATCATCAAAGTTCATGACACAGGTTGCGTTACCGTGAATGCCCATCTTGTGTTCAAGCGAACCGCAGGACACACCGTTGTTCTCACCCAGAGACTGTGGAAGATGTTTAGGCACAATAAACAGGGATATACCTTTAGTGCCTTCAGGTGCATCCGGAAGACGTGCCAGTACGATATGCACAATGTTGTCTGCCATATCGTGATCACCGGCCGAGATGAAGATTTTGGTGCCGCTTAGTTTGTAGCTGCCATCTTCCTGAGGCTCTGCTTTAGTTCGTAGCATACCCAGATCGGTACCACAGTGAGGCTCAGTCAGGCACATCGTGCCGGTCCACTCACCAGACACCAGTTTGGTCAGATAAGTTTCTTTCTGCTCATCGGTGCCGTGAGCATCCAGCGTATTCATCGCACCATGACTCAGACCCGGATACATACTCCAGGACCAGTTGGCTGTACCCACCATTTCATTGATGATGATACCGATGGATTCAGGTAAGCCCTGACCACCCCACTCCTCTTCATGAGCCAGCGATGGCCAACCACCTTCAACAAACTGCTGATAGGCTTCTTTAAATCCTTCCGGAGTTGTTACGGCACCATCACTCCACTGGCAGCCCTGCTGGTCGCCAATCTGATTCAATGGTGAAAGAACTCGCTCCGCAAATTTAGCACCCTCTTCCATGATCGCAGACACCATATCCGGAGTCGCATTTTCGCACCCAGGCAGGCTCTGATAGTGCTGCTCTGCATTCAATACTTCGTTCAGTACAAAATCCATGTCACGAAGTGGCGCTTTATATTCTGGCATTACATCATCCTCATCATTCTTGTTATGACTACCAGTTTTTGGAGGGTAATACTGATAGTTCCGCTGAACCTTTTTGCTGGTCCAACTAAGCTTTATTGGTTTTATTAAGCTTGGTTCAAAGGGCATGATCCGCCAATGACAAAACCCACCAGTTTTACTGACAAAAGATTTCAGAAACCATTAAAGCCAAGAATTACGAGGGATTGAGGGGCTGTTTACTTACATAAACAGCCAAAGAAAATGACAATTTCAATCAGAAGATGTTTTTACCCGGGAGGAGCTATTCGCCAGTCCTATGACAAACTGCCCAACAAGTGACGGCATAGGAGCAAATCGATAAGAGCAAAAAAAAAACAACCAACGGCAGAAGCGTCTGGTTATATAACTGCTCGATCAGGGAACCAAAAACAACCGATAACAGCATAGAAACCACACCAACAAAGCTGGAAGCAAAATGAAAAAGCTCCACTAGCTTAGGGAAATGGGATGGACTCCCCCAATCCCGGCATCTTGTGCCACATTGAAGGTGAGATAATCAATCGAATAGCAGGAGTCCACCATGAAAAGTATACGTATCGGTTTCGATTTGGCCAAAAACGTCTTTGAAGTTTTTGCTGTCGATCACCAAGAAAAGCCTGTTGTACGGAAAACGATCAAGCGCGCCAAGGTATTAGAGTTTTTCGCTCAACAGGAGCCCTGTATTGTGGGCATGGAAAGTTGCGGAGGGGCACACTACTGGGCCAGAGAGCTTCAGAAGCTCGGACATGAAGTTCGCATGATGGCACCCCAGTTTGTAGCGCCGTATCGTAAAAGTGATAAGAACGATCGCAATGATGCTGAGGCGATCTGTGAAGCGGCTAGCAGACCCAATATGCGATTTGTGCCGATTAAGAGCGAGGAGCAGCAGGCTGTATTAACGATGCACCGCGCTCGCAAATTGCTCGTTGAAGAACGCGTTGCATTGGTAAATCAGATAACCGTCATATTGGCTACTCCTCTTCACTATTTCCGCCGCACTGGAATAAACAATCTTTAGGGTTGGACCCATCTAAACGAAAAGGCATGATCTCTTTAATCTTTTTGGCCTGTTCTTCTGTCAATATGATTTCAGCCTGCTCTAGTATTGAAGTTGCATTGCGGTATATCGACATATGATGTTCTATATGCTGTTCAACGGCTTCCACAGGGATGTTTGGATCATTGAGGCGTTCGAAGAGCCGTTCCAGCTCTACTACGGCTTTATCTCGTTCTGCCTCAATCTGTTTTCGATGAAGAGGATCTTCCGTATCATAACCGAATTTACACTGCATGATGAAGAATATTCTTCAATTTCTCCTGCCGTTAACGGCTTAAGCTTCCTAAGTTCCTCTTTAAAATTCAATGAACGCTCATCATAGAAGCGATAGAGGTGTTGAATCGCTCGCTGATCCGTTCTAACAGTATTAACCCGCTTTCCTGATTGGAACCTCTGCAAAGTATAAGAAGCCGCTAGCGGATCAACAAGACCGCCTACCATCACAACTGGTAAGGTGATACCACCTAGTTTTTCAAATCTAACATCCTCAATTTTGATCTCTGCCATCTAATGAAACACCCTGTTTATTAAACGATTCGATTAAGACAGCTTAGTATAAAATTAAGAAATTATTTGAAACGATCGGTTTATGAACGAATATTTTTACTTCGATTGAAGAATGAAACACTTCAATTTAGAACAAGAAAGGCAAGAAACAAAAAAGGCTCCTATGAACAGGAGCCTTTGGAAATCTATCAACAGCTATTGAAACAGTTTCTTATTTATTCACGGCATCTTTCAGAGCCTTACCTGGCTTGAAAGATGGTAGAGTCGCTGCAGAGATCTGGATTGGCTGACCAGTCTGTGGGTTACGACCAGTGCGTGCTGCACGCTCTTTAACACCAAAAGTACCAAAACCAACTAGTGCAACAGAGTCGCCTTCAGCTAGTGCGCCAGTGATTGCTTCTAGAGCGGCGTCTAGAGCGCGGCCAGCAGCTGCTTTTGGAAGATCTGCAGATGCAGCAATAGAATCGATAAGTTCTGATTTGTTCACGTTGTGCCCCTTAAAAGAGAGTATGTTTTGTTTGTTTTGTGTTATGAAATAACCGTAAACACTTTATACCAACTGTTTAAAACCAGTGTCAACATTAAAAACCCAGAAAATACGGTGTTTTCAGCGAGTTTCATAAAATTGACACTTAAGTCTAGTGTGCCGTTCTTGACCCAGTAGTTAATTTTTCACCTTTAGTCTCACTGGTTAGCTCTTCAACTTCGGCATCATCCAATGGAACAGGCTGCTCTACTAATGCAACTTCCAACACCTGATCAATCCATTTAACCGGCTTAATCTCTAAATCTGCCTTAATGTTATCTGGAATCTCTTTCAGATCTCGGCGGTTCTCTTCTGGAATAAGCACCGTTTTAATACCACCGCGGTGCGCAGCAAGTAGCTTCTCTTTGAGACCACCGATAGGAAGAACCTGACCTCGCAGAGTAATCTCACCCGTCATGGCCACATCTGAGCGAACAGGAATCCCTGTCAACGCTGAAACAAGAGTCGTACACATACCGATACCAGCACTGGGACCATCTTTTGGTGTTGCGCCTTCAGGAACGTGGATATGAATATCCTGTTTTTCATGGAAGTTGGGTGCGATGCCTAGAGACTGAGCGCGATTCCGAACGACCGTCAAAGCGGCTTGGATCGACTCTTTCATGACATCGCCTAATGAGCCTGTCAAAACCTGACGGCCTTTACCTGGAACTACTGCACTCTCAATGGTCAGAATATCACCACCGACTTGCGTCCAAGCCAACCCTGTTACTTGACCCACCTGATGCTCATCTTCTGCACGGCCAAAGTTAAACTTCTGAACCCCAAGGTAGTGCTCAAGGTTATCACTGTTCACAAGAACGGATTTAGCGGTTGATTCACCGAGCGCAATCTCTTTAACGACTTTACGAGCGACTTTAGCCACTTCTCGTTCAAGGCCACGCACACCCGCTTCACGGGTGTAGTATCGAATCATATCGATGATCGCTGAATCATCAATCTCCAACTCTTTCACCTTAAGGCCATTCTGTTTGATCTGTTTAGGGATCAAATAGCGACGTGCGATGTTCAGCTTTTCATCCTCTGTGTAACCCGGGATGCGAATAATCTCCATACGATCCAACAATGGACCCGGAATGTTCATCGAGTTAGAGGTACAGACAAACAACACTTCAGAGAGATCATAATCCACCTCTAGGTAGTGATCATTGAAGGTGCTGTTCTGCTCAGGGTCCAGCACTTCTAGTAGAGCAGATGCAGGGTCGCCACGCTGATCCATACCCATCTTATCGATCTCATCAAGAAGGAATAGCGGGTTTTTAACACCGACTTTGGCCATCTTCTGAACTAGCTTACCTGGCATAGAGCCAATGTAGGTTCGACGGTGACCACGAATCTCGGCTTCATCTCGCACACCACCCAGCGCCATACGGATGTATTCACGATTGGTCGCTCGGGCGATAGAACGCCCTAAAGAGGTTTTACCGACGCCAGGAGGTCCGACTAAACAGAGAATTGGACCACGCAGCTGACGTACACGCTTCTGTACCGCTAGGTACTCAAGAATACGCTCTTTGACCTCATCCAAGCCAAAGTGATCTTTATCCAATACTGCTGAAGCACGCTTCATATCCAGACGAACTTTAGAGCGTTTGCTCCAAGGAATCTGTAGCATCCAATCGATGTAGCCACGAACAACGGTCGCCTCAGCGCTCATTGGTGACATCATTTTTAGCTTATTGAACTCAGCTTTAGTTTTATCCAACGCTTCTTGCGGCATACCCGCTTCATCAATGCGTTTTTCTAGCTCGTCGAGCTCTCCACCGCCATTCTCATCCAGATCACCCAGCTCCTTCTGAATCGCTTTCATCTGCTCATTCAGATAGTACTCGCGCTGACTCTTCTCCATCTGTTTCTTCACACGACCGCGAATGCGCTTTTCAACCTCGACTAGATCAATTTCAGACTCCATCAGTGACATCAAATGCTCTAAGCGAGCTTTCGCATCCAGCATTTCGAGAATGGACTGTTTTTGATCAAGCTTAAGCGACATATGAGCCGCGATCGTATCGGCCAAACGACTTGGCTCATCGATGTTATTCAACGAGGTCATGACCTCATTGGGGATCTTTTTGTTAACTTGGATGTACTTCTCGAACTGTTCCAGCGTCGAACGCTTGTAGAGCTCAGCCTCAGACTGGGCAACCTCCTCCTCTTCAAGCACTTGAAGGTGAGCCGCATAGTGCTCCGCCTCTTCAAAGAAATCGCTAATAGAGGCTCGATACTCACCTTCAACTAACACTTTTACAGTGCCGTCGGGAAGCTTAAGCATTTGCAATATGGTCGCGACCGTACCTGTATGAAAAAGATGATCCATCTTAGGCTCATCTTCAGAGGCACTGCGTTGTGCAACTAACAGAATCTGTTTGTCACGCTGCATCGCCTCTTCCAAAGCTTGGATCGACTTTTCGCGTCCAACAAACAGAGGGATGACCATGTGAGGGTATACAACCACGTCTCGAAGCGGGAGAACCGGTAGTTCAATTTGAACACTGCTCTGATTATTTTCCATGATGCATACCTCTATAGTGAATCTTTTACCGATCAATAAACTGACTATAAGTCATTTATGGGGATCCGTTACGAAAATGCAAGCAAGGGAGCCTACGAACAAGTCCATAATTTCTCAGCGCGATCTGAAACATTCAGATACAAGGCGGATTGAGCAATTAATGGCCGTCGTCCTTAATAAGCGATCCAACGCTGTAGATGGATGTTTCACGTCGCGCCCTACGGGGCTTACAATCAAACCCATCCTCTTCGTTGTGCTTTCTCGACTTAGCCCGCTAGGCCTTCGAAAACACGCCTTGATGCTGAATTTGATTGTAAGCCTGAGATGTCATGGACTTATGCGTAGGCTCCCTAGAACAGCCCACAAATTGAAAAACGCCTCTAATGAGGCGCTTTAAGTGTCTAGTTAACCAATCTCACGTTATTTATAGTAAGCCTGTTCACGCTGACTGTGGTCTGTGACATCTCGAACCCCGACCAGACCAGGTACTTTTTCAATTAGAGTCGCCTCAACACCGTCTTTTAGGGTCATATCAACGGCACTACAACCCTGACAACCACCACCGAAACGAAGGATAGCGACAAGTCCAGCCTCCTCTTCAGAGACCTCTTCGAGCTTAACTTCGCCACCGTGTGAAGCTAGACCGGGATTAACCTCTGAGTAGAGAATGTAGTTAATCTGCTCTTCGATTGGGCTGTCGGCAGACACCTTAGGCACTTTGGCATTCGGCGCTTTAATCGTTAACTGACCGCCCATACGATCAGTAGCATAGTCAATAAACGCTTCATCAAGGTAGGGAATGCTGTTCTTCTCAATGTAGAAGCGAACCTGTTCAAGCTGCATCACCTCGTCCTCATCATTGACCTCATCAGGACGGCAGTAAGCTAGACAAGTTTCCGCATAGGTTGTGCCCGGTTGTGTCACAAACAGACGGA
Source organism: Marinobacterium sp. xm-m-312 (assembly GCF_013283295.1). Lineage (NCBI taxonomy): Bacteria > Pseudomonadati > Pseudomonadota > Gammaproteobacteria > Oceanospirillales > Oceanospirillaceae > Marinobacterium > Marinobacterium sp. xm-m-312. Next base: position 177,643 of record NZ_WBYS01000001.1, on the reverse strand, counting down.
CCGCAATGCCTTCAACGTTCTGCTTCTCTAGAAGCTCGGCAAGGTAACCTTGTGCACCTTCTGTCACTTCAATATTTAACATCAAAACTCTCCAGTAGTCGTACCGATAATGCGCTATAGGATAGCGAGTTATTAATTCCGAGTAAAACACTCAATTATTTAAACGTAACGATTTTCTCTCTCACTTGTTACAATTTGCTCATCCACCGGAGAGCACTCATGCTAGAGCACAGTCTGTTTACATCTTTCTTTCTTATTTTTACCGGCGCAGCGGTGCTAGCATCTGTAGCACTGTTTACACGCCAGCCCTTGCTTGTTGCTTATATTGTGCTTGGGGCACTGCTCGGACCTTACGGTCTTGAACTGGTCTCCGATACTAATCTACTCAGCGATATCGCTCATATCGGCATTATCTTTCTGCTGTTCTTACTGGGTTTGGATATGCAGCCTGCCCATCTGATCCATATGCTCAAGAAGGCAACACTGGTGGCGATTGCCAGTTCGGCACTGTTCTTAGGCTTAGGTTTTAGCGTGGGTAGCCTGTTTGGATTCAGTCAGGCTGAGTCAGTTATCATCGGTGCTGCAGTGATGTTCTCCAGCACGATCATAGGGATTAAGCTGCTACCCACGACCGTCCTACACCACAAACACACCGGAGAACTGGTCGTCGGTCTTCTACTGTTGCAGGACGTGATCGCCATTATTGTCCTGTTGATACTCAACTCGGGAGGTGACAGCGATCCGATGAGCAGTTTCGTCAAATCGGCCATCGCACTACCGGCATTGGGTATTTTTGCATGGGCAGGCGTTCGCTATGTCATTTTGCCCTTACTGATGAAGTTTGACCGTTTTCATGAATACATTTTCTTAGTGGCGATTGGCTGGTGTCTTGGCATGGCTGAGGCGGCAAAACTGGGTGGCCTTTCGGCCGAAATGGGTGCCTTTATCGCGGGCATTGCTCTGGCAACCAGCCCAATTTCGCAATACATCGCAACCAATCTAAAACCGTTGCGCGATTTTTTCCTAATTCTATTTTTCTTCTCAGTCGGCGCCAGCTTCAATTTAAATTTAATTGGATTAATCATAGTACCTGCGCTGATCTTAACCATCGCCGTTCTGCTATTAAAACCGGTTATTTTCCGACTGCTTTTAGGTCGAATCAGTGAATCACCTTCAATAGGCTGGGAGATAGGCTTTCGTTTGGGACAAATCTCTGAGTTTTCGTTACTGATTGCCTATCTCGCTTTTGCAGGTGGTTTAATTGGCACTGAAGCATCCCACGTTATTCAGGCCACCGCTATTTTAAGCTTTCTGTTATCGACCTACATCGTCATCTTTAACTACCCTTCACCAATCGCGGTTAAAGATTCGCTTAGAAAAGATTAACTGGCCTAAAAGCCGACATTTAAGAGTATTAAGTTCCCATGCGCAGACGCACCGTTAGATATGGCGGCCCTAAAAAGGCCCCTGCAAAAGCCACTCACTCCCTGCCAGAGAGTATTCAGATTGAATCTCTCTCTTTGGAAGGTCGCGGAGTCGCAAGAGTCGACGGCAAGGCACTGTTTATCCAGGGAGCACTACCAGGTGAAACGGTCAGTGCTACTTTGACTAAAGCAGGTAAGCGCTTTGATGAGGCGGTTGTTAATGAGATTCAAACGGGTTCAGATGCCCGTATCCAACCTAGCTGTGATTATGCTGGTGAGTGCGGTGGCTGTGATCTTCAGCATTTAGACCCTGAGCGTGCAGTAGAATTGAAGCGTGACCAGATACTCAGCACACTTAAGCGTCAATCCAATCTTGAGCCACAGATCACTGAGCCCCCTATCGTCTCGGAACAAAAACTCAACTACCGCCGCTCCGCTCGTGTCGGTATTAATCAACGTGAAAGTGGTGATTTAATCATCGGTTTTAGACGTTCTGAATCTAATAAGCTTATTGATATACCTAGCTGTCCCGTCCTGACCGATCGGTGTAACCGTTTTTTAGGCGCACTGCGCGAACGCCTGGATGGACTGGATAAACTTAAGACATTAACGCATCTCTCTTTGAGCGATGGCGACAACTTACTGGCGGTTGAGATACGTGCTAAAAAGCGCCCATCAGACGAGATTATGGGTGCCCTAACCTCACTAGCCGTCACTGAGGGCATCAACTTACGAGTGAGTTTTAATGATCAAACCCTGACTCTGAATAGCATTGAAGAGCCGGAGTTCATCAATAGACAGCGTGATATCCGTTATCAGTTTGATACCAATGACTTTATACAGGTGAATGCTTCTGTCAACGAAGCTCTCATTGAGTGCGCAATTGAGTGGCTAAAGCCTAAGCAAGAGGATCGTCTTCTCGATCTTTTCTCAGGGCTCGGTAACTTTAGCCTACCTTTAGCAAAACTGACCAAAGAGGTGGTGGCAGTTGAGGGCGTTTCAGCTATGGTCGAACGCTCACAAGCCAATGCAGCACTCAATGTGATCGACAACTTAACATCCATCAAATCAGATCTTAGCAACGTCAATACAGAGACAGCTTGGTTGAATAGCCCGTACGATCTTATTCTTCTTGATCCGCCAAGAAGTGGTGCGGCTGACCTGATTCCTCACCTGCAAAATCTTGGAGCAAGAGCCATCCTCTACATCGCATGTGACCCAATGTCGCTGGTGCGCGACAGTAAAACACTGTCTGATATTGGCTTTTCAATGACGCGATTCACAGTCGCTGATATGTTCCCGCAGACTCATCACGTCGAATCAATTGCACTGTTTGAGCCGACACCATGATCCAGTGTCACTATGAAGATCAGGATATGCTGATCTTAGAAAAACCGGCTGAAATGCTCTCTGTCCCCGGACGAGGAGAGGATAAGCAAGACTGCTTATGGAGTCGTGCCGTTGAACAGTGGCCTGATGCGTTGATCGTGCATCGTCTCGACTGTTCAACGTCAGGGCTGATGGTGCTTGCTCGCTCAAAAATGACTCATCGCGAGCTCAGCATACAGTTTCAAAATCGTATTCCATTCAAACGATACGCCGCCCTAGTCAGCGGCGAAATGAGTCAAGCTGATGGCTGGGTTGAACAACCCCTTCGTTGTGACTGGGATCGCCGTCCCCTTCAGATCATTGATCACGAACAGGGAAAGCATGCGCTCACCTTCTACCGTAACCGAGGCCTGGAGCTAATCAATGGGCACACAGCCACTCGATTATCACTCTACCCGATTACTGGGCGTTCCCATCAGCTTAGAGTCCACTGCCAATACCTGGGTCAGCCAATATTAGGCGACAACCTATATGCTGAAGGGGAAGCGTTGACCTGTTCAGATAGACTGATGCTCCACGCTGACCTACTTGAGCTTCACCACCCTATTTCTGGAGAACGCCTGAGCTTTTCATCCCCCGCTCCCTTCTAAAGACAAAAAAGCCGGCATATTAAGCCGGCTTCTTGATGCGTTTTGATTGGAATTAAAAAGTAATTCCAAGACGGCGACCCACCTCTTCATAGGCTTCGATGACACCACCCAGCCCCTGACGGAAGCGGTCTTTATCCATCTTTTCACGGGTCTCTTTATCCCACAGACGACAGCCATCTGGAGAGAACTCATCACCTAATAACACTTCACCATTGAAGACGCCAAACTCAAGTTTGTAATCCACCAGTAACATACCAGCATCATCAAACATCTTCTTCAACACATCGTTAACTTTGAAGGTCAGTTCTTTTGCTGTGGCTAGATGAGCAGGCTCAGCCCAACCAAAGGTCTCAACAAGAGACTCATTGACCATCGGGTCACCCAACGCGTCGTTCTTAAGAAATAGTTCAAAGGTCGGCGGATTCAGCTCCAGCCCCTCTTCGACGCCGATACGGCGACAAAGCGAACCCGCTGAGATATTACGAACAACACACTCAACAGGCATCATGTCGAGTCGTTTTACCACAGATTCGTTATCAGACTGCAGCTCAACGAAATGAGTAGGTATACCCGCATTCGCAAGAGCCGTCATAATAAAAGCGTTGAACTTATTATTGACCATACCTTTACGATCAAGCTGTTCCATCTTTTTGCCATCAAACGCCGAGGTATCGTCTCTGAACTCCATGATCATTAGATCTGGGTTATCAGTCGTAAATACCGATTTCGCTTTACCGGCATATAGCTCTTCACGCTTTTCCATTCAAAACTCCAAAGCAGCTGCATCTATTGCAACTTATAATCAAAGAGGCAGATTATCCTTAATCAACCATAGAAGCTGTTCAGCACCACCCGCGTCAGCAGGCTTACCTTTATCATCATTGACCGTCAACAAAACACCAGTACGAGCACGATTGAAGCTCAACTGAAAACGTTTAATCAACTCAAGTTCACCAGTCGCATCGTTTAGGCGCTTCTGGTTATCTTGCCCAAAGACATAAACGACTCGACCGCCCATCCAAACTTTAAAGCCTTCCATTGCCTGAAGCTCTTCCTGAGTTGCTTGCGCACCAGCGACAATCGCATTGGGGTCTGAACTATAAACCACATCAGAGGGCTGCTCATCAGTTGCTTTGCCTGACAGCAGTTCGGTGTCCAGAGTGATAGGGCCCATCTCGTTGGAACGGAGCCACTCCAAGAAACCTTTAGGTTTCTCTTCTGCTACAGTCTGTTTAAAGGTTAGATAGATGATACCCTCGTCTCGATCGCGAGTACCTACGTCGACGCCGGCACTATCAAGAGCTTTATTCACAAGTTCCCAAGCCTGATCACCACTGGTTTTAACATTCAACAAGGGACGGTTACGTGAGTCACGCCCCATAGTCGCCGTTAAACGGTCGGCAGTTTGGAACTGAGATAGAGTAGGCGCGGTAGAAGCAACATCCCCCTTACCCAGGTAGTTCAACATAGCAAACATGATCTCATTAGAGTACGCCAACTCAGTCGCATCACTGCTCCAATCAAGTTCACTCTTATCAGCACTCAATGCAATCTGAGCATGCTCCATGCTGATGGCTGTTCTCTCGGTGTTATCAGGGTCAGGACGCAAACGCACTCGCAGTTTGTTGAGTGAGGGCTCATTTGCTTCAGAGTTAAACTTAACGGTATTCAATAGACGCTGAAAGTAGTTAAGATCCTCGCCTGCAACCTCTATCCACTCAGATTCCATCACGCCTGTTTTTGGGTCTGCAATGGCCAGGTTGATGTTGGCATCCTGCCAGAATGGCTTTAGTTCAACCCACACCTGGTCAATCGGCTCATCGACCAGAATGACACGCTCACCTTCAAGTGGTCGAATCGATGCACGATCATTGCCATCAACGGCAAAAAAGAACCCTGGGCGAGGCGCTTCTGGAACCAGTTCGTTTGATACGACTTCTGATTCATTTATCTCAGGAACCTGAAGTAGATCTTCAGTGCTCTTGGCATTGATACCCTCAGGGATGACAAGACGTTTACCCGGCTGTGCAAGAGCGTACTCTTGACCGCGATCACGGATAACACCCTTCTCGCCGTATATCGGGTTCGACTTGATTGCATCCTGCATCGTACAACCCGATACAACCAACGTTCCACACAGCATCCAAAAGCGAGCGTTCATAGTAGGGACCTTAAATCAAACCTGTCTGTTTCAGCGCAGCAACAACCGTTGGGCGATTCTCTTCAGATAGCGGCGTCAAAGGCAGACGAATCCCCTGACCAATCAAACCCATCTCATACATGGCCCATTTCACTGGAATAGGGTTGGATTCAACAAATAGATCTTTATGCAGCGGCATCAGCTTCTGCTGAAGTGCTCGAGCTTCGTCGAACTTTTTATCCAAGCCGAGCTGGCATAACTCGGCCATCGCCTTAGGCGCTGCGTTAGCGGTAACAGAGATATTCCCGTGACCGCCAGCAAGAATGAGCTCGATCGCGGTGGCATCATCGCCTGAGTAGATTGCGAAGTCGGCTGGTGCGTTATCGATCAGGTATTGAGCACGCTCGATATCACCGGTCGCCTCTTTGATTCCGACGATATTTTTCACCTCAGCCAGACGAAGCGTTGTCTCTGGCAACATATCACAGGCCGTACGACCGGGAACATTGTAGAGAATCTGAGGAATATCAACGGCTTCAGCGACCGCTTTGTAGTGTTGGTAGAGACCTTCTTGAGTCGGTTTGTTGTAGTAAGGGGTCACCAAAAGACAGGCATCAGCACCCGCCTCTTTGGCACCGCGAGTCATCTCAATCGCTTCACGAGTAGAGTTAGCGCCTGTACCGGCAATGACCGGCATTTTGCCTTTACAACGTTCAACAACGCGAGCCACCACCTCTAGGTGCTCATCATAATCCAGTGTCGCAGACTCTCCAGAGGTGCCTACAGCAACAATTGAGGCTGTGCCCTGTTCGATGTGCATATCGACAATGCGATCTAAAGCCTGCCAATCAATATCACCGTTATTGTGCATCGGTGTTACCAGCGCAACGAGGCTGCCAAGAATCATATATTTCACCTTATTATGGCTCGGTTGCTGATCTCTAAGGCGTTATCCTTTTAATGATCGGCAAGAATACTATTTAGCCAACCATTTTAAACGATTTCCGGGTAACATTCGTAGAGGCACAGTAACTTTTTATTGCATTACTAGGAGATAAAGATGGTTGAAGTCGGTCAAACAGCTCCGGACTTTGAAGCAAAAGACCAGAATGGAGAGACAATCACGCTAAGCCAGTACAAGGGTAAAAAGGTTGTTCTCTACTTCTACCCTCGTGACAACACGCCTGGCTGTACCGCTCAAGCTTGCGACCTGCGAGATAATATTGAGCGATTGGCGGACAATGGCTATCAAGTGATCGGTGTGAGCACAGATTCAGAGGCCAAGCATCGTAACTTCATCGAAAAGTATGATCTTCCCTTTCCACTTATTGCCGATACTGACAATGCCGTTCATGAACTCTACGGAACCTGGCAGCTGAAAAAGAATTACGGCAAAGAGTACATGGGTACGGTCAGAACCACCTTCATCATCGATGAGCAGGGCAAGGTTTCTGATGTAATTGCCAAAGTCAAAACCAAAGAGCACACCGCTCAGATATTGGGCGACTGATCGATACGATAAGGGGTGCCTCAGCACCCCTTCTTTTTAAAATTGACGATCCAACTTACCCTGCATCAGATGGGGGCAGTTCATCCGCTGTAGGCCAAGCTGAAACGATCGACTTAACCAGAGTCGCCAACGGGATAGCAAAGAACACACCCCAGAACCCCCATAGCGTTCCAAACACCAATACAGCGACAATGATAGAGACCGGGTGCAAATTAACCGCTTCGGAAAAGAGCAAGGGTACAATCACGTTACCATCGATCGCCTGAATGATCGTATAGGCAAGCATTAGGTAGAGAAACTGATCGCTCCAGCCCCATTGAAAGAAGGCAATCAGCGCCACTGGGACAGTCACCACCGCAGCACCGATATAAGGAATCAACACCGACAGACCAACCAACAAACCAAGTAGCGCAGCATAGTTGATACCCAGCAGTGCAAAAGAGATAAAGGTAGCGACACCAACGATTAAAATTTCAATCGCCTTACCGCGGATATAGTTAGCCAACTGAGAGTCCATCTCGTTCCAGACCTGATCCATCATCTCCCGCTTCTTAGGCAGAAATGCAGTCCAACCAGCGATCAAACGATCACCGTCCAACAGGAAGAAGAGCACCAGAATAGGCACCAAAACGAAGTAGATCAGCGCGGTTAACACACCCGTTAGAGAGCTTAACGAGAAGCTAAGTAGCCACTGCCCTAACTGACTCAGCTCAGCGGCAGCGGTGCCGATAAGGTTGCGAATCTGTTCAGCAGAGACCAATTCAGGGTAGTTCTGAGGGAGCAGCATCAATACCTGCTGCAGCTTGGTCACCATGCCGGGCAGCTCATTGAACAGGTTCACCAACTGCGTCCAAACAGCAGGGAGAATGAACAGGAACATTGCTACAACAAAACCGGTAAAGGCGATAAACATCGTTGCAACGGCACTTTTGTGACCCAAGCCAATGCTTTTCAATCGATTGACACCGCCCTGCATCATGAAAGCAAGAATGAGCCCGGCAAAGACCGGAATCAGCGCACCACCTAAGTGCCAAATCACCAAACCAGAGACAAACAGCAGTAAAAACAGCAACAGTGCCTCCTCATTTGAGAAGTAACGTTGTACCCATTTACTAAAAATCTTTTGCATCGCTCAATTAACCTCTGCGAAGAAGGTGAATATAGGTTTGGTTGTTCTCTGTCGTAGAGATCAACTCATGATTCGACAGATCAGCATAAGCTTTAAAGTCACGTACAGAACCCGCATCCGTCGCAATCAACTCAAGGACCTGCCCCACTTCAAGGGTGTTCAGCGCCTGCTTGGCTTTCAATAACGGCAGCGGACAAGCTAAACCGGTCGCGTCGACTCTTTTATCAATGTGAATCTCTGTCATACTAAAGTCAGTGTTAAAAGCGAATCTATCGGCGCAATGTAACTGATATACAGAACAAAGGCTATGCTACCTCTGATGCGAACCCCTTTAATCATTCTACTATCCAGCCTTATCTGCTTTAACGTGCAAGGCTCAGAGAACCTGCCCTCCCTAGCAGGCAGCACCAACTCGAGCTATCAGCTTGAGCAAGAACGAGCACTTGGCCAAGCCTGGATGCGCATGATGAAAGCCCAAGCCCAGCTTCTGGACGATCCGATTGTCGAGAGCTATCTCAAGGATCGACTGTGGTACCTATCACCCTTTTCTGAGCTACAAGATAAGCGGTTAGATCTCCTGGTCATCGACCAACAGGAGGTTAATGCCTTTGCCGCACCGGGTGGCATCATTGGTATCAATGCGGGACTGCTATTAGCAACAGAGACAGAAGATCAATTAATGTCGGTGATCGCTCACGAGTTTGCCCACTTAAGTCAGCGTCACTTTGCACAACAACAGGCGGCCAGCGAGCAGCGACAACCACTGGTATTAGCAGGCATCGTCGGCAGTATTTTACTCTCCAGCATCAATCCCAACGCAGGAGCGGCCGCACTTCAAGGCACTATTGGTGCTTCAGAAAATGCGCGACTTAGTTTCAGTAGACAAAATGAGCTCGATGCAGACCAAGCAGGTATGCGCACGCTGGTTGCCGCAGGGTATGACCCTCAAGCGATGCCACAGATGTTTGCACAGCTAGCGCAAGCCAATCGTTTTTCGGGCAGCGCTGTACCCGAGTTTTTACGAACCCACCCAGTGACTGAATCGAGAATCGCTGATTCCACTAACCGTGCCATGAATTTACCGAGCGCAAGCACAGAGAATCGTGTCCACCAAAACTTTATGATTGCCAAATCGAGAGTGGCTGTTAAGTATGGCGCTGAAAATCAGCTACTTAACAACTCAGAATTAGATGAGTCAGCCAAGCATTTTACTCACTACTTAAAAGCGCTCTCTGTGAATAACAACGAGGAAGCGCAAAACCACTGGGAGGCACTCTCCAAAAGCTGGCAACAACACCCTTGGGTGCAACTCAGTCGTTTAACTCAACTCTCTCTCAGCGGGCAAGCGACTGGACAGTTAATGGATGAGCTAACGGACCTCTACCCTAATGACCTTGCCGTGCAAGCGGCACTGGCCAAGACCTATAGAGAGCAGGGAAACGTCTCACAAGCGATCAGCCTCTACAGAAAACTGCTTAGAGATCACCCCAACAATACACTGTTTTTATACCATCTCGCCGAGCTCTATGGCTTGATCAATGATATAGAGCAGCTTCACCGTACCCGAATTGAGTTCTTTTTTCAGCGAGCTGAGTTTGATCTAGCGCTCAGGCAGGTAGAGTTTGCCCGCAGGGATGCTAGGAACAATAGGATTCAACTGGGTTGGCTCGAACAGAGGGAGAGAGAGATTCGATCAGACCAACTGAGGTTTGATGAACTGTTTAAATAAAGATTGAAGTGAGCAACTGAGAAAGTCACTCACTCAATTAGAGATTAGCGGGCTTGAAAGCTCAACATTCTCTCAAGTGGGCGAAGCGCACGTTGACGAAGTTCTGGATCGACAAAGACCTCTTCACGGCCATGACGCAGTCCATTCAAAATATTTTGAAGGCCGTTCATTGCCATCCAGGGGCAGTGAGCACAGCTTCGACAGGTTGCACCAGAACCACCAGTGGGCGCTTCGATAAAGGTTTTGCCTGGAGCAGCCTGCTGCATCTTAAAGAAGATGCCTCGATCGGTTGCTACGATGAACGTATCGTTTGGTAGATCATGAGCCGCTTTAATTAGCTGACTGGTGGAGCCTACTGCATCGGCAAGCTCAACAACAGAGGCGGGCGATTCTGGGTGAACAAGCACCGCAGCGTCCGGGTAGACCGCTTTAAGATCCAACAACCCTTTCGCTTTAAACTCTTCGTGAACAATACACGAGCCATCCCACAACAGCATCTCAGCGCCCGTTTGATTCTCGATGTAACTGCCTAGGTGCTTATCAGGACCCCAGATGATCTTTTTATCCTGATCAACCAGATGTTCAACGACTTGCAGTGCGATACTCGATGTCACCACCCAGTCCGCTCTGGCCTTCACCTCGGCAGAGGTATTGGCATAAACAACCACTTCATGATCAGGATGTGCATCACAAAACGCACTAAAGTCTTCGATAGGACAACCGATATCAAGTGAACAGGTTGCTTCCAAAGTAGGCATCAAGATGCGCTTATCTGGGCTAAGAATCTTAGACGTCTCACCCATAAATTTTACACCAGCGACCACAAGAGTAGATGCCGAGTGATTAGCACCAAAACGCGCCATCTCAAGCGAATCAGCAACACAACCACCGGTCTTCTCTGCCAGTGCTTGAACCAGAGGATCAGTGTAATAGTGAGCGACCAAGCATGCATCGCGCTCTTTCAGTTCAACCGCTATCTGCTCTTCAAGATCAGCGACTTGAGCAGGCGTAAGATCACTGGGCAGATGCTCTTGAGCAAAATGCTCTTGCACCATAATACGTTGATCAAGATCTGCTTTTGTTTGCATACCAACCTCAAAAAGTGACGTATAAAGCAACGTCGTAACGAGTCAATTAGTTAAGAGTTAGACTGGGATATAACGTGTCGGATCCGAAACACCCGCATCATCAAAGCCTTTAGCTCGTAGGCGGCAACTGTCACAGCGACCACAAGCCCGGCCATCATCGTCTGATTGATAGCAGGAGACAGTCAAAGCGTAGTCCAGACCCAAACGATGACCGGCTTGAATGATCTCTGCTTTAGTAAGATCAATCAAAGGTGTCTCAATTTTGAATGGCTCACCCGTGACGCCGTTTCGAGTCGCTAGGTTTGCCATCTCTTCGTAGGCCTTAATAAACTCTGGACGGCAATCAGGGTAGCCCGAATAGTCCACAGCATTAACACCTATAAAGATCGCATCCGCATGCAAAACTTCCGCCCAGGCCAGCGCCATAGAGAGGAAGATCGTATTACGAGCAGGCACATAGGTGATAGGAACGCCCTCGGTTTCACCCTCAGGCACCTCAATCGAACTATCGGTCAGGGCAGAGCCACCGAACTGAGCAAGATCAAGTGAAAATACGCGATGCTCTTTTGCACCAACAGAGGCACAAACCGCTTTGGCGGCATTCAACTCAGTCAAAGCGCGCTGCCCATAGTCAAAGCTTAGCGCGTAACACTCATACCCTTGATCAGCAGCAATCGCCAATACCGTAGCAGAGTCAAGGCCGCCTGATAGCAGAACGACCGCACGTTTCGTCTTTTGATTCATAGTTATGAGCGAGGCTTGTAGTTACGAGCTAGACCTGCAGCTGAGCTTTTCGGATACTCATCAAGCAGTTGTTTAAAACTGCTCTGTTGCGCAGCAGAATCACCTAAACGATCCTGCACAACACCCAGTTTATAGAGTGCATCTGGGCGCTTACGATGGCCAACAAACTGAGAAACCACCGTGTCAAATGCGACTTTGGCTGAGTCTAGTTGCTGCTGAGCAAGCTTCACTTCGCCAATCCAGTAGTAGGCATTCGCTAGGTTATCACTGCTAGGATAGGTCTGAATAAACTGTTCAAAGGCTTGAACTGACTCATCAAACTTACGTTCACGAACCAGTGTGAACGCTTGCTGGTAAGCCACTCGATCACTGACTGTAGGTTCAGCAGGGGCTACAGGTGCTTCCGCCTCAACAGGAGAACCAGCAAGGGTCGTCTCGACTGGCTGTGTCGCAGCAGCACTACTTGAAACGGGTGCATTTGTTTCGGAAGCAGCCCGATTCTCACCAAGAGCCACACTTGGAGACGCTGTCTCAACAACAGGGTTAGTAGTAACTGGGTCAGCAGCAACAGGAGCCGGCGCAGCAAGCGGGTCAGCTTGTTGAAGCACTAAAGAGCTTAGGCGGCGATCCATATCACGGTAACGATCCAACTGCTCTTTTTCGAGCTTTTGTAAACGATACTGCTGTGTCTCAATCTCACCACGCAACTGGCGAACCTCAGCCTGCAGCTGCTGCAGAAGAAGAACCAATTCGCTGTTAGCTGATTGAGAATGTTGTGCTGCAGAAACAGAACTGCTGGCAATAGTGCCAGCAGTCAGTAGAGCAATAAATAGACGCAATTTCATTAGCGGCTAGTGTAGCTCAGTTCTACACGACGGTTTAGCGCCCACTCAGCTTCAGTGTGACCAAGCATAGCTGGCTTCTCTTCACCGTAAGAGATAGTTTCGATCTGGTTGCTACCAGCACCGTTAACCATCAAAAGGCGAGCAACAGCGTTAGCGCGCTGTTCACCCAGCGCGATGTTGTACTCACGAGTACCACGCTCATCAGCGTGACCTTCTAAACGTACAGTCGCGCCTGGGTTGTTCGATAGGTACTTAGCATGCGCTTCAAGATCAGAGAAACCTTCCTGTTTAACAACAGCCTGATCGAAGTCGAAATAGAAAACGGTGCGCAGTTTAGCAACTTCAGCAAAAGAGCCAGCAGTCACATTGCTGCCGTCAGCGCCTTGAGTCGTTGCTGCGTTGTTGGTAGCTGCACCATCTGCACCGCCATCCGTTGTTGTGCTAGTTGAACTACAACCTGCAACCAGCGCTACGGCTGCTGCAAGTGCTGCTACACGAGTCATTGCGATTGCGCGCATCGTCAATCTCCTAAAATAAAATTTTTATTGGTCCTATTGGATAATGCTTAAACTATAGGCTGAGCTAAAGGATTTCAAGCGACTATCTAAAAAAACTTAAGAAACCTGCTCAATACCGACCAGAGTCCAGTTTCCAGAGTCTAAATCCGCATCTCGACTGAGGTGCCATGCTTCTGCAAACGGTGTAGTGGTGGCCGAACCGTTTTCACGAATTTCACCTTCAAAATAGAGGCTTACAATGTGTTCACCCAACAGCGTTTGGAAGTTAGCCAACTCAACATCAACTGACAAAACCTCAGTTACTTGGTTTTCTGGTAACACCATTCGATTGGTTTTAAGCGACTGCAATAGCTCTGGTGAGGTGTAAGAAGAGATCTCCTGCCAATCTTGACGATCCCATGCACTCTGCAAATTTTTGAAGTGATCCTTAGCGCCGGCCAGGAAAGCGTCTTCATCAAACCACTCAGGCGTATCAATCTTAGCGAACGTCGCGCTCATACCTGAAGCGTTTGAAGCACCACCCAATCCCTGTTCAGCATTTCTAGCCATGGGTACTTCATTCGGGGCGTAACCTCCCTGAGAGGCGCCAGCATAAGCAGCCCTTCTTTGCGACCCGAACAGTTTAAACAGCATAAAGATGACCAGACCAATCAACAGCATATCCATCAGCTGGATACCCTCAAAGGCACCACCGAAAAAGAGAGCTCCCAGAATACCGCCGGCCAATAGTCCACCCATTAAACCACCCATACCCGCTTTACCGCCTGCCGTTGAGGTCGGTGCCGTTTTTGATCCGGTTTGAGAAGGGGCAACCTGTTTGGTCGGAGCCGGAGCCGCCTTCTTAGGCATGGAGTAGCTTTTGCCCAAGCTAAAACCGCCACCAAAACGTTTAGCCTCCGCTTGATGGGGAATAGCTGCCACCAAACAAAATGCAAACAGGAGCGTAAAGAGTTGTTTCATTATTTTATAAACCTCAGATCAATTAACGGTTTTAGTACGGTTTTGTCGAATACCAGCTATCACTCGTCTTACGACGGCCAACCAGATGCCGAGCACAATGAGGGCAATTCCGACTAGATGGAAGCTGTGCATAGTCTCATTCAACACCAAGATAGACAAGAGTGTGCCGAATACCGGAATCAGATAGATAAACAGCCCCGCCGTCGACGCGCCCAACTGCGCCACACCACGATTCCAGAAAGAGTAAGAGAGTATCGACGGAAAGATCGCAATATAGACCACAACCGCCCAGACTGGCGTTTCGAGGGTCGGCATGACAAAGCCACCCTGCTCAAACAGTGCAAATGGGAAGATCACCAGCAAACCAATCAGAACCGACAGCCCGAAAAAGGTGAACGGCTCGAGCTCTTTAGGTTTGAACTTTAAGGTGATCGAGTAGAGAGCCCAAGTCACAATCGCAGCCAATATCCAGACATCCCCTGGGTTAAGATGCAGTGAGGCAATTCGCTGCAACTCACCTTGGGTAATTAATACCAGAACTCCCATCAGTGATGCCGCAATCCCTAACCACTGCAGCCCACCCACAGACTCTTTGAAGAATAGCCGGTTCAACAACAAAATTAGAACGGGAATAATCGCATGCATCAAAGTAGTGTTTGTCGCGGTGGTCGTCTCAACCCCCAAATAGATGAACGTGTTGAAACACCCGACACTGGTGAGTGATAACCAAAAGAGCAGTGGAAAATGCGCTTTTATAATCGGCCACTGTCGAATCGCTTTGGGCAGCCAGAAAGGCAATAGGATCAAAAAGGCGAGTCCCCAGCGTAAAAATGCCATCAATAGTGGGTCGGCAATATCAGCCACTCCTTTAGCCGCGACATGATTACCCGCCCAAAATAGTGGCGTTAAGATCAACAATAGATAGGCGATCAACGTGCATTTCCTTTAGCAAAATAACTCAACAGACCGTAATGCGGCTCTTCACCTGTCACAACGTAATTGAGAGTACGAGCGTTCTCAAACAACCAGCGCTGTTGAGACAGGTCCGCCCCTCTCCCGGCAAACAGGATCTGATCTCCCAACTGCAGCTCAGTCAGCTCACCCGGCTCGATCATAAATTGACCACCACGCTTCACCAGCAGAGCCAAACATTTCAGCTCCTTTGCTCGATCTGCTGGGGATTTGAGTAGTGATCGTAACGTCAGGATCTGACCAGATTCTATCCACTCTTTTACTGCAGGCGTCTCTTCTCCCAGTGTAAAAGCCTGAATGCGAACCTGGCCATCACCTACCAAGCGATTGAGGCGCTGAATGAGCTCTCTGGCATCCACTTCATCAAGCGCCATCGATTGGTCTAAAAACTCAGCTAGCAAGGGTGTACGGAGATGAGCCAGAATGCGACTGGCAATGGTACGTCCTGGGTTCATGACAAAATCGGCTTTAAGTCGCTCAAAAATTAACTCATTAGAGTCCAAGTTTTGGCGAACAACCGTCTGCAACCTAGGATTTAATTCGCGAGCGGTCATGATAATCGACAGATTATCCGCATCATTACCTGTACCAGCAATAATACCCACCGCTTCTTCAACACCCGCTTGAATCAGGGTAGATGCCTCGGTACCTATACCGACAATCGATGTGGGCTCATCACCTCTGAAGCTATCCATATGAGGATCCACTAAAGTGATCTCTGTCCCCTCAGCACGCATGGAGCCGGCTAACGCGCGACCAAAGCGACCATAGCCACATAAAATCCAGCGACCCGATTGATGCTTATAGGTTGATGCGATTGAGCGGTGCTCAGAGTAAATCAGCCAATCAACGATCAGATGCTTTTGCGGACTGTGGGCCGCTAGGCCAAGATACTCGGCAAACTGTTTAAAGGGATCTACTACCAGATCGGTGCCAAAGGAGTAAAGATTGGCAGTGGTCGTATCATTTTCGCTGCGACTTACCACAATGCGTTTCGGATAGAGCAGCTTGCTGGCAATCGAGACCGACAGATTAACGTTATCATCATTGGTCAGGGCCAACACACCCAGACAACTTGGGTTCTGCAATCCAGCCAGATCGAGATTTTCCGGCAGTGAGGCATCAGCACACAGACCCACCACCGGCAGTGAATACTGTTCAAGCTCTAACGCATCGATTCGGCTCTGATCGATATCGATGACCACCGATTTAATACCCTGTTGCTCCAGTCCAGCCACCACATCTCGGCCCGTTGTGCCAAAGCCACAAATTAGATAGAAGGGCTCTCGAATCGATCGAACTTGATGAGCAAAACGGCGAGTGCGCAACAGACGCGAGAATCCTTGATCTTGCAGCACACTCAACATGGCACCGATGGCATAGAGCCAAGCAATGACGGTTGCGTAGATGCAGACCAGGGTCCACATCCGCTGAGCACTGGTGAATGGGTAAGGAATCTCACCAAAACCGATGGTGGAACCCATAAACGAGACAAAGTAGAAGGCGTGGAAGAAATCCATACGCCAAGGCTGACCCTGATCATCAAGCCCAGGTATTAAAACAAACCCAAGCACAGAGACGGCGTAAACGCCGATTAGAACGCTCAGGGGCAGTCTTAGCCGCCTAAGTAGAATATAGAGCAGTGTATTCATCGACGAATCGACGCACTCTCAACCACTAGCAGAACCACCGACACAACATTCGCCACCAGTGCACCAGCAGCAAGCGACACAATACTCGCCATCGTCCCATCCGTCATTCCCAGTGACGAGATCTGCTCGGCATACGCCCAGACCACCGCAGCTGCAATCAATTGCAAATCGGCAACCAAACTGGTCGCCAGCAACAGTGCTCCAAGGTGGCTGCGGTCACCAAACTTCAACACCGTACAAATTAAACTAACTACCAGGGCCAAAAAGAGCTCAAACACTTCATGATGTGCAGGATTATCGATATCCCCAAGAACAAAGCCGACATTCAGCGTCAGGGCTAAGATGATAAAGAATCCAAATACAACCTTTTCACGGTTCATCAACAAGCGCTCCCAATAATCCAGTTAGTCAGCTTAAAACGTATTTCTGTTCAACATCTTAACGACGTTTAAGTTAGGCTTAATATTAATGACTGAAGCTAACACTTATCGTGACTGTTTATCTAGGGGGTATTTCACATCGTGATCAAGAAATCGATCGTTTCTCTTCTATTTCTCGTTTTTTTATCACTGTCGTCGATCGTTGGTGCCGACGTAATCAAAAGCCTCAACGACACTCGTGAGTATCGAATTCTTGAACTGGACAATCAGTTAAGAGCATTGCTGATCTCGGATATGCAGAGCGACAAAGGAGCCGCCTCCTTGAATGTACAAGTAGGTAGTAGCGCCAACCCACCGGAGCGTGCAGGACTGGCCCATTTCCTAGAGCACATGCTCTTTTTAGGCACCGAAAAATACCCAGAGGCGGACGCCTATCAAGCGTTCATTAACTCTAATGGCGGCAGCCACAACGCCTTCACCGCCTACGATGATACGAACTACTTTTTTGATGTCCGAGCAGAGGCGTTCCCAGAAGCGCTCGATCGTTTCGCTCAATTTTTCATAGCACCACTCTTCACTGAGGCTTACGTGGATCGTGAACGAAATGCCGTCCACTCTGAGTACGAGTCAAAACGGCTGGATGATGGACGTCGCATCTACGTGGCTAAAAAAGAGGCGATGAACCCAGAGCACAACTGGACCCAGTTTTCGGTCGGCAACCTCGATACTCTGGAAAACACGCCAGAGAACCCCATTCGCCCCGATTTGATCGACTTTTACAACCGTTACTACTCGGCCAATTTGATGACACTAGTGGTCAGCGCACCGCTCTCTTTAGACGAACTAGAGACGCTAGTAACTCAGCGTTTCTCTAAGGTTAAAAACAGCAACGCCACGCCCTACAGCGATGCGGTGCCGCTGTTCACAGAGAACGAGATAGGTCGTGAGATTCGCATCAAAACCCTCAAAGAGAGCCGCCAACTAACGCTCACTTTTCCTGTTCCCCCCAGAGAAGGTTACTGGAAGAAAAAACCGCTCTACTTTATTGCAAACCAAATCGGCTATGAGGGCAAAGGGTCACTCCTCTCTTACCTTAAGGATGAAGGTCTAGCCGACAGCGTCGGGGCTTGGATTGGCATCGATCAACCCGAACAATCGACCTTTGATATCCATATCGATCTCACCCTAAAAGGTCTGGAGCAGAAAGAGCGTGTGATTGAGGCAGTGTTTAGCAAAATTGAGCTTATTAAACAGGCCGGTGTTCAACAGTCACTCTTTGATGAACAAGCTCTTCTTGCGATGAATGAGTTCCGATTCCAGCAGAGTTCAGAACCGATCCACAACGTGATGCGTCTTTCTAAGATGATGGTGGACTACCCTGAGGCTGAATTGATCAGGGCCTCCTACGCCTTTGATCAGTTTGATGCCGCGTTGATTAATGACTACCTCTCGTACATGACGCCGGACAACTTAGTGCTAGGCCTCTATTCACAGCAGGTTGAGACCGATCAGCAAGAACCTCGATATGAGATCGACTACAGCATTAAAACGATCGACTCCGCCCTTCTAGAGCGCTGGAAGAGTCCAAAACTCATTCCGGCCCTCAGCATTAAACCCTTGAATCCCTATATTGCTGATCAGTTCGATCTTCTCGAAGAGACGCAAGCAGAGTTGCCTGAGACTGTTTTTAAAGAGGGTAATCTCACTGCGCTGCACAAGGTTGATGTCAGCTACAAGCAGCCCAGAGGAGCAATCAATCTGGCGATACTGTCGAATAATGCTCAGCCTGATGCAGCCGCATCCGTCGCCAATTCACTGTTGACCGACATGATCAATGAACAGCTCAACGAAGCGCTCTACGATGCCGCACTGGCTGGACTGAACGCCGAGATCTACCCTCACCTGCGAGGCCTATCCATTAAAGTGAGTGGCTACAACCAGCGTCTGGATCGTCTGTTAGAAACACTGCTCAGGTCTCTGAGTATGCCTTTGCAGGATGAGGCGTTGTTTGCTCGATTGAAGCAGAACCTTAAAGAGGATCTTGCCAACAGCCTTAAAGAGAAACCCTACAACCGAACCTTTGCCCTGCTCTACCAAGAGTTATTGGATAATAGCTGGAGCAGTGAAGAGAAACTGGCGGTAATTGATTCGATGACACTGGCTGATCTTTCCAAGCAGAGAGAGAAACTGCTTGCTGAAGGTCAGTTAAAACTGTTTATCCACGGTAATATCAGTCGTGAACAAGCCGAGCTGATCAGCTCAACCGTTCACTCAGCACTGTCTGCGATGAAACCCGCTAATGTGAACCCGATCAAAGCGAACAGCCTAGATGATGGAGAGACAACTAAATCGATCTCGGTCGCTCATACCGACTCCGCACTGCTGCTCTACCTTCAGGCGAACAGTGACACGGCTCAAGCACGCGTGGAAACCGCTCTGATCAACGAGCTTCTGTCGACACCGTTTTACACTCAGCTGAGAACAGAGCAGCAACTGGGCTATGTGGTCTTTACAAACCTTCTACCTATAGGTGAAACACCCGGAGTCGGTTTGACCGTGCAATCTCCGACGGCTGATTCGCAAGCGCTGAAACAGGCTTATAGTGATTTCTTATCGGGTTGGCGTGCAGGGTTAGCAGCAGAGCTAGAGCAAAACATCGAACAGTATCGAGCAAGTCTGCGCTCGCGAATTGCCTCACCCTCCAAGCGGTTGGCGGATGAGACTGAAAGACTCTGGCGAGAGATTGATCGTGACAACCTAAACTTTGATACCAGAGAGCAGCTTCTAACCGCGTTAGACCATCTGACGCCTGAGCAGATACTCAAACGCGCAGATCAGCTGCTTGAACGTAAACTTTGGATAGAGGCTAACCCTGAGCAATCTTAGTCATACTCTCTAAGGTTCAAAGGGGTAGATCGACTCCGCATAGAGGGCGATATCTTCCAATATCGCCCTTTCCTCAGCCGTAGTCTCCGGTAGTTCAGCAATGCGATTCAGCTCTGCATAGAGTGCTTCAAAGGTGAGGTAACCACCGGTGCCTTTCAGTAGCTTTTGCGCTCGAAACTCCTCCCAACTCAACTGTTCCTCATCGGTTAGGGTTTCTGGGAAATTTCGAGCTTTATAACGCAGTAACATCTCCTCTAGACGGGGATCCTGAAACGGCAGCTGTAATTCGTACAAGCTCTCTTCATCCGCCTCACGCACGCGATCGATCAATTTTTTGTCATCATTGGAGAAGAAGCCACCTGAGTAGATCTGCAGATCAGGGTCAGCAATCGCATCGCGATCCTCTTGGTAAACCGCCATCAGTTTCTCTCGGAGATTAGGTTCATTGCGCAATAGCGCCAAATGCGCCCGACACTGATCGCCATCAATGGAAAATTTTGCCGGTTCATCACCGCGCAACATGTTGGCCGGTGCCACAATCGGGCAACGATTGGCATGCAGTAACTTCAGAGCTAATTTAGGGGTATTCTCATCACGCTGATCGCGCGGGAGATAGAGATTCTGTTTAATCTGCTCGGCAGTCAGTTCAAAAAGCGGGGCTGGGTCGTGTCGTAGATCCCAAACAATGCTGGCATTCTTGTTGGTTGGGTGCACCGCAATCGGGGCAACAACCGCCATATTGCCTTGCTCTACCGGGTAACGTGATGAGACGTGTAACACCGGCTTCATGCTTTGCGGATCGATCAGTTTTTGAATCGCCAATTTGGAGCGATGACGAATCACATAATCAAACAGCTTGGGTTGTCTCTCTTTAACCAGCTTGGCCATCGCAATGGTGGCATAGACATCAGATAGCGCATCGTGGGCACTACCATGCTCAATGCCGTTAGCCTTGGTCAGATCTTCCAGACGCAAACTCGGCGTGCCATCTTCGTAGCTAGGCCAAACGATTCCATCGGGACGAAGTGCGCGAGTGAGACGTAACATGTCGATGATATCCCAACGAGAGCAGCCATTTTGCCACTCACGCGCATAGGGATCGTAGAAATTGCGATAGAGGGTATTTCGCGTCACCTCATCATCAAAGCGGATTGAGTTGTAACCGACACCGCAGGTACCTGGTCGAGCCAACTCTGCATGAATCCTAGCGATAAACTCGGCTTCACTGACCCCTTTCTCTAAGGCAATTTGTGGCGTAATCCCGGTAATCAAACAGGCCATCGGGTGCGGCAACATATCATCGGCAGGACGAGCGTAGATCATCACAGGATCCTCAATAATATTGAGGTCGGCATCGGTCCGAATACCAGCAAATTGCATGGGACGATCTCGTTGTGGATCGGTTCCGCTGGTCTCGTAGTCGTGCCAAAAAAACGTCTCGTTTTGCGCACTCATCTTCGCATCCTTGATGAAAATTGCTGATAATAGCGTTAAGAGTAACAGGCCCTTTCCATTCTGGCTAAGAGAGTTCTAAAAATGCTAAACAATCCTACTGAATCAAACTGCCCCTGCGGCAGTGGCGCCCCCTTTTCAGAGTGCTGCCAACCCTATCTAGCCGGCATCTCAGTCGCACCCACTGCTGAAAAGCTGATGCGCTCACGCTACACCGCTTTCTCTGTCGGTGCTGTGGACTATCTGATCGATACTTTAGCGCCAGAGCGACGCTCACCAGGTGAAGCGAACATGCTGGCACAAGAGCTTCGCTCAACCGAGTGGGTGAAACTGGAGATACTGGATACGCATGAGGGTGGACCTCTGCACCAAAAAGGACAGGTCGAGTTCAATGCTCACTTTAAAGCGGCCGATGGAAGAACGGGGGTGCTGCACGAACGATCCAATTTTCGCCGCGACGCTGACAAATGGATCTATGTGGATGGCGACGTTGAAGTCAATTGAGTGAAAGTGATGTCAGACGCACTGACTAGGCCTTTTAATACGCCTTTTGAAAAAATTGCGTCTGACATCGATTAATCCCTAACTGAATTAAAAAGGGATTAGAACATGTGTAGACCACCGTTCACTGAGAAGTCCGCACCGGTCATGTAACCCGACTCTTCGTCAGCAATAAAGGCTACCGTACGGCCGATCTCATCCGGTGTACCGAAACGTTTAACAGGAATCGTTGAAGTAATCTTATCCTGAATTGCCTGATCAATCTTAGCCACCATTGGGGTTAGGATATAACCTGGTGACACTGTATTGACGGTAATCCCTTTAGCAGCCACCTCTTGCGCCAGCGCCTTAGTAAAGCCGTGGATACCCGCTTTAGCTGCAGAGTAGTTTGCCTGACCGAACTGGCCCTTCTGCGCATTCACAGAAGAGATATTGATGATACGACCAAAGCCTTTCTCAAGCATTGGGTTAATCACTAGGCGTGTCATGTGGAACATACTGTCGAGGTTGGCGCTAAGTACTTCGTCCCACTGTTCCCAGCTCATCTTCTTGAACTGACCATCGCGAGTAATACCCGCATTGTTGACTAGGACATCAACTGAACCACCAGTTAGCCTTTCAACCGTCGCAATACACTCAGCACAAGACTCAGCATTAGTGACATCACCGTAAGCGACTTCGATCTCGTAGCCATCTTTGCGTTGCTCCTCTTGCCAAGCTTTGGCTTTCTCGTGATTACCACCTGAGTTGTAGCCAGCAACGACTTTAAAACCAGCATCAGCCAATTTGCGACAGATGCTGACACCCAAGCCACCGGTACCACCAGTAACGAGTGCGACTTTTTGACTCATATTATTCACCCTTGTGTTGTGATCGACTCTCAATGAGGCGATTGATATGCAGGGAATTGGCCTCTCTTTTTGCGTTCTGCGTTCCACTCTCTGCAAACAAGAAATGGAAAAACATAGACCATGGAGGCTTTAAAAACCCTACGTTAGATAAGTAATTACTCTACTTTTTAGAACCTGACAAGTTTTAATGTCAGACAATGAACCAAAGTAGTGGATCAATTTAAACCAGAGAGATGACAGTGGTATGACGTCTGATTAGACCCTATTGAGGGTACGGATCATCCAGAACCAAGCGAACAGAGCCGTCAGAGCATTGGCAACCACCAGACCGATGAAGAGCCCTTTAAGGTCGAACAGGGTGCTACCAAGCCAGCCAAGTGGAATGTAGAAGAGAAAGAGTCGAACGATGCTGACACGCATCGCATGATAGGGGAGATGCAGAGCATTAAAGCTGGACGAGCTGAGGAAGGTGGTCGCCTGAAATCCAAAGCCCAGCGGTACAATCAACATCCAGAGAACCAACCAGCGACCAACCTCAGAGTCGTTGGTAAAGAGTGGCACCCAAAGCCCTGCCCCCAAGGCTAACAGCAAGTAGATCAACAGCTGCCAACTCAGTGCAAAGAACACCGCATCACTGTAGGCAGACTTAACACGCGAGATCTGTTTCGCACCTAAGTTCTGACTTATGAAAGGTGGCAATGTCATCGACAATGCCAAACAGACCAGTAGGGCCAGAGATTCGATACGACTGCCTACCCCAAACGCTGCAACCGCAGCTGCTCCGTGCTGAGCAACAATCGCTGTCAGAATCCCGTTAGCCAAGGGTGTCATCATATTTGAAAGAGCTGCGGGCAGACTGATCTTTAAGACTGCACGCCAGTTTTTAAACAGCACGCTTGGGTCTAACACACCTAGCAGGATCATCTTTTTACGAACGAACAGCACCCAAATCGCTAACACAGAGGTGATCGCCCAAGCGATTAAGCTAGCAATGGCAGCACCCTGTATGCCCATCGCAGGAATAGCGGCCCAACCAAAAATCAGGATGGGATCCAGGATAAAGTTGAGAATTGAAGAGCCCAACATCAGCGCGGCTGAGGTGCGAGTATCACCCATCGAGCGGAAGGTGCTGTTACAGACCATGTTCAGAACCATAAAGATGGCCGCAAAGAACCAGACCGACATGTATGCGTCTATATAAGGGATCAGATACTCAGCAGCCCCCATCAACTCTACGATAGGAATCAAAAGAAACTGCCCGATAAAGCCCACCACAGCAGTAATCAAAACTGCCATCAGTAGGTTATCAGTCGCTAAACGTGCCACTCGCTGTTTCTCACCGCGACCGATCAGGCGAGCTAGAGTTGCAGAAGTCCCCACACCAAGACCGATGGCCAGACTGGTCAGCGAGAAGCTAATCGGAAAGGTAAAGGATAGTGCCGCCAGCGGCCAAGTGCCTAAGCGACCGACAAACCAAGCGTCTGCCAAGTTAAACAGCATCAGACTGATCATGCCGAACATCATCGGCACAGTCATGCGCACCAGTGTCGGTCTTATCGGGTCATTAGTCAGATCTGCAGCTTTAGACATGCGGGCACTATAACCTAGGTTCCCACGCACACCCAGCTTTGCAGTACACTATTACAAAATTTGTCAGGGCTTAATGTGAATTTACTGATTCTAGAAAAAGAGGATTTCACCTCCTCAACTGAGGTGCGCATCAGTGACCGTCGTCACCGCCACATGCTTGAAGTACAAAAACTAGAGGTCGGCGACACCCTAAGAGCGGGCGAACTGAATGGACTGATTGGCTCAGCCAGAGTGGATCAGATCGATTCTGAGTCGGTATCCCTTAAGGTTGACCTTCAAAAAGAGCCCCCCAAACCACTGCCAGCGACTCTACTACTGGCCCTACCCCGTCCAAAAATGTTGAAACGGACCTTTCAAACCCTAGCCGCCATGGGGGTAAAAGAGATCTACCTGATCAACGCCTATCGCGTCGATAAGAGCTACTGGTCAACGCCTGTCCTGTCAGAAGACTCGATCCGCGAACATCTGATTCTGGGTCTAGAGCAAGCTGGCGACACACAACTGCCCAAAGTGCATATCCGTAAACGATTTAAACCCTTTGTTGAGGATGAACTGCCAGCGCTGGTTAATGGGAAACGCGCACTGATCGCCCATCCCTACAACGCTTCACTCTGCCCTGAACCATCAGATGAAGAGACATTGATAGCAGTCGGTCCTGAAGGCGGATTTATCCCTTACGAAGTCGATCTGATGCAGCAACAGGGGCTAGAGGCCATTCACCTTGGGGAGCGGATTTTACGGGTCGAGACCGCTGTACCCGTGTTACTGTCGCGACTGTTTCCCATTAGTTAGCTGACAGTGATCAAAGGGCGTTTAAATAACGACCCCAATCGAAACAGGGTCCCGGATCGGTTTTACGTCCCGGTGCAATATCACTATGACCGGTGATTCGGTGTGGGGTAATCAGCGGGTAGTGGGTCAGCAGTTGCTCAGTGATCTGAACCAATTGGTCGTACTGCTGATCGGTAAAGGGTTGATCATCGCTCCCTTCCAATTCAATGCCAATCGAGAAATCATTACACTGTTCGCGTCCATCAAAACTGGACTGCCCGGCATGCCATGCACGCTTGTTAAATGGTACAAACTGAACCACACGCCCCGTCCGCTCTATAAGCAGATGGGCAGAGACCTCTAACCCCTCTATCTGTTGGTAGTAGGGGTGCTCGCTGCAGTCCAACTCATTACAAAAGAAGCGCTCTACCGCCTGAGTATTAAACTGTCCTGGCGGCAAGCTGATGTTGTGAATCACCAACAGTGAGATCTCATCACTAGGTCGCTCATTACAATTGGGCGAGGCGATCCAGTCGGCGCCTATGAGCCGGCCTGAAGGCTGATCGATACTGAAACTAACTGACAAATTGAACCCCGCTAACAGTGGCGATGCAGGTAAGATCACGTACAATACCTGCTCAAATCATATTACCCGAAGAGTCCCTGTCGATGCTAACGCTAGAAACCCTAAAGCCCACCATTGAAGCGAATGTCCGTCTTGCAATTGAAGAGGACGTCAGTACAGGTGACATCACGGCGGAGCTGATCCCAGAGAGCCAGCAGGCCAAAGCCGAGATCATCTCACGCGATCAAGCGGTGATTGCCGGCAGTGCTTGGGTCAATGAGGTCTTTAAGCAGGTCGATCCGACCGTAGAGGTAGATTGGAAAGTGGCAGATGGGGACTCCGTCGCACCGAACACACTGCTCTTCACTCTAAAAGGTTCGGCCAGAAGCCTATTGACCGGAGAGCGCGCAGCACTGAACTTCCTTCAAACGTTATCAGGCACTGCCACCCTCGCCAAACAGTACTCTGACAAGGTCGCCAACACCCCAGTTAAACTCTTAGATACGCGCAAGACACTTCCGGGGCTGCGTTTGGCACAGAAGTACGCCGTCACCTGCGGCGGTTGCTACAACCACCGCATCGGTCTGTTTGATGCGTTTCTAATCAAAGAGAATCACATTCTAGCGGCCGGCGGCATTGAATCCGCCATCTCACAAGCCAAGTCCAACCACCCAGGCAAACCGGTGGAGGTCGAAGTCGAAAGCTTTGACGAGTTAAACCAAGCCCTAGAAGCGGGTGCAGACATCATCATGCTCGATAACTTCACTCCCGATCAGATGCGCGAAGCGGTTGCCTTGGTTGATGGCAGAGCCAAACTGGAAGCGTCCGGCAACATCACTGATGACACTCTAGTGAGTTACGCCGAAACCGGCGTTGATTACATCTCGATTGGTGCGCTAACCAAGCACTGCCGCGCGATTGATCTATCGATGCGGTTGGTCTAGTTCAGATAAGTAACATCGTAGGAGTGATCTTGCAGAGATCGCGATAGTGCCGGTGACTGGCAGGTAGACTTTACTGCCAATCTGGAAAACACCGATAAAGCAGATGACAGGCTGAAGCCAGTCACTGGTGTTTTTTAAAAAATTTTATTGCATACCAATCGCGGCCTTTTCAAGACCGCTCCAACAAAGTGACAGATACAAATCTCGTGCCGATTCGTCCACGTCCGATCGAGAGTGAGTACGATGGTTTTTCACGGTTAAGAGTTCAATCGGCTGAGGCTCGGATGGCCGAAGTCTGCAACGGAGGCAGGAGCCGACTTATTGCCATGGAAGGCATGTATTCCGTTAATGCAGGAGCAATTAACGGTTTGCAGTGTCCTATTGGACTTCAGTGAAAAATCATTGAACGGAGCGTGCCGCAGGCCGAGTGAGCGTGGTCAGTTTTTGCTTACTTTTTGCTGACCAAAAAGTAAGGTTGATCGCCTTTAGGCGATTAGAAAGTTCTGGCTTTAAATGAGTTTGCCAACAAACTCAATGCCGAGTCGGTGTATGTTCAAACTCTTCAGGACTCATACCCGAACTGAAATCCTCAATATCCGGCTGAGTCGCGACCTTGTATCCCTCGCTTGCCCACTCGCCTAGGTCAATCAACTTACAGCGCTCTGAACAGAATGGGCGGTACTTGTTTTCGGTGGAGTACTCGACCTTTTTTTCGCAGGTGGGGCATTTAACTTTCACAAGGGCTCCTGTCGGATTATGTCGTTTGTTGAGTGGTCAGCTGATGATAGAGCGCATCCACCTGAGAATAAAGCTCATCCAGGGTGCCGGTATTGCTGATCACATAATCGGCCCGATCAATTCGAGATTGACGATCCATCTGAGCGGCAAGAATCGAATCGACTTGAGCTTCACTGACACCGTCACGACTCAAGGTTCGCTGTCGTTGTACCTCGACCGGCACATCGATCACTAGCGATGCATCAATCTCTTGGTAGTGCCCGCTCTCAAACAGCAAGGGTACAACCACCAACGCGATTGGGGTCTCGGCGTTTAAGGCACGTTCCATAGTGGTTTGACGAATCAGTGGGTGCAACAAAGCCTCTAACCACTGACGCTCATTAGGATCTTGAAAGACCCTCTCACGCAGTGCCGCACGATTCAACCGGCCATCATCTTGAATCACTTCGGGACCAAAGTGCTGTTTAATCTGAGTCAGCGCCGGCTGACCAGGCTCTACTACTTCGCGCGAAATAAGATCGGTATCCACCAGTGTCGCACCGAGTGATTCTAAACGATCGGCGGCGGCCGTTTTACCGCTGGCGATACCGCCTGTTAACCCTAAAATAAACGGAGGCATTAGAGGCCCAATCTCGTTTTCAGTGCGGCGATAATCGGCAGATTCGCTTCTGGAAATTGGTAGGAGTCCATCTCAACAGGGTTGATCCACTCAATAGGTTGGCCTTCTAAACCGGACGCTTCGCCACTGAATGAGCTGACCACCCAGACATCCAAGACAACCGATTTATCACTGTAGTCGTGCTCAATACGGACCAGAGGCTCGCACTGCACAACCTCAATACCGATCTCCTCAAGCAGTTCACGCTTAAGTGCTGTCTCAACCGACTCTTCGGCCTCTACCTTACCGCCCGGAAACTCCCAAAGCCCGCCCTGGTGTTTATCATCGGGGCGCTTGGCAATCAGCAGTTGGCCTTGTAGATTCAGTATTGCGGCAGCGGCAACCAGTATCTGTTTCATAGCGATTATTTGAACAGTCTCTTATGAACGGTAGTCGGCATTGATCGACACATACTCTTTCGATAGGTCAGTCGTCCAAACCGTCTCGCTCGCACTACCTCGGTTGAGCACCACGTGAATCAGAATATCCTCCTCATTCATCACAGCCTGCCCCTGCTCTTCGGTGTAGCTGGCCGCTCGACCACCTTTCTCGACAATGCAGACATCGCCTAAGTAGATTTGCAGCGCGTCCAGATCAAGGTTTTCAATGCCGGCACGACCCACACAGGCCAAGATACGGCCCCAGTTAGGGTCACTGGCGAATAGAGCGGTTTTCACCAGTGGCGAATGAGCAATGGTGTAAGCAACATCCAACGCCTCTTTTGACGTTTCAGCCGAGTCGACACGGATCTCAACAAACTTCGTTGCGCCCTCGCCATCACGCACAATCAACTGAGCGAGTTGCAACATAATACGGTTAAAGGCTTCAACAAAGGCCGTTGCTGCAGCGCTGTCCGCCTCTATTCGAACCCCAGAAGCACCCGTCGCAACCAGAGTACAGCTATCATTTGTCGAGGTGTCGCCATCGACAGTGATGCGGTTAAAGGATCGTTCTGTCGCCGCGCTCATCCACGACTGCAACAACACCTGATCAATCTCGGCATCGGTCGCCACATACCCTAGCATTGTCGCCATGTTTGGCATGATCATCCCTGCACCTTTGGAGATGCCGGTAATCGTAATGGTTTTACCATCCACTTCGATCTGCTCAGACGCCGCTTTAGCACGAGTATCAGTCGTCATAATGCCCCAAGCGGCATCCAACCAGTTGTCCTCTTTAAGATCAGCCAATGCAGCATCTAACGCACCAACGATCTTATCGACTGGCAGAGGCTCACCAATGACGCCGGTTGAGTAAGGCATTACCTGAGAGTCAGCAACACCCGCGCGCTGTGCAAGCTCTGCACAGACCGCTTTAGCATCCATCATCCCCTGCTCACCAGTACCGGCATTCGCATTACCCGTGTTAGTGACCAAGTAACGCACCTGACCCGTCGCCATATTGGCTTTCGCTAAATGAACAGGGGCCGCACAGAAAGCGTTCTTAGTAAAAACACCCGCTACTGACGCACTCTCCGGAAACTCCATCACAACAAAATCGCGACGTCCAGGCTTCTTAATGCCCGCACTGGCAATACCAATTTTGAAACCTGCAACAGGGTGAAGCGTAGGAAGAGTGTCAGGACCAACAGCCATGGAGAGTTCCTCGGAGTTAAAAATAATAGGCCATTATTTTAATGGGTTTGATCTGTGCCAGCTAACTATTTTTGTGTTGTTGTTTTGGGAAGATCAAGGGCAATCTATCCGACTAGCGTCGGCTAGCCTTCTTCTTTGTGTGAGCAAAGAAGAAGCAGGGCCGAAAGTGTGCTCCTGCACTTTCGGCATTCACCACATCCTGTGGATCAAACACACCCCGCTCCTTCGGCCTTCGGCACACTGCGCGCGATACTCTTTTTCTAACATCGAAAGGCACATTTCAGACAGATGATTTGCACCTGCATCATCTGCATACAAAACGTCGTGTTTCTAAGCCTGCTCCGTGCAGGCGCTGAAACTCTCGCCCATCCGGGGCTCGATCCTTTCAACGTCTTAACGAAAAAGAGCACCGTGCTCGTTCTCAGTCGGACGGGGACGACTGGCACGAGATTCGAATCAGGCACTTTGTTGGAGCGGTCTTGAAAAGGCCGCGATTGGTATTCATTAGAATTATCTAAAAGCATCAGTGACT
Source organism: Marinobacterium sp. xm-m-312 (assembly GCF_013283295.1). Lineage (NCBI taxonomy): Bacteria > Pseudomonadati > Pseudomonadota > Gammaproteobacteria > Oceanospirillales > Oceanospirillaceae > Marinobacterium > Marinobacterium sp. xm-m-312. The sequence continues at coordinate 147,490 of NZ_WBYS01000001.1, read as the reverse complement.
GGCTTTAGCCTGACATCCACTCTTTCAACGTTTTCCAGATCGCCGGTTAAAATCTACCAGCAGATGACAGACTGAAGCCTGTCACTGGAGGATAGAAAACTATCCTCCTACAACCTGCCCAAGCTGGAAGATCGGTAGGTACATAGCAACAACCAAACCACCAACCAAGGTACCTAGCACCACCATGATCAGCGGTTCTAACAGGCTGGATAGGTTATCGACGGCGTTGTCGACGGACGCTTCGAAGAACTCGGCGACTTTATCGAGCATGGAGTCAAGTGAACCGGCCTCTTCACCGATGGCGACCATCTGAACGGTCATCACGGGGAATACACCGGTCATATTGATCGCATTTTTCAAGGATTGTCCGGCAGCAATACCATTGCGGATCTGCATGATGGCATCGTGGAACACCACGTTACCGGCGGCACCCGCACAGGACTCAAGAGCCTGCACCAACGGCACACCCGCCGAGAACGTCGTCGCCAGTGTCCGGGCAAATCGAGCAACCGCTGCGTTATAGAGTATGCCACCAATCACTGGGATTTTAAGACTGGCTCGTTCGACGGAGTCTCTGAACTTCTTCGAATGGATCATGCCGCGCCGGAAGAAGTAGCCACCGACAAACAGCAGGCCCAGCACATAGAGCCAATAACTTTGCGCGATCTCAGAGAGATTAACAACGAACTTAGTAAAGGCGGGCAAGTCGGCACCGAAGCTGCCGAAGACATCCTCAAACACCGGCACCACTTTAACCAACAGAATCGCGGTTACTAGAAGACCGACCACAATAACCGCGGTTGGGTAGGTCAGTGCTTTTTTGATCTTGGCTTTAAGCGCTTCACTCTTCTCTTTGTAGAGTGCCAAGCGATCCAGCATCGCCTCTAGGGAACCCGACTGCTCACCAGCAGCGACCAAGGAGACGTAGAGATCATCAAAATATTGCGGGAAACGAGACAAGGCAGTGGACAGGTCCGAGCCACCATTCACATCCGCACGAATATCGTAAATCAGTTTCTTCAGTTTCGCCTTCTCAGCACCCTGACCGACGATATCCAAACCCTGTAACAGCGGAACGCCCGAGCGCATCATAGTGGCCATTTGACGTGTGAAAAAGGCAATATCGATCGGTTTAATCGGTTTATCTTTGTTGGAGAAGATCGAAACGCTCTGTTTTTTGACCTTGTCGTAGTTGATCCCCTGCTTACGCAACTGGATCTTCGCTTCAGAGAGCGTCAACGCATCAACGGTCCCTTTACTTTTGTTACCAGCTTTATCTTTACCGGTCCAAGCAAAGGTCAGAATTTTTGGCTCTTTGTATTTTTTTCGCGTTGCGGTCTTCGCCATTCAGAGTACTTCTATCAAATAATTAAGCATTAATGATCAGTTCTTAATAACGCGGTTCATCTCTTCGAGACTGGTCAGTCCCTCAGCAACCTTTTTAAGTCCTGCTGTCCTAAGCGTAGCAAAGCCTTCACGTTTCGCCACCTCAAGGATGTCGAGCGACGAGCCATTCTCCATAATGCACTCAGCCACCGCCGGCGTCACTTCGAGCATCTCATAGATACCGACACGCCCCCGGTAACCACGGTTACAGCGCGAACAACCCTCTGGGTTATGCTCAAACAGATGCAAATCAGCCAGTTGCGACTCCTCAAAGCCCTGCTCTAATAGAGTCTCATGTGGGATATCGGTCTGCTTTTTACAGCCGGTGCAGAGTCGACGTGCCAGACGCTGCGCAATAATCAAAGTAGCTGAGGTGGCGATATTGAACGATGCGACCCCCATGTTACGTAGACGCGTCAGTGTCTCTGGTGCCGAGTTGGTGTGCAGGGTTGATAACACCATGTGGCCGGTCTGAGCCGCTTTAATCGCGATCTCGGCCGTCTCCAAATCACGAATCTCACCGACCATGACGACATCCGGGTCCTGACGTAGGAAAGCGCGCAGGGCTTCGGCAAAGGTTAAACCCACTTTCGGATTCACATGGACCTGGTTGATCCCATCCATATTGATCTCAACCGGGTCCTCCGCGGTGGAGATGTTACGCTCCTCTTCGTTGAGGATGTTCAAACCGGTGTAGAGCGTCACCGTTTTACCCGAGCCGGTTGGTCCGGTCACCAACACCATACCTTGAGGACGGGCAAGAGTATCTAAATAGAGCTCACGCTGCTCTGGCTCGAAGCCCAACGCATCGACGCCCATCTTGGCACTGGAGGGGTCCAAAATACGCAGTACGATTTTCTCGCCCCATAGAGTCGGCAAGCTGTTTACACGGAAGTCGATCGAGCGTTTTGCCGATATCTTCAATTTAATGCGGCCATCCTGCGGCACACGACGCTCGGCAATATCCATATTGGACATGACCTTAAGACGTGCAGAGAGGCGCGCTGCCAGGTTTCTAGGCGGTGAGCTAACCTCTTGCAAGATACCATCGATGCGCGAACGGACACGGTAGCTCTTTTCGTAGGGCTCAAAGTGGATATCGGACGCACCACCATTAATAGCATCCAACAGAATCTTATTGATAAAGCGAACAATCGGCGCATCGGATGCAGCATCTTCAGCACTGCTCTCCTCTTTTGGCAGCTCTGTATCACTCACTTCAAGGTTATCTAAGTCACTATCACCAAGATCACCAAGGGAGGCGGAACTGTCCTCGGAATCGAGCACCATCTCGATCTTACGCGTCAGCTTATCCTCTTCCACCAAAATCGCTTCGGTCGGAAGACCGCTTGTAAAGCGCATCTCATCGAGGGCTTTGATATTGGTCGGATCCGAGATCGCCACATAGAGACGAGAATTACGCTTCATCAGTGGTAGTGCGTGGTGGCGAACAATCACCTTAGAGTCGACCACATCTTTAGGGATTACATCTAATGGGATCGCATCCAGATCCAATACCGGCAGACCAAACTCTTCAGAAGCGGCACTGGCCGCACGACGGGCACTGATAATACGGTTGGTAATCAAATAGGAGATAAACGAGCGCTGCTCTGCACGCGCTTTAAGCAGAGCCTGTTGCGCAGTCTCGGCTGTAAACACGCCGTCACTGACCAACCGCTTCGCTAAACCGCTTAAGTTACTCGATGCCTGCACAGAAGATTCCTAAATAATGGGTCAAAGATTCTCTATTAACTCTCTTAACTATGGCAAAGAATTCGAATTCCTGCACCTTTAAACGAAAAAAAGTGAGTCAAATCAGGGTTTTTCAAATTAATTTAAATTTTTTTAATTTTTACTTGGAACTTCTCAAATCTGGTCTATGTTTAATACAACGGATTGAGAAGCCCTCAGGGAGGGTTCAAGTGGCACAAGGGATGTACCGCTTAATTTAATTAATAGTTTACTCACTGGAGAGTTTCTTATGATGAAGAAAACACAAAAGGGCTTCACCCTAATCGAATTGATGATCGTTGTAGCGATCATCGGTATTTTGGCTGCGATCGCATTGCCGGCTTACAATGATTATGTAGCTGATTCAAAAGACGCTGCTTGTCTATCAGAGGCTAAATCACTTGCTAATCAACGTGTGGTTGACAAAGCTAATAGTGATACGCTTTCAACTAGCCTACCAACTGGAACTGTTTGTGCAGGCACATATGCAGACTCTGCAGTTTCTAACTCTACACTTTCTACTACTGATCCTGCTTTTTATTCATACGCTACAGGTGGATCTGGTACTACAGCTGGTTTGATTACATGTACGTCTGAAGGGAAATGCACACTTCCATAAACTATTATTTAGTAATTAAGGCCGCATATGCGGCCTTTTTCTTTGGACGAGTTGTTCTTCCCCTCCCCTCATACTACACTGCGCCTCAATTAATAAATGAGGTCTCCCCTTGAAAAGCTACAAGCGTCTTACTCTGCTCATTCTGATTATCCTAGCTGCTGCCGTTACCTACTACATTGAGAGTGGCAAGCCTGAAGTATCATTACAGACTCGTGCACAAGTTGAGGCGGAGCTCACCAAAGATCCCACTTTCCCCGCTCGCCCTGTCTGGTGGGATAAGGGGCATATCTTAGGTGTCGGCGTTCTACCCAACGGCCAAAACCGTAATAGCGACGCAGAACGCGTCTGCCAACTACTGACCCGCTACGACATCAAACCCGCCGAAGTGCAGGTGTTTGATGTACTGCAGATTCAAAACGATGATGAGTGGGTACAGATTGGTGGGGCGATTTGTAGCCGATAGATGAAGCATCATCGGTGACAGGCCTTCAGCCTGTCATCCGCTGGTAAACTTTACTACCAATCTGGAAAACACCGATATAGCAGATGACAGGCTAAAGCCAGTCACTGGTGCCGTTTGCTAAATTCACATTAATACCCATCGCGGCCTTTTCAAGACTGCTCCAACAGCACGAGATTCGAATGTGGCACCCTGTTCCCCGTCCGACTGAGAACGAGCACGGTGCTCTTTTTCGTTAAGACGTTGAAAGGATCGAGCCCCGGATGGGCGAGAGTTTCAGCGCCTGCACGGAGCAGGCTCTGAAATGTGCCTTTCGATGTTAGAAAAAGAGTATCGCGCGCAGTGTGCCGAAGGCCGAAGGAGCGGGGTGTGTTTTCTTGCTTCTTCTTTGCTCACACAAAGAAGAAGGCTAGCCGACGCGAGTCGGATAGACAGCTCTTGATCTAGAGATAAAATGATCGCGACCTCTTCGAGATCGCTCCAACAAGAGAAAGTCGCGGCCTTTTCAAGACCGCTCCAACGGGAGCTAAAGAGAGTGGTGGGCCCAGCAGGACTTGAACCTGCGACCGATCGATTATGAGTCGAGCGCTCTAACCAACTGAGCTATGGGCCCTAAGAAGCGCGCCCATAATACCTAGCTGGTAATATGGGCGCAATAACTTATAAATCAAAGATTTATTCGTCGATGAAACCACGTAGGTGATCAGAACGACTTGGGTGACGAAGCTTGCGCAGTGCTTTCGCTTCGATCTGACGAATACGCTCACGCGTTACGTCGAACTGCTTACCAACCTCTTCTAGAGTGTGGTCAGTATTCATATCGATACCAAAGCGCATACGAAGTACTTTTGCTTCACGAGCAGTTAGACCCGCCAAGACAGCACGCGTCGACTCACGTAAACCTTCACCTGTCGCCGAATCAACAGGAGAGTGCATCGTTGTATCTTCAATAAAATCACCAAGACTCGAATCTTCGTCGTCACCGATTGGTGTCTCCATCGAAATCGGCTCTTTAGCGATCTTCAAAACTTTACGGATCTTATCTTCCGGCATCTCCATACGTTCTGCTAGCTCTTCCGGTGTCGCTTCTCGACCAAACTCTTGCAGCATTTGACGTGAGATACGGTTCAGTTTGTTGATCGTTTCGATCATGTGAACTGGAATACGGATAGTACGTGCTTGGTCGGCAATCGAACGAGTAATCGCCTGACGAATCCACCAGGTCGCATAGGTCGAGAACTTGTAACCGCGACGGTATTCGAACTTATCAACCGCTTTCATCAGACCGATGTTACCCTCTTGGATCAGATCCAAGAACTGCAGGCCACGGTTGGTGTACTTCTTAGCGATCGAGATAACCAGACGTAAGTTGGCTTCAACCATCTCTTTCTTCGCGCGACGTGAACGCGCTTCGCCGATCGATAACTGACGGTTAACCTCTTTGATCTCGGTTAGATCAATGTTTAGCTCCTCTTCAACGGCAACCAGACGACGCTGTGCACGTTTAAGATCATCTAGGCTTGCTGAGATCGCATCAGAGTATGGCTTACCCGCTTTAACGAGATCATCGAAGTAATCAGGATTAGTTTCATTACCTGGGAAGGTTTTAATGAACTGATCACGCGGCATACGGCACTTCTGAGTACACATACGCATGATGTTGCGCTCTTGTGTACGGATACGATCGATGTAGCCACGAACACGGCTAACCAACATATCGTAGTAGCGTGGAGACAGTTTAACGGGAGCAAACACCAGTGCTAGCTCTTCAAGGGCTGCACCAAATGCTGATGAATCACGACCTTTGCTCTCTGCTTTAATCAGTTTAGCCAGAGCCTCTTCGATGGCACCGAAACGTTCAGCCGCCTCTTCTGGGTCTGGACCACGATCCTTTTCTGAATCATCATCGTTGCTGTCGTCGTCATCCGAATCATCGTCTGCGTCTTCAACCTCCTCCTCTTCAGGAATAGGATTGTTATTGGCGATTTCAGCATCAGGATCGATGTAACCGCTGAACAAATCGCTTAAACGACCCTCCTCTTCAACGGTCGTTTTGTAGGCATCAAGCACCAAGGCAACACTGCCTGGGAACTGAGCAAGCGCACCCATGACACCACGGATACCCTCTTCAATACGTTTCGCAATTTCGATCTCGCCTTCACGAGTCAGCAGCTCAACGGTACCCATCTCACGCATGTACATGCGCACGGGATCGGTAGTACGACCGGCATCCGACTCCACTGCAGCAAGAGCGGCAACCGCCTCTTCGTCAGTATCGTCACCTGCATCACCGTCGGTCATAAGAAGCGTTTCAGCATCCGGCGCAACTTCAGACACGGAGATACCCATGTCATTGATCATGCGGATGATATCTTCTACCTGATCGGGATCGGCGATATCTTCAGGGAGGTGATCGTTCACCTCAGCGTAGGTCAAATAGCCCTGTTCCTTACCTTTAGCGATAAGTTCCTTAAGGCGTGATTGCTGCTGTTCAGTGTTGTCAGACATTTAAAATCCTGTGTCTAGCCACGTTGGGCGCGCAAAAATTGCAAGCGCCGAAGTATAGCTAAAAAGTTCAACCTCTGCCAGTTAAAGACGGATTAACGGCAGGGTTATTAATAGTTTATAAGTGGGGACAGAAAGAAGGGTTTACAAGGCCTTACGTGCCAAGAGTTGCGCCAGCTGTTGTTTCTCTTCGTTAGTCAGTGGTCGCTCACGCGAGAGACGTATCAATTCAGCCAATTCGTGCTCGTATTTACGTGATAATAAGCGCCCCATGGCATCATCCAGCAACACCTTGGCATCGACATTGTCGAGCACTGGATCGACCTGTGAGATCTCATTGAGCATTAGCAGATTGGGCGCCATTTCTGGGTCACGCTGCCAATCCAACAGCAGCGTACCTAGGCTAGCATCGGGAGTGGTCTGCAGGTAGCTGAGCAACTGCCTAAGCAGCGAAATATTCTCAACGTAGAGCCCTTCCAATTCAGCGGCCTTAACCACCTGATGCGCCAAATCGGGACGATGCAACAATATCGAAATCGCAGAGTTAACCAGGTTGATCTTAGCGCTGATACCCGATCTCACCGGCCCTGAAGCTTGCGGAGCCTGAGAGGAGTAAGAATCTGAGTAGCTCGGCTCCGATTCGAAATAGCGCGGATGCTGATACTCACCCGAGTCATAATCCGGCATCGACTCTGGCTTATACGAGGGTTTGGGTCGAGCGGCAGGCTCAGGCGCGATCGTCTCCACTTTGGAGTGCAGGTTAGCGATAGTATCCAACTGCTCTATCGTCAAACCGGTCATCTCGGCAACCCGATCCAACATCATCTGCTGCAGCACCGAGGTCTGCATGCTACGAATTTTGGGCAGTGCCTGAGTCGAAAAGCGAGCTCGACCATCCATCGAGGTGAGATCGATATTGTCACTCAACGCCTTAAAGAAATACTCACTGAACGGCAGAGACTCATCCACTCGTGCCGTAAAGGCATCCAGACCTTCACTGCGCACCAGCGTGTCAGGGTCTTCACCATCCGGTAGGAACAGAAAACGAGCCGTTAAACCATCTTTCATGACCGGCACACAGGTATCCAACGCACGCTTAGCCGCTTGGCGCCCTGCGGCGTCACCATCAAAGCAGAAGATCACTTCGGTCACTATCTTAAAGATGCGCTCGAGGTGAGCTTCAGTGGTTGCAGTACCCAAGGTTGCCACCGACCAGGTTAAACCGTGCTGCGCCAAACTCACCACATCCATGTAGCCTTCCACGATCAGCAGACGCTCTAACGAGCCGGTATGCTGACGCGCCTCATAGAGACCATAAAGCTCTTTGCCCTTATGGAAGGTATCGGTCTCTGGGGAGTTGAGGTATTTCGGTTTTTCGTCCGTTAATACACGTCCACCAAAACCGATCGTGCGACCACGCATATCACGAATAGGGAACATAATGCGATCGCGAAAACGGTCGTAACGACGGCCGCGCTCTTCGTTTTCAACCATCATGCCGGACTTTAGCAGCAGCGAATCAGCATCTTCAGTCTCTTTGGCAATATGTTTCTGCAGATTATCCCAACCCGGAGGGGCATAACCCAATTGAAAACGCGCAGCGATCTGACCACTTAGGCCACGCTCTTTCAGATAGGCTACTGCTTTGGCTTTGTCGCTGTGATTGCGCAACTGCTGTTGATAAAAGGCGTTAGCACTTTCGAGCAGATCAAACTGTTTCTTGACCTGTTTCTCATAAGCCACATCGCGCTGACGATCATGCTCACGCGGCACATCCACACCAACGGTACGCGCTAACTCTTCAATAGCTTCAGGAAAGTTGAGCTTCTCATACTCCATAACAAAACCGAGCGCATTGCCGCCAGCACCACAACCAAAACAGTAGTAGAACTGCTTATCAGGACTGACTGAAAACGACGGGGATTTCTCTTTATGGAATGGGCAGAGTGCGGAGTAGTTTTTACCGGCACGCTTAAGCTTGATACGCGAATCGATCACATCAACGATGTTTACTCGCGCTAAAAGGTCATCTATGAAGTGCTGCGGAATTCTTCCTGACATTCAACTGCTCGCTGTCTGTTCCAGCGAACACTCTATCAGAGTTTCGCTTTGACCTTACCTGAAACGGCTCCCATGTCGGCACGACCTTGAAGTTGCGGCTTGATGATGGCCATTACTTGGCCCATCGCCTGCATGCCGGAAGCATCGGTTGCAGCAATTGCTGCATCGATAATTGCATCGATCTCTACATCACTGAGAGGCTGCGGCAAGAAAGTTTTAATCACCTCCGTCTCTTGCTGCTCCTTTTCCGCCAGTTCAGGACGCTCAGCCGCCTGATACTGGGCAATCGAGTCTTTGCGCTGCTTGACCATCTTGTCTAGCACCGCGAGCACGCGATCATCATCAAGTTCGATGCGCTCATCCACTTCGATGCGCTTTAACTCAGCCAGCATCAATCGGATCGTTCCAAGACGCACTTTATCTTTAGCGCGCATTGCAACCTTCATTTCATCAGTAATCTGACTCTTCAATGAAGACATCTTAATAACCTAATCTATCGTTTACTACAAAGACTCGACCACAAGGAATCTAGTCTGCGTCTTTACTTAATTAGTAAAGGCGAACGCGACGAGCGTTTTCACGCTGAAGCTTTTTAGCGTGACGCTTAACTGCTGCTGCAGCTGCACGCTTACGAGCAGTTGTTGGCTTTTCGTACGCTTCACGTTTACGAACTTCAGCTAGGATACCTGCTTTTTCGCAAGAACGTTTGAAACGACGTAGTGCAACGTCAAATGGCTCGTTATCTTTAACTTTAACGGCTGGCATGTTTTCCAATTACCTTTCAAGTTTGGTTTAAATTAACCTCGGACGTAATTTTCCGAGGGCGCCAAATAATACAGAGCACCACAGCTGATGTAAAGCAATTTAACGCTTCACTAACTAGCCAGATTTCTGAATAATATGAGGCACCATTAATAGCACTGATTAAGGCCAGCTCTGAATGCTTGTACTCGGTATTGAAACCTCCTGTGATGAAACCGGCGTAGCGCTCTATGACAGCGAACGCGGCCTTTTAGGTGACGCGCTCTACTCGCAAGTAGAGATGCACGCTGAGTATGGTGGCGTCGTACCAGAACTCGCCTCGCGAGATCACGTGCGCAAGCTAATCCCACTGATTAGAGAAGTCTGCAAAGAGGCTGAGTGTACGCTGCACTCTATTGATGCCATTGCTTACACAGCTGGACCTGGACTGATTGGCGCCCTGATGGTGGGCGCCTCTACTGGTCGAGCATTGGCTCTAGCTCTGGGCATCCCTGCGGTGGGCGTCCACCACATGGAGGGGCACCTACTAGCCCCGATGCTAGAGGAGACACCACCAAGCTTTCCTTTCGTCGCGCTTTTAGTGTCAGGTGGCCACACCCAGCTCGTCAGCGTCAAAGGGATCGGCGAATACTCTCTACTGGGGGAATCTTTGGACGATGCCGCCGGCGAAGCCTTTGATAAAGCGGCGAAAATGATGGGGTTGGACTACCCTGGTGGCCCGCTGATCGCCAAACTTGCCGAAAGTGGCAACAGCGATCGCTACACCTTCCCAAGACCCATGACCGATCGTCCCGGGCTCGATTTTAGTTTCTCAGGTTTGAAGACCTTCACCTTGAACACGGTCGAAGCAGCAAAACGCGAAATGGGCGAACTGGATCAACAAACCTCAGCTGACATTGCGGCCTGTTTTGAAGATGCCGTGGTCGATACATTGGCGATTAAGTGTCGCCGTGCGATTCAACAGACCGGTTTTAAAGAGCTGGTGATCGCAGGTGGTGTTAGCGCCAACAAAAAACTTCGTAAAAAATTGGGCGATATGGCCAAAAAAGAGGGCGCTAAACTCTTCTACGCCCGCCCCAAGTTCTGTACCGACAACGGCGCGATGATTGCCTATGCAGGCACTCAGCGCTTAATGGCTGGGGAGCGATCACCACTCGCCATTACAGCCCAGCCACGCTGGCCAATGGAGACACTAACTGCCCTTGGTTCAGTTGGAGAGGTGCAATGATGGACACAATTTTTATAAAAAATCTTAGATTCGAAGCGATCATTGGCATCTATCCGCATGAACGGACAGAACTTCAGCCTATGGTGATCAATTTAGAGATGGCCAACGATATTCGCGACGCGGCCAAGAACAATGATCTAGAGGCCTCTATCAATTACGCCGCCGTCAGTGAAGCGGTTATTCAGTTCTGCCAAGAGGCCAAAGCGGAGCTACTGGAGACACTCGCCGAAAACCTATCCGAGTTCTTAATGGCTCAATTCAATATTCCTGGACTGCGTCTTGAGATCGGCAAACCGATCGCCGTAGCTGAAGCGGAACTGGTCGGCGTTCGAATTGCTCGCGGAGTAAGTTTCTAGTGCACCACATTCTGCTCGGCGTCGGTAGCAACCATCATGCTGAATCCAACATTCGCGCCGGCCTAGAGCAGCTCACTCACTTTTGCAGCAGCATCGAACACTCACCCTGCTACCGCAGCTCCGCTATCGATCCATCCCAACCCGACTACCTTAATCTGGTCACCAAAGCTGAAACAGAACTAGACAAGGCGTCGTTGATTGATGCACTGAAGTCGATCGAGATTCAGCAGGGACGCATGAGCGGTCGTTACTGCGCCCTCGACATTGACCTGCTCTGCTTTGACCAAGAGATCGTCGAAACCGAGCAGTTCAACCTGCCACATAAGGACCTGGAAAATTACGCACACGTGTTACTGCCAGCCGCCGATCTATGCCCAAACCAGCAACACCCAACGCTTGGTTATACCTTTATTGAATTATGGAATAAAAAAAGGGATCAGTTGCTTGAAAATCAATCCCTTTACCCGCACTCTTTATAGATCAGAAATAAGATAAAACCTTACATTTCAGAGGTCTACTTCGGTGCTAAACCTGTTCTGGATCCCCCTACTGACACTCATAGGGGTGTTCGTTTCACTTTCTGCCAACAAGGTGTCGAGAACGGCCTGTGCGTTTGCGACGGCCGCACTGCCAGCGGTCGCTTTGACTATCCTGATCTCATACACACCCTCGGTATTCGATGGCGAGCGCTTTGTTGAGCGATTCGAATGGATTCCAGCAGTCGGATTAGAACTCGCCTTCCGACTCGATGGGTTTGCACTGCTGTTTGCCCTGTTGATCTTAGGCATCGGCCTTCTTGTTATCCTCTATGCTCGTTACTACCTCTCAGAGCAGGACAACATGCCGCGCTTCTATGCGATGTTGATTCTCTTTATGACTGCGATGCTGGGTATTGTGCTGTCAGAGAACCTGATTCAACTCTGGCTATTTTGGGAACTGACCAGCATCAGCTCCTTCTTGTTGATCAGCTTCTGGAATCACAAGAGCGAAGCGCGCAAAGGTGCTCGCATGGCACTGACCATTACTGGAATGGGTGGTTTGGCGTTGTTTGCAGGCATTTTGCTGATCGGCCAGGTAGTCGGCAGCTACAACCTGACGGATGTATTGGCTCAAGGGGATCTAATCCGTGGCTCTGAGCTCTACCCCTATATTCTAGTCCTAGTGCTTTTGGGTGCTTTTACAAAGTCGGCACAGTTTCCATTCCACTTCTGGCTGCCCCACGCAATGGCGGCGCCGACACCGGTCTCCGCTTATCTACACTCAGCAACCATGGTGAAAGCGGGCATCTTTTTGATGGCTCGACTCTACCCGGCGCTTGCGGGTACCGATATGTGGTTCTTGATTGTCACCTTGACCGGTCTTGCCACCTTGCTGGTTGGCGCTTACATGGCTCTGTTTAAGCACGATCTTAAGGGGCTTCTCGCCTACTCCACTATCAGCCACTTAGGTCTGATCACGCTACTACTCGGTTTAAACTCAAAGCTTGCGGCGGTCGCTGCTACCTTCCACATCATTAACCACGCGACCTTTAAGGCTTCACTGTTCATGGCAGCGGGCATCATCGATCATGAGACGGGTTCACGGGATATGCGCAAGCTGAACGGCTTGTGGAGATACATGCCTCACACAGCAATGCTAGCGATGGTCGCGGCACTGGCCATGGCAGGGGTACCGCTACTGAACGGCTTCTTGTCCAAAGAGATGTTCTTTGCAGAGACCCTACAGCAGGGGTCACTGGGTGCGCTCTCATGGATTCTGCCTGTTCTAGCGACTGTTGCCGGTATCTTCTCAGTCGCCTACTCGTTGCGCTTCATTCATGACGTCTTCTTTAACGGTGAACCGATCAATCTTCCTAAGACACCGCATGAGCCTCCACGCTACATGAAGATTCCGGTCGAGATACTGGTCGCACTCTGTTTTGTCGTGGGTATTGCCCCTGGTCTGGTAGTTGCAGAGATTCTACACAGCGCTGCAACCTCTCTGCTGCAAGGCGAGACGCCCTACTACAGCTTGGCCATATGGCACGGATTTAACTTCCCACTGCTGATGAGTTTCATTGCACTGTTGGGTGGCATTGTCGTCTACGCGACCCGTAAGCAGTTGTTTGAGTTTCAGGCGCAATTCCCTGAACGAGACGCTAAAGCGATCTTTGATCAAAACATCAAGCGCATTGTGGATGCTGCCACAAGAATTTACGGCACACTTGAGAACGGATCGCTGCAACGCTACACCATGCTGTTCATCTTGAGTGTTGCGCTCTTTACGACGGTTCCAATGACGAAGCTGATCAATTTAGAGGGAGCACGCCCACTGCTGCCGGTCGATGGTATTAGCATCGTCGCTACCATCATTTTGGTCGTCTCCACACTGGTGACGCTGATCTGGCACCGCAAACGGATGATCGCACTGATTGCTGTCTCGGTCGTCGGCTTAATCGTCTCGCTTATCTTTGCCCGCTTCTCAGCACCTGACCTAGCACTGACTCAACTCTCAGTTGAAGTGGTCACGGTGATACTGTTGATGCTCGCACTCTTCTTCTTACCACAGGTCACTGCAAAAGCCGCTAGCCCCTCATCGGTGGTACGTGATCTTGGTTTGGCAACCCTGATTGGTGGTGTGATGGCAACCATTAGTTACGCCATGATGACGCATCCGCAAACCTCGATCGCCGACTTCTTCATCGCCAACTCAAAAACAGGTGGCGGCGGCACCAATGTGGTCAACGTGATTCTGGTCGACTTCAGGGGCTTTGATACCTTTGGCGAGATCACTGTACTGGGCATTGCCGGTTTAGGTATCTACAAACTGATCGCACGTATGAAACTCTTCATGCCATCAGCTGATCTTAACGGCATACCTTGGAGCAACGATCACCACCCGATGATGCTTGCGACCGTCTCTAGAGCACTGCTTCCACTAGCTCTCTTGGTGTCGGCTTACATCTTCTTACGTGGCCACAACCTGCCTGGTGGTGGCTTTATTGCCGGTCTAGTAACCGCTGTAGCACTGATCCTGCAGTACATCGCCAACGGTGTCGATTTCATGCGCGAACGCTCGAAACTGAACTACCAGTGGCTGATCTCTGTCGGTTTGATCATCGCAGGCGCTACGGGAATGGGCAGCTGGCTGTTTGGCTACCCCTTCTTAAGTTCGTGGTTTGATTACTTCTATCTGCCGGGTATCGGTAAGTTCGAGTTGGCCAGTGCCATGTTGTTTGATCTAGGGGTCTACCTAACCGTCATTGGTTCAACGCTGCTTATACTCGGGAACCTTGGTGCACTGACGACCCACGCACGTCCAGAGGAGTCTAAATAATGGAGCTACTGATCAGTTTGATTATTGGCCTACTCACCGCTGTGGGGGTATTTCTGGTACTTCGTGGTCGTACTTTCCCAGTGGTACTTGGTTTAACGGTGCTCTCTTACGCCGTGAACCTGTTTATTTTTTCCGCCGGCAGACTCGTCATTGATGGTGCCGCGGTATTGAAATCTGGCCTAGCAATACCGGACCCTGTTCCGCAGGCGCTGGTTCTCACCGCCATTGTTATCGGTTTTGCGATGACCGCCTTCGCGGTCATCCTGGCCATTCGAGCCCGTGCCGACCTAGGTAACGATCATGTCGATGGCCGACTACCAGAACAGAGCGGAGAGCAGAAATGAATCACCTAATCACTCTGCCTATCATTCTGCCGCTTCTGTTAGCCACGCTGCAGCTACTGCCTCTGTTTGAAAAAAGCATTGAGCGCCAACGTGTCATCAGCCTGGTAGGTTCGCTCACTATGGTGATCGTCTCAGTCGCTCTGCTCATGTCAGCATCAGCAGGTAATGTAACGCTTTATGCACTGGGTAACTGGGATGCGCCGTTCGGCATCCAGCTAGTTGGAGATCGTCTATCGAGTCTGATGGTTCTGCTGACCTCTGTTCTGTTATTGGCCGCCAATCTCTATGCCAGCGCAGGTGACGATAACCAAGGGCGCTACTTCTACCCATTGATGATGTTCCAAGCGATGGGGATCAACGGTGCTTTTCTGACAGGGGATATATTCAACCTATTCGTCTTTTTTGAGATCCTGCTGATCGCCTCTTACTCTCTACTGATTCACGGTGGCGGAAAACACAAAACCAGTGCAGCTGTGCACTATGTTTTCCTGAACCTTGTCGGCTCTGCGATCTTTCTGTTTGCGTTAGGCATCATCTACGGCACGCTCGGCACCCTAAACATGGCCGATATGGCGCTGCGAGTACGTGAGCTTAATGAGTCTGAGATTCAACTGACTAAGATTGGCGGCATGATGCTGTTCTCGGTGTTCGCTCTGAAAGCGGCGCTACTGCCTCTACAATTTTGGCTACCAAGAACCTACGCATCGGCCCCAGGCCCCGTTGTGGCGCTCTTTGCCATCATGACCAAAGTGGGCATCTACTCAATCATTCGCGTTCAAAACCTGATCTTTGGTGACAGCGCTGGTGCTCTAACCGATCTAGGACAGGATTGGATCTGGGTATTGGCGCTCGGCACACTGGTGATGGCAACTCTGGGGGTTATTTCAGCACCGAGCGTGAAACGTCTAGCCGCTCACTTAGTCATTTTGTCTGTCGGCACGCTGTTGGTGGCCGTCGGTTTTGGCAGTGCAAACTCGCTATCAGCAGCGCTCTATTACGCCGTTCACTCTACGCTAGCGGGCGCTGCTTTCTTCCTAATCGGGGACATTATCGCTGAGCAGCGTGAACGCTCGTTTGACCGAATCGTGGCCGGTCGCTCTTTGGCGCAGCCGATGGGCATTGGGATACTCTTTTTCATTGCAGCTCTAACTCTGATCGGCATGCCACCACTGTCGGGCTTTATTGGTAAGTTTTTGATCATGAAGTCGATCGACAGCAGCTCGGCACTGGTCTGGGCTTGGCCGCTGTTATTGATCGGCAGTTTGGCAGCACTGGTCGCCTTTTCACGCGCCGGATCGACACTGTTTTGGCGTTCCAACGGCAAACCGGATAGCAGCAAGGCCTCAGCAACGCGTAAATTTATTGCGGTCGGCATACTGCTGAGCGCTGCACCGTTGATGAGCCTATTTGCCGGCCCAATCACCCAGTACACAGACGCAACTGTTGAGCAGTTACGAGCGTTTGAGCAGGACCCGACACAGATTATGGCTAAAGGAGTGCAACGATGAGTTTCGTACGATCTTGGCTACCACGCCCCTTCTTGTCACTGGTTCTGTTAATTGTCTGGTTGCTGATGAACAACAGTTTCTCGCTCGGGCAAATAGTGCTGGGGTTGATCCTAGCCTTGGGAATCCCACTACTGACAGAACCTCTACAGACTCAACAGATGGCGGTTAAGAGACCGCTAAAACTGATCAGATACATTCTGGTATTACTGTGGGATATCGTGGTCGCCAATCTTGCGGTAGCCAAATTGATTCTAGGGCCAACCAAAGCACTGCAACCTGGTTTTATCGCCTACCCGCTTAACTTAACGGGGGATCTCCCGATCACCCTGCTTGCCTCAACCATATCACTGACGCCTGGAACCTTGAGTGCCGAAGTGAGCAAGGATCGAGAGTGGCTTTACATACACGCCCTTGATCTTCCCGACGAGCAAGCGTTGATTGATGAGATTAAACAGCGTTACGAGACCCCGCTGAAGGAGATATTCCAATGTTAGAGATCAGCCTTAAAATCGTTCTCGTCATGATCAGCATCGCTCTTATCATGAACACCTACAGTTTAGTCAGAGGCCCCTCGTTGCCCGAGCGCATTCTGAGCTTGGATACGCTCTACATTAACAGTATTGGTTTGATTCTGATCTATGGCATTGTGCAAGCCAGCTCAATCAACTTTGAAGCCGCACTGTTAATCGCCATGCTCGGCTTTGTCAGCACGGCCGCGCTCTGCAAATACCTTCTGCGCGGCGATATCATTGAGTAAGGGATAGGACAGAACAACTATGAATTTTGCGATTGAATTGATCCTATCTCTGCTACTGCTGCTAGGCGGATCATTAATTCTGATTGGTTCACTGGGTCTGATTCGTCTTCCTGACGTTTACACCCGTTTGCACGCACCTACAAAAGCGACCACCCTCGGTATGGGTGCGATCTTGATTGCATCAATGCTATTCACTCTGTTTGATCAGGGTTCATTAAGTGTGCAGCAACTTTTGATCACGCTGTTCCTGTTCATCAGCGCCCCTTTAACTGGGCACCTGTTAGCCAAAACAGCCATGCATCAGCGCTTAAAACAGATCGACAAGACCAAAAACGCGGAACTGATTGAAGTAGCTCGGGATCGAGAAGCTCCCAATCACTCTTCGGATTGAGGCAAGGCTAGGCTCGACGTCACCAACGGCTCACCGGCCTCTAATCGACGGTGAGTATCTTCGATGGATCGATCCTTAGGGTAGATCGCTTTCGCTTGAGCAATCAGCGCTAGCGCACCCTCCTCATCCCCGATATTTTGACGAGCAATCGCCACATCTCTATAGAGTTGAATATCCGGTATCTGTTCAAGATAAGCTTCGCCCCACTCAATAAAGCCCAATACAGCATTCTGATCTTGATGCTCTATCGCACCATAGAGTGAAGAGCGCATTACAAAGTACTCACCCAACTCTTTAAAGTAGACATTGTTGAGCGCGAACCTCAAATGGGTGGGCTCAGTGCCGCGATGTTTGTAGTACTGCATGATTCCGGTCTGCGACAACAGCGAGTGAACCAAAAAGAGCACCATAATCGGCACAATGAATAGTGGACTACCTTTCAAAAGAGCGGTCGCACCCAGCGAGAGTTTGACCGGTTTGATAAGAGTGCGGTGCGAGAAGAGCACGGCTAACAGCAGTGTCAGTAGAATCCAGTGGTATGTTGAAATATAAAAAGGTAACTCTGTCTGGGTATGCAGAGCGATGGGTAATAGCAGTGCGGCAAGCGCCAACCCCTCTCCCCACCCTAAACGGATCAACTGCAACACAACCCCTAAGACCGCGATACCAATGGCCAGCAGTGCGACCAAGCCGCCCTCGTCCATCCAAAACAGCAGTTCATTGTGAGGATGGGAGAATCGAGGACTTCCATCGACCGCTGAAGCGTCCGTTGTCTGATAGTAGGTGACACGCTCTTTTTGGAATTCAGACTGGAAGCTACCGATGCCGTGACCAAACAGCGGAGAGCGTTCAAACACATCCAGAGCAATACGATAGATATGAGGACGAGCGTCCTTACCCTCTTCAGCCAGTTTTTCGATCTTGTTGTAGGCCTGCAGTGCACCATCATTGGCTTGATAACCGGCAATAGCTCCGGTTCCCAGTGTGAATGCCAACGCAATCGCCAATAGCGGCTGACTGATCAACGCTTTAATACGCCCTGCGCAGATCAACAACAGCGCTAGCACAGCACCGATCAAACCGACCCTAGAACCGGATGCAGTGACCTCTAGTGATGCTAGAAACAGCGTTAGAAAGAGCGCTGATTTTTGCGGCCAGCGCTGTTCATTGAAGGTTTTCGTAGTCGCTAACCAGAGTGCCAACGCCACCGCTGTTGCCATCAATGAGGCTTGTAAATTGGGTTGCTGGAACATCCCCAGCAGCCGATTGCCCGATGAGATAGGCACCCAACCTCTAAACAGTGGGTGTGAAATCATCTGTACCAGGCCGACCAGAGCATGAATCAACATCGACGCCAATAACAGATAGAGCAACTGATTCATCTGTTGCTCACTGAGTCGATACTGCAACACGGAGAACCAGAGCGCGATACCGCCAAACACCACACCGAGTCGAATCAGCCACTCGCCGGGGCGATCCATACCTGAGACAAACCCCGTCAGGTAGAGCCCTATCGGCATTGCTAAAATTAACCAAAGGTAGTTTGGACGCACCCATTCACCAGACTCTATAATCTTAAAAATGGCGCCCGCAATGATAAAGAGCACCGGCAACCAGACCACCGCATTAAACGGTAGATTCAACCCTTCACCCCCTAAATTGTCCTGGTAATAGAAGGGCGCAACCAGAAACAGCAGGCTCAAAAGAATCGTTAAAACTTTAGATGCACGACTCTCATCTGAATCTTGGCCCAATAGTTGCATGTGATCTCCGTAAGTTTGGGTAAATAGCTGATGACTATTAAGTAATAGCACATGTAAGAAAATTGTCGTGCTTTTATGCTTATAATGACAGTTATACCTATAAAGTAGATTTATTGATTAAGGAAATTCAATGCTCTCTAAAGTGATCATCCCCGTTGCCGGCCTAGGTACTCGAGTTCTTCCAGCCTCTAAAGCCATTCCGAAAGAGATGCTGCCCGTCGTCGATAAACCAGTTATCCAACACGTCGTGGAAGAGGCCGCACGCGCAGGATTTCGCCAGATTGTTTTGGTGACACGCTCGGGCAAAGAGTCGATCGAGAACCATTTCGATGCCAACTACGAGCTAGAGCAGATGCTTGCGCTTAAGAATAAGACTGCTCTTTTGAATGCGGTAGAGAACTCACTACCAAAGGGCATCGAGGTCATCTCTGTGCGCCAACCTAGTGCAAAAGGCTTGGGGCATGCCGTGTTGTGTGCTGCCCACGTGATTGGTTCAGAGGACTTTGCCGTCATGCTGCCCGATATGGTGATTGACGATGAAGGTCTTGCCAGTGACTTCTCTGAGATGGTGAAACGCTATCAGAAGAACGGTTCAGGCCAGATCATGGTAGAGGGCGTGCCACAGGAACATGTTGATCGTTACGGTATCGTTGATTGCGGCGGCCAACAGTTGACCGCCGGCACAGGCGCCCCAATTCATGGCATGGTTGAGAAACCACCCGTCGATCAAGCGCCATCAAACCAAGCGATTGTCGGTCGTTACATTCTGCCTAACCGTGTGATGGAGCTGTTGAAGACGACACAACCCGGTGCCGGCGGCGAAATCCAACTAACCGATGCGATGCTAGAGCTACTATCAGAGTCAACAATGGAGGCCTACAGCATGCGTGGTACCGTCTATGACTGTGGTAACAAAGCGGGTCTTCTACAAGCTAACCTTGCATTCGGTTTGAAACACCCTGAAACCGCTGATGCGATGCGCGACTTCCTAGCTAAGAAGCAACTCTAAGAGGTCGATATGACTCAAGCTTGGTCGAAACTGGAACAATCAGCTGCACGTCTGAGTGCACAGCATCTTCGTGAATTGATCGATACCGATCAACGCTTTGAAACACTGTCGTTCCGACATGAAGGGATGTTGATGGACCTCAGCCGCCAGCGAATCGATGCTCAGGTGATGAGTGAGCTACTTGCACTGGCCAACGAGAAGCAGCTTCCGTCAGCCATCAAAGCGCTGTTACAAGGTGAGCACGTCAACAACACAGAAGACAGAGCGGCGCTTCACTCTGCCCTTCGTCTTCCTAAAAGTGCACAGCTCCGAGTCGATGACCAAGATGTTGTCAGTGATGTTCACAAAACCTTGGATCGCATGGAGCAGTTTGTTGACCAGATCCATCAGGGGCAGTGGCGTGGCTACACGGGGAAACCGATCACCGACGTTGTCAACATCGGTGTCGGGGGCTCTGATCTTGGGCCGTTGATGGTGTGTGAAGCGACCCACCAGTTCCGACCAGAAGCGTCATTGAACATCGGTTTGCACTTTGTCTCCTCTATGGATGGCAGTCAGCTCTCGAATCTTTTGCTCGAGCTGGATTCTGAAACCACTCTATTTGTTCTGTCGTCTAAATCCTTTGGCACCATTGATACGCTAGCTAACGCGGCAACTGCGGTGGATTGGCTACAAGAGCGTAGCGGTCTAAATCGTGAGCTGCTGATCAAGCAGCACTTTATTGGGGTCACTGCTGCTCCTGAAAAAGCCGTCGCTTGGGGCCTTTCTGAAGAGACACTGCTTGAGTTTTGGGAGTGGACCGGCGGGCGCTACTCTCTCTGGTCCGCGATCGGCCTACCGATTGCTATCAGCATAGGGATGCAGGGCTTCCGTGATCTGCTGGCTGGTGCACACAGCATGGACAAACATTTCGAAGAGGCGGAGTTTGCCTATAACCTTCCGGTTCTTCTGGCGCTGATCGGTATCTGGAACATCAACTTCCAGGACATTCATGCCCATGCGATCTTGCCGTATGACGGTCGATTAGCCCATCTTCCCGCTTATCTAGAGCAGTTGGAGATGGAGAGTAACGGCAAGAGTGTTGGCATTGATGGAAACTCGATTGCACAGCGTACCTGTCCGATTCTTTGGGGTGAAATTGGCCCGAATGCACAGCATGCGTTTTACCAGCTTCTTCACCAGGGTACTGAGCGTGTGATGTGTGACTTTATTGTCCCTGCACGCCGCTACGTCGATCGTGAGAGCTCACTGCAAGAGCAGCACCAACTGGCGCTGGCCAACTGTTTAGCTCAAGCTCGAGTGCTTGCGCTAGGCGATGCAGCGCTGACCGATGGTGTTGAGCGTCCAGCCTGGCAACGCTACTTCGGCAACCAGCCCAGCACGGTTCTGATGCTGGATGAGCTAACGCCTTACAACTTAGGCAGCCTGATTGCCCTCTATGAACACAAGGTCTACGTCCAAGCAGTTATCTGGGGCATCAACCCATTTGACCAGTGGGGTGTTGAGCTGGGTAAAAAAGTGGCGAACGATCTAATTACTGCACTCAACCAAAGTGCCGACCATCAGTACGACCCGGCTACCGAGGGACTTCTGAATGAGATTCAAAATTTGCGAGGTAACGGACAATGAAGATCAGCGTTTGGGGACACGAACTCAGCGCATGGATTGCCCGTGCGCAATTGGCTGCCTATGGTAATGACATCTACCACGCGGTCGCCGATAACGAACCCATTGAGAGCCACCTGCGATCTGAGCCAGGACTTCTTACCAGCATCCAAGCAGCCGAGTTTAATCAGCGTCTGATTATCGACCCTCATAAAGCCCTAGAGTCCGATGTTCACTGGATAGCCATGGAGTCGAGCGATTTCGATGAAGCGAAAACGCTGGTCGAGCGTTTAGCCGAATCTGACAAACCTCTGCTTATGATTAACCAGAGTAACTTTGGGGTTGGCGCCAGCGATGAGCTGCAGTCGATGCTGGATGAGAGCAAAGGGCAGTACGTCGTCTACTTCCCCGATGTATTGCAAGCAGGCCAAGCGATGCAGCAGTTTGCCAACCCTCAAGCTCTGCTAATCGGCAGTGAGCACGAGGTAGCAACAGAACTATTGCTAAGCCTGTTACGCCCCTTCCACCTAGGGCAGAGAGCCATTCAACGCATGACACGCCGTGAGGCCGAGTTCGTTAAGTATGCGATCACCGGTATCTTGGCGCTGCGTCTAGGCTACATCAACGAGATGGCGGGACTGTGCGATCAACTGGGTATCGATATTGATGCGATTCGCCGCGGCATGACCACCGATGTGCGTATCGGTAGTCACTACCTGCAGCCAGGCTCTGGATTTGGTGGTCAGCAGTTCACCCAATATCTTGAAGGACTATCAACACTGCTCAGTGAACAGAAGGGCTCTGTCTTTGTAGACACCCTACTGCAGCAGAATGAGGTCAATAAAGAGTGGCCATTTAGAACGCTGTGGCAACACTATCAGTGTGATCTGAGTAACAAGACCTTTGCTATCTGGGGCGTCGCGTTCAAGCCAGGTGTGGCCGACGTTGAGACCTCACCAGCACTGCGCGTCATCGATGCACTGTTGGCGCAAGGAGCAAAACTACAGATCCATGATCCTGAAGCGCTACAGACACTGGCTGCGCGCTATCCAGGCAACCAGCAGATACAACTGATGACGCATAACTACGACGCTTGTGAGGGCGCCGATGCGCTATTGGTACTGACGGCTTGGCCAGAGTACGCATCACCCGACTTCAATCGCATCGCCTCCCAGTTGGAGAATCCTCTTATCATTGATGGGCGCAATCTGTATGATCCAAACCGCGTCCAATCAGCAGGCATAACCTACTACTGTATGGGACGCAGCTGTTTAACCAACGCCTAATTTCAAAAGGTTGCTGTGACCGATAAAAAGATTGAACACGCCCAGCTGAACTGGCGTGACGAACAACCCGAGTCGACTCAGTTTGGTGATATCTACTTCAGTGTTGAAGATGGTATCGCCGAGACTGAGCATGTGTTCATTCAATCCAATCAGCTTCCAGAGAGACTAGCATCACTCGACAAGCCAATGTTCACCATTGGTGAAACCGGATTTGGTACCGGACTTAATTTCCTAGTAGCTCGTCACCATTTTTTAACGACGGCTAAACCGCAGCAAACACTGCACTTCATCAGTTGTGAAAAGTACCCAATGCGCCTCGCTGATCTTAAGCGCGCATTGACACCCATTGGTGCAAAAGAGCCGTTCGCAGAGGGCGTTGATCAACTGGTGAGGCTATGGCCTGCTGCTCTACCTGGGTTTCACCAATTAAGCTTCGACAACGGGAGAATTCAGTTATGGCTCCTATTCGGCGATGCAGCCCAACAACTGTCGCAGATCGACGCCAGAGTGGATGCATGGTTCTTAGATGGGTTCGCTCCGTCAAAAAACCCTGAGATGTGGCACGAAGGTCTGTTTAAACAGCTGGCCAGATTGAGCAGTGAGAACACCAGTTTTGCGACTTTTACTTCTGCCGGCATCGTTAAACGAGGCCTGCAATCGGTGGGTTTTGAGATCAAAAAGATTCCTGGATTCGGCCGAAAGCGAGAGATGATTCACGGCCAGTTTATTCAGGCCAGAGATTCACAGTCGCAGACTAAGCCATGGTTAGCTCGCCCGACTGCTCAAGAGAGAGGCAAAAACTGCGCTGTCATCGGGGCTGGGCTTGCCGGTGCTAGCGTTGCTCACGCATTAGCTGAGCGGGGCATAGAGGTTGATCTCTATGAGCGAGCACCGAAACCCGCAACGGGCGGCTCCGGTAACCCACAAGGGGCACTCTATGCCAAGTTACCGGCGGTGCCGACTGCGGCATCCCGCGTCCACGCCAACGGCCTGCAGTTCACCGTCAATCAACTCAAGGCATTAAACCTTGATGACCAACAGCACGCCGATCTGTGTGGGGTGTTACAGCTCGCTGTCAGTGAAAAAGATCAAAAACTGCAGCAGAAGTTGATCGAAGCAAACAACTACCCTGAATCGCTGGTTAAACGGGTATCTGCAGAAGAGGCGTCTGAACTGGCAGGTACCGTCACAGAACATTCAGCACTCTATTTTCCAGACGCGGGTTGGGCATCGCCTCCTAAACTGGTCGACTATCTACTCAAACATGACAATATTCGCAGCCACTTTAACTGCCCCATTGAAACCCTTGAGCGTGACGGCAGCCAATGGCTAATCAACGGTGAAGCCTATTCACAGGTGGTTATCTGCAGTGCGTATGAGACAGAGCTACTAACAGGGTTAGCGAAGCTTGATCTGAAGCCTATTCGTGGCCAGACCAGCTGGTGCTCATCCGAAGAGACACCGAACTTAAAAACCGTGGTGTGCGGTGAGGGGTACATTTCACCGGCTCTGAATGGACAGTACTGTTTTGGCGCCTCATTTAAGGTGAATGACACTAGTCAGGATCTGAAACAGGCAGAGCACCAACACAACTTAGATCTTCTTGAACGGGCGCTGCCTGAGCTGTCTGAATCGGTGCAAAACAGAGAACTCTCTGGACGAGCATCGCAGCGAGCAGGGACTCGCGACTACCTGCCGATGGTCGGGGCTTTGTGTGATACAGAGAAATTGGTTGAGCAGTACCAGCGCTTAAGTGTCGATGCCAGTACAGAGTTCAATGACACAGCGCCTTGGCTTGAGGGGCTCTATGTCAGTGTGGGGCATGGCTCTAAAGGGTTGATCACCTGCCCTATCGCAGCGGAGATCATTGCCGCGCAAATCACCCACCAGCCCTACCCCTTAGAGCAGGAGTTGGTGGATATCTTATCGCCACAGCGATTTGCGATCCGCGATCTGATTAGAGCGGCTCATTCAAAAGGCTAATGCGAACCGCTAGTAAGCTTGAGCCAGGTTTAATCAGCTAATCGCTTATTCTGAGGCTTGCTCTGCGTTCTGCTGCTGAATCTTGGCAAGATCTTCAGCAGGGATAATGGTTGTGGTCTCGGTTTTACTGTCGAACATGATCAGCGCTTTACCGGTAAGGATCTGCTCTCTCACCTCTTCGACACGCTCTTCAAGACTCACTTCCTGTTCACCGTAGTCTGTCCCATCACGGGTAACAAACTCTTCGATCATGCCACGTAGGGCATCATCCGAAAGCATATTCGCTGGAACAATCACTACACTCTTCCTAACAACTGGTTAAATTCATTTTCATCTAGCACGCGGATGCCCAACTGCTCTGCTTTGGCCAATTTGGACCCAGCACCGGGTCCTGCGACCACCGCATCCGTTTTGGACGAGACACTGCCAGAGACCTTCGCACCCATCTCTTGAAGAAGCGCTTTCGCTTCACTGCGTCCCATAGTTTCAAGCGTACCAGTAAGCACCCAAGTCTGCCCTTCTAATGGCGCACTGGCGTCGCTGACCCTTCTCTCAGAGTACCAATGCATACCGAACTCAATCAGCTGCGTTTCAAAACGCTGCAGCTGTTGGCACCAAGTCTCATCTTGGATCGCTTCTAGGACGCCAGCTGCCGCACGACTACTCAATTTAGGCACAGCTTTAAGCGCATCTTCATCTGCAGCCAAAAGCGCTTCGACTGTTTCAAAATGGGCTGCCAAAGCCTTAGCACCGGTCGCTGCTACACCTTTAATGTTAGACCCCTCAATCAGCTCAGCAAAGCTGACACTGGCCTGCAGCTTGGCGGCAATCTGCTCCTGCTCTTCCAGTTGAATGCCTAACGACAGGAGATCATCCAGAACCTTCTGGTTATGTTCCTCCGCCATAAAGTGGGTAATCTCATGGGCTACTTCCAGACCAATATCTGGAAGAAGGGTCAACGTACGAGACTGCGCCTGACGAATTCGTTCAAGCGTCCCCAAACTTAGCGCTAAAGTTCGAGCCGTCTCTTCCCCTACTTCAGGAATACCGAGGGCATAGATAAAGCGAGCTAGAGAGATGGTTTTAGACTGACCGACCGCATCGATCAGGTTTTGCGCTGACAGCTCAGCATATCCCTCTAGGGTTAACACCTGATCTTTGGTCAGTCTAAACAGATCCGCAGGTGATTTAACCAGCTCACGATCCACCAGTTGTTCAATCGCCTTGTCGCCCAGACCATCAATATCGAGCGCTTTACGAGAGACGAAGTGGATCAACGCCTGCTTCAACTGGGCACTGCAACTGAGGCGCCCAACACAACGGTAGACCGAACCTTCGACCTTCTGCTCCTGTCCTTTGCTGCGCTTAACGAGCTGCACACGCTCCACCTCAGAGCCACACACAGGACAAGCAGAAGGGATAGCAATCGGTTGTTCATCACCGGTGCGACGATCGGTTGCCACTTTGACGATTTGCGGAATAACATCACCTGCGCGGCGAATAACAACCCAATCCCCTACTTTCGCATCCAGTCGCGCGATCTCGTCCATGTTGTGTAGGGTGGCATTACTGACCGTGACTCCACCGACGAATACGGGTTCTAAACGAGCAACAGGGGTCACAGCACCTGTACGGCCAACTTGGAAATCAACATCGAGAAGCTGTGTCACCTCCTCTTGGGCAGGGTACTTAAACGCCGTAGCCCAGCGAGGATCACGTGAGCGGAAACCTAGGGTCTCTTGCACCTCTCGCGAATCGCACTTCAATACCACGCCATCTATGTCATAAGGGAGAGCGTCACGTTTAGCACCCAGAGCCTCGATGTAGTCGAAACAGGCATCCGCGCCCTCAACACGAGCGATTTGATCACTGATCTTGAGGCCCCAGCTATTAATTAACTGCAAGGTCTCATAGTAACTATCAGGCAGCTCATCGGAACCAACGCCCGTTCCATAACAGCAGAAGGTCAAAGGACGACTGGCGGTAATCGATGGGTCGAGCTGACGCAGGCTGCCTGCTGCAGCATTACGCGGATTCACAAAGCTCTTTTGACCCGTCTCACGAGCCTGTTGATTGAGCGCTTCAAACCCAGCCCGCGGCATATAGACCTCGCCACGCACTTCAATACGCTCTGGCCAACCCGCTCCCATCAATTTCAGAGGGACACTTTGAATGGTGCGTACGTTGCTGGTGATATCCTCACCGGTAGAGCCATCTCCACGGGTCGCTGCTCGAACCAACATGCCGTTCTCATAGAGGACGCTGACGGCCAGACCATCCAGTTTTGGTTCAAGCGTAATCGCCAGAGAGGCATCACTCTCCAACCCCTCTTGAGCACGACGGTAGAATGCATGAACCTCATCACGATTGAACTGGTTGCTCAGACTCAGCATAGGGATCTCGTGCACCACCTCGGCGAAGCCACCCTCGGGTTTAGCGCCGACACGTTGTGTTGGCGAATCCGCGGTGACTAACTCAGGGTGGTCTGCTTCGAGTGATTCAAGCTGGCGATAGAGATGGTCATACTCAGCATCCGTGACCGAGGGATCATCGAGTACATAATAGCGATAGGCGTGCTGTTGGAGCTGCTCTCTGAGCTCCAGAATCTGTTGTTCAATCGACATAAGGTTTGGACTTATTTGGATTTGCGAGTACGACGGCTCTTAGCGCGTGAACGAAGCTTGTAGGCCTTCACCAACTCACGATAGTGCTCTTGAGTTTGTGGGCGCATCACTGAACGATCACTGTCGAGCATCT
Organism: Marinobacterium sp. xm-m-312; assembly: GCF_013283295.1. Taxonomy (NCBI): domain Bacteria; kingdom Pseudomonadati; phylum Pseudomonadota; class Gammaproteobacteria; order Oceanospirillales; family Oceanospirillaceae; genus Marinobacterium; species Marinobacterium sp. xm-m-312. The sequence continues at coordinate 119,664 of NZ_WBYS01000001.1, read as the reverse complement.
CACCGCCCAGTGCCTTAGCCAACGTCTCCGCCGTGGCCAACATGCAATCAACCGCGTAGGAAGGATCACGTGGTTCGGTCATCGACATAAAGAAGGTGACCGCAGGCGTCTCATGTTCAGCCAAGGTCTCTATGTTGAATGAGCCAGGTTCACCCACATCACTCATGGTAAATTGAATCGGTGAGTGATCACTGTTGTCTTCGTAACGATGGAAAAGATCCATCTGACCAAACTCCATACCACAGCGCTCAACCACGGTTTGAATATGAGCACCCGATAGCGAGCCACCCTTAGGTGCAACGACAAAGACAACTAAGCGGGTTTCTGGATCACTGAGATCAAGTTCACGGAACTGTCGTCCGGTCGATGGAGATGCAGCGGCGACTGCAGCCTCTTGAGTCTCGGAGTCCTGCATAGCATCACTCTGGTCGTTCAGCTCAGGCTCTTCGATCTCTGGCAGCGAGCTCACCAGTGATTCAATATCCTCAAGCGGTTCATCAACGGCATCTACATTAGGCTCAAGAAGCTGATCGAACTCACTGGTCTCTGGTTCGGGCTTTTTGACAGGTGATTTGCGTTTACGAACTGGCTTCTCTTTTTTGGCGCCCGCATCGACCAACTCATGAATTGGGCGATCTAGATCTAGACCAAATAGGTCATCGACGTGACCGACAGGTTGTTCTGCAACGGGTTCAGGCTCTGGCTCTGGCTCTGGCTCTGGCTCTGGCTCTGGCTCTGGCTCTGGCTCTGGCTCTGGCTCTGGCTCTGGCTCTGGCTCTGGCTCTGCAGTCTGTTCGACTGTAATCTCTTGTTCAAGCGCCTCTTCAGGTGACTCGTCAGCAATTTCAACTTCAGGGGCTGCGGGCTCTTCTTGAACGGTTTCCTTTTGAATCACCTCTTCTTGGACGAACTCTTCTAGTTCGGCTTCTTCGATGGGTTGCTCAAGCGTTTCTTCAGGCTCAGTGCTATCTTCAGGCTCAGGACTGTTCTCAAGCTCAAGGCTACTTACAGGCTCAGGACTGCTCTCAAGCTCAGGGCTGTTCTCAGACTCAGGGCTGTCAATAGAGAGCGTCGGCTCACTGGGCTTAAGATTGGTTTTGCGAGGAGCCGATACGATACCTTCATCCGATAGGCTATCAAATGGATCGGGCTCAAGATCATCGACTCGAAGATCAGCGAGAGGGTCATCAATCACTGGCTCAGCTTCAACAGAGGATGGTTCAGGCTGCGCCGTTAGACAATCAAGTGGGTCTTCAGTTTGACTGGCTTGCTGAGCTTCGGCTGCCATTAAGGCATCGATATCGGGGCGCTCAACTTTGCGCTTTACTCGAGCACCCCCGTTAGGCAGTTCAGGATTATGTTTATCGGCAATTTCATCAGTGTCAGTCGATTCAGAGGAGGGATCGATCTTCATGCGGATTCGATTGGAGCCACCGCTGATACGTCGCCATCCATCGACAAGGATAAGCAGAATCAGCACGGCACCTGCCGCCATCAACCAATCTCTTAACTCCATTAAACGCTATCCTTGAACCACTGAAATTTATGCTTTTTGTAAACCCCTACTTTACAACTTCAGAGACCACTATTTCTAGTGGTTGAGACAAACCTTTTGTAGGTATATCAGTGATTTCCGCAATCATATCGCCAGGCTGTGGCGTCACATCTCCACTAAGACTGATTCGGGCGCTGACTGAAACGGTCTCATAACCCGATAGACGGGCTTGAGGTGTCATCGCATTGGCATCACTTAACACCAACTCAACCGGCAAATCGGCCGCCGTTAAACGCACACCTGCCAGTGGCATACCACCCTCTAAAGGACGCGCAACAATGAAGACTGGCGTCTCTGCTGGTACATTAGCGAGCAGTTCAGCAGCCACTGACACTTTTACGGGTATAGCCGCCATCGCAGGCATTTCGATATCGCTGACATCTTCACCCAAGGCGATTAACTCATTTCGAGCACGCTCAACGCCATTCTGTAACGACTGAGCAGAAGCACCGTCGGCATTGATTAGCGCTTTTGACCAGAAGCCAATCGCATCGCGATAGGCCTTACGCTCAAAGGCATCGATTCCCAAAATGCCTAGTGCTGTGATTTCGAACGGTTCCGCCGCTAGCGTTTTATCAACTTGGTCACGAACTTCAGGCGTCATGCCACCGGCAACGAAGAACATAGACTGTGCCAACTGCCCCATCACCGTCGCATACTGAACATCCTGAGGCGTGAGGTAGGCTAAGGTATTTTGATAAGCCTCCAGCGCACCCTGATAATCTTGCTGGCCCATCAGAGTGCTGGCTAACAGATACCATCCTTCTGGGTTTGCGGGTTGTAGCTCCAGCTCTTTACGCAGCTGATCAATCGCTTCTTGCAGCGTGGGCTGACGACCATCAAATGGATCTTCAGACATGTTCAGTGCCACTTCTAGCGCTGGTGCACTACCGACTTTGGCGTAAAGCCCTAATGAAGCAACCACCACCACTAACGCGATAAAAGAGGCAGCCATAAACTGTTTAGTTGAGATCGATTCGGAACTGAGCGAACGACTCTCCGTGCTGGCATCAATCAGCAAGTTCTTTTCAAGCTCTGTTTTAAGAACGGCAAAGTCTTCTTGTGACAATGATCCCGATGCGACCTCTTGCTCCAACTCCTGAAGACGATCTTTAAAGACTTCGACGTTATCGCGTTGCGGGTCAGAGGTAACGACCGTATCGACTTTATCTTTGAACTGTTTCCAAACCGGGTAGATAACAAACAGAATGGCTACGACCGATAACAGCGCAATACCCAACCACAAATACAACATTACTCTTTATCCTGTTTTAAAAGCGCATCGAGACGTGCCTGATCATCAGAGCTTAGCGCTGCCTCGCTCACTTTTCGACGCGAACGGCGCTGCCATACAACCGCTAAAATCACTAACACACCAAAGCCCAATACTAAAAACGGCCCATTCCATAGCAACCAGGTCTGGCTGTTCATTTTGGGGCGATAGAGAACAAAGTCACCGTAGCGAGTCACCATAAAATCGATGATGGTCTCATCTTCAGCACCCTCATCGATCATACGAAACACCTCGGTGCGTAGGTCTTTTGCGATTGGGGAGTCCGAATCGGCGATATTCTGGTTTTGACACTTCGGACAACGTAGTTCAGCCGCTAATGCATGGAAACGTTTCTCATCTTCCACCGATTTAAAGTTGTGGGTATCAATGGCTGCAAAGCTAGAGGTCGAGAGCAGAACCAACAGAAACAGTGCGCGAATCATGAGGCTTCACCCTTGATCGTCTCGATGACGGACGAGAGATCCTGCCAAACTGTTGCATCCACCGCACCAACATGACGGTAACGAATAACGCCCTGCTGATCGATCACGTAGGTCTCTGGAGCACCGTAGACTCCTAGATCCAATCCTAGACGGCCCTGAGGATCGAAAACAACCTCTTTGTAAGGGTCTAGGTAGCGACGTAACCAATCATTCGCTTTGGTTAAATCGTCTTTATAGTTGATGCCATAAATGGTGACACCCTGGCTGGCCAACTGATTAAGGAAGGCGTGCTCCTCTTTACAGGTGGGACACCAAGTAGCCCAGACATTAACCAGTGCGATATCGCCTTTAAAATCGTCCACCGTCAGCTTGCGACTTGGATCAGTAACAGAGGTCAACTCAAACTCAGGCATCGGCTTGTTCAACAGTGCCGATGGCAGTTCACGCGGGTCTAGGTATAGACCCTTCCAAAGAAAGAAGCCTAAACCGATAAAGAGCGCCAGCGGTGCAAATAGAAACAGTTTCTTCATGACGACTCCTTAGGCCAATTTCGCATCGCGCTGCGACATCTTACGGTAACGTTTGTCCATCGCCGCAAGGAAACCGCCAAAAGTCATCAACAGACCGCCCAACCAGAGCCAGCGAACATAGGGCTTAAACTGCAGACGAATCGCCCAAGCACCATCCTCTAGAGGCTCACCCAGTGCCACATAGAGATCTCTGAATAGACCCGCATCAATCGACGCTTCGGTCATCACGTTGCCACGGGCAGTATAGAGACGCTTCTCGGGTGTCATGACTTCGTAGAGTTGACCATCCTGGTAGACGTTGATGACACCCTTGTCAGAGGTGTAGTTAGGTCCTTCAACGTGCTCGATACCTTTAAATTCAAAGACATATTGTCCAACCTCTTGGCGATCACCGGGCGCCATACGCAGATCACGATGTTCAGTAAACGCTGAGACCATCGCGATACCCACCGCAAGCACTGCCATACCCAAGTGTGCCAAATGCATACCCCAGTAAGCACGAGGTAGTTTCTTCAGAGAGGCAAAGAGTGAACCTGAACGCTTACCGGCACGATCGTATAGATCGACCAGTGCACAGAAGACGATCCAGTAGGCCAAGATAATGCCCACATAAGTCCAGTGATCCCAACCCTCGCCACCACGAATCATCATGGTTGCGACGCCAAAGACGACGGCAAGCACTAAAGGACCGATCAGACGTTTGAGCAGTTGAGATGCATCAGTTTGACGCCAGCGCACCAGCGCGCCGACACCCAGAGCCACCATCAGCAGAGCGCCTAGAGGCACCGTCAAAGCATTGAAGTAGGGAGGTCCAACCGACATTTTACCCATGCCCAGAGCATCAATTAGCAGAGGATAGAGGGTGCCTAGTAGCACAGTGAATGCGATGACTGTCAGTAGAACGTTGTTGACCAACAGCAGAGTTTCACGCGAGACCAAGGTAAAGCTAGAGTCACTCTTCACCTGAGCGGCACGAATGCCGTAGAGCAGAAGGGAGCCCCCAATGGCCACTGCAAGCATGACCAGAATGTAGAAACCTCGTGCTGGATCCGATGCAAAGGCATGCACCGAGGTCAGAACGCCGGAACGAACTAAGAAGGTTCCTAACAGGCTGAGCGAGAAGGCAAAGATCGCAAGCAGTAGCGTCCAGCTTTTGAAGACACCACGTTTTTCAGTGACTGCCAGACTGTGAATCAGTGCGGTGCCAACCAGCCAAGGCATTAACGAAGCATTTTCGACCGGATCCCAAAACCACCAGCCGCCCCAGCCAAGTTCGTAGTAGGCCCACCAACTGCCCAGTGCAATTCCCAGCGTCAGGAACGCCCAAGCGACGTTAGTCCATGGACGTGACCAGCGAGCCCAAGCGGCATCCATACGTCCGCTCAACAGGGCTGCAACAGCAAAGGCAAACGCAACCGAGAAGCCAACATAGCCCATGTAGAGCATTGGAGGGTGAACAATCAAACCAAAATCTTGCAGCAGTGGGTTAAGGTCAGCACCCTGTGCCGGAGAACGAGGTAAAAGACGCTCGAACGGGCTTGAAGTAAAGATGACAAAAGACAGGAATCCGGTCGTGATGATGCCTAACACACCCAAAACTCGACCTATGATGTCCAAGGGCAACGCTTTACTCTTCAGAGCAACAGCCAAAGTCCAGCCAGCAAGGGTGAGCACCCAAAGTAGAAGAGACCCCTCATGACCACCCCAGACAGCACTGACACGGTAGTACCAAGGTAGGGCCGTATTAGAGTTATTGGCAACGTACTCAACACTGAAGTCGTTGGTTAAGAAGGCGTAGACCAGAAAAGCAAAGGCCAGACCAACAAAAAAAGTTACACCGATCGTCAGCGGGCGAGCGTAGCTGACTAACAACAGGCTCGAACGCTGAGCACCTACCATCGGAACAACCGACAGCAGAATGCTTAAAAACATAGCTAAGATTAGAGAGTAGGTTCCCAGTTCGGCAATCACTTGTTGAACTCCTCTTTTGAAGGCATCGGCATCTTACCGCTCTTCTCTAACGCTTCTGCCACTTCAGGCGGCATGTAGTTTTCGTCATGCTTCGCAAGAACTTCAACGGCTTGCAGTGTGCCAGAGGCGTCAAGTTTACCCTGCGCAACAATGCCCTGCCCTTCACGGAACAGATCAGGAAGAATACCGCTGTACTCAATGGCAACCTTGTTCTCGTAGTCGGTCACCTCAAAGGTAACACGCAACGAGTTTGGATCGCGTTTCACACTGCCTTCAACGACCATGCCGCCGGCACGAATACGGGTGTCTGCAGGGGCTTCACCCTTGGCAATCTGAGTCGGAGAGTAGAATAGGTTAATGTTTTGACTCAGTGCATACATCGTCAGACCGATCGCTGCACTGGCGCCAAATACAATCATAAGAACAATGATTAATCGCTTTTTACGTTTTGGATTCATGACTTAACACTTTCACGTTGAATGCGGCGGCGAAGCGAACGACGAGTCTCGCGGCCTTGAATAATGGGCAGATAAAGGCAGAGTGCGATGGTCAGCAGACCCAGCCCATAACTTAACCAGACATACAGGCCATGACCGCCCATATTTAAAAAATCTGCAAAGGTTTCAAACGCCATAGTTCACCTAAAATTTGAGTTGGCTGTAAGGTAGTGTCATTTTCTGACGCAAACCTTAACTACCAAGAAGCTCTTTTACCCAGCCTGCACGGCGTTCGCGAGTTAAAATCTCATTACGAAGACGCAACATCATCGCTAGCCCAAACACTAAGTAGAGAGCGATCACCATCACCAGAAGTGGCATCCACATCTCAGCGGGCATGGCCGGTTTCTCTGTGATTTTAAAAGTGGCTGGCTGATGCAGTGTGTTCCACCACTCCACCGAGTATTTAATGATCGGAATGTTAACCAGACCCACCAACGCCAATACAGCTGTCGACTTAGCGGCTGTGGTTTCACTCTCAATGGCCGAGTTGAGCGCCATCACCCCCAAGTAGAGGAATAGAAGCACTAACATTGAGGTTAAACGTGCATCCCAAACCCACCAAGAGCCCCAGGTAGGCTTACCCCAAATAGCACCGGTTGCCAGAGCTAACACAGCGAGCGCAGCTCCCAGTGGCGCCACAGATTTGGCCACCATATCGGCCACTTTCATCTTCCAGATCAGGCCAATTGCACCGGCAATCGCCATCAACATATAGAAGCTCTGCGCCAGAATCGCCGTCGGTACATGCAGATAGATAATGCGGAAACTGTTGCCCTGCTGATAATCCGATGGCGCAAACGCTAGCCCCCACACCAGACCAATAACAAACAACAGACCACCAATGGCCGCAAACCAGGGAATCAATTTACCGGTGATCGAGTAACACCAACGAGGTGATGCCAACTGATAGAACCAACGAGGTAACCAACTACTAGCCATAACTTTTATCCACTCACTGAAATTCGTAATGCCGCACCGGCTGCAATAGGCGCCAATGCCAATGCTAATGCCAACATAGCCCCCAACAGCGCCAGATAACCATCTAGGGGCAAACCTGTTACTGCTGCTTGTACGGCGCTAGAGCCAAAAATGAGCACCGGAATATACAAGGGCAAAACCAACAGAGAGATCAACACGCCACCACGACGCAGACCCACCGTCAGTGCTGCACCGATCGCACCGATCAGTGACAGCGTTGGAGTGCCCAACAACAGACTGAGCATCAACCCGGGCATCCCCTCCGAAGGCAAGAACAACATCACACCCAAAAGGGGTGCCACTAAAGTCAACGCCAAACCTGATAGCAACCAGTGAGCTAACACTTTGGATAGCACCACTAAAAAGACTGGCTGAGGTGATAGCAGCAACTGCTCTAACGAGCCATCTTCGTAGTCCGATTTAAACAGGGTCTCCATCGACAACAGTGTTGCCAAAAGAGCCGCTACCCAGACCAGACCGGGGGCTAACTGAGAGAGAAAATTCGGCTCTGGGCTAACTCCGATTGGAAAGAGTGACGCGACAATTAAAAAGAAGATCAGCGGATTCACCAGTTCGCTTTTGCGACGAAACGCGAGCGTAAGATCACGCTTAAAAGTCTGCTTAAACAGCTGTAGAGTGGAACTCATTATGACCACTCCCGTTGAGACGAGGCGAAGTGTTCAACATTGATGGTATGCAGAGGAATCTCTGCACTAAGATCCTGGTGCGTAGTCATAATGACACTGCCACCCGCTTGAATGTGCTCAACCATTAACGCCTCTTTCGCTGCCACACCAATTTTATCGATTGCTGTAAACGGCTCATCGAGTATCCAGAGTTTCGCTCTGCTCATATAGAGTTTTGCCAGTGCGATACGACGCTTCTGACCGGCGGACAGCTGATGCGCAGGAACATCTTCAAACCCTTTCAAACCCACACTCTCTAGTGCTTGTTGCGCTCGACTAGCGTCCAAAGAGGGGTGTAATGCACACTGCCAATGCAGATTCTCCTCTGCCGTCAGCATGGCACTGACACCGGCTTGGTGACCTATGTATAGAAGTTCTGATAGGAATTGCTCTCGCACCTCATCCATTGGCTCACCACGCCAATAGAGCTCACCTTCATAGTGTGAGCTGAGGCCACACAAAATACTCAGTAGCGTCGTTTTACCGGAGCCATTGCGTCCTTCGACCTGCCAGATTTCACCTTCGGAGACAGTCAGCTGTAGCTGATCGAACAGAATACGATCATCGCGCTCACAAAATAGGGATTGGGCTGTTAAAAGCGCCTGCGCCACAAAGACTCCAAAAGGTTAGCAAATTACAATTCATGAAATTATAACCTTATTACCATCTGTAGTCAGGTAGAGATAGCAGTTAAAGCGGAGTATCTCCGTGCTTAAGACGGACATACATCAACGCCACTGATATTGCGTCACCTAACGCCGTATGACGTTGAATCATAGGCATATTCAGTTTGTCAGCAATAGTGTCGAACCGCAGGTCGACATCACCCCCGACGTGGCGCCACTTGATGATGTCGTGATAGACATGTGATAGCTCGATCGCCTTGTTGGGAAGACCAAAGCCAAACGCTGGACGCAAGAACTTATCGAGCATGCGAATATCGTAGTTGACGTAGTAGCCGAGGATGGGGCGATTACCGACAAACTCCAACACCTGCTCCAGCGCCTCCTCAATGGAGACACCGTCGGCCAGATCGGCTGCGCGGATTTTATGGATTTTGATCGATTCAGCCGTCAAATCAGCCGGTGGTTTCAATTTAATATCAAGACGATCACTGGTCTTTACGCGCTTACCTTTGATTTTGACGGCGCCAATCGACAGTATTGATGCCTCGCTGACATCAAGACTGGTTGTCTCACAATCTAACGAGACAACCTCATCACCCTCATACTGATCAAAAAGAGAGACCCAACGCGGATCTTTAACCGCACGTTTGTCTTTAAATTTGCGTATAGCACGAGGCAATATCATGTTTAACCAATATCCTTTTGGTTCAGAAGCACTATTCAGCTTAGCTCGACAGATGGAATCGGGACGTTAGTGATTTCTTAAAGCTTTTCACGACTAACAGAGCATCCCTTAACAACTCTCTATCCATTTTATTCAATTGTTGCAACTCAATGATATTAGGCGTTGGGTCTATACCGTCCTCTGCCTGTTCTGCACGACGGATCTGCTGACGCAGACGAATGTTCACAAACAGACCCAAAGCCTCTGATATATCTTTAGAGACACTCTCTTGCATTACCCCTGCATCGACCAGGGCCTCTAAACGCTCAAAGGTATTGGTAGCAAGGATTCTCTGCTCAAGCGCGAAGGTTCTTACGCCATGAACAATAGGAAAAATTCCGCCCTTCTTGATATCTAACTCACCACGCTCTTTTAAATTGCCAAAGAAGGTTAACGGTGTATCAAACTCAACCGCCGCTTTAGCAAAATGTGAGAAGAACAGATCATTGTTACGCATAGTACGCAGGAACCAGTTTCGAGCCACTTTAAACAGTGCTACGTTACCCGCGACCGGCTTGGCATCCACCGCTATCGCCAGTCGCATCTGGTCCTCGGGATCGCTGCTCATCGACCAGTCCTGCAGTTTCTGGGTCCAGTCATCGACTGAATTGATCCACTCAGGGTTAGAGACCATGATATTGCCGGGACAAGGCGGGAAGCCAAACGAAATTAACGTCTCACTAAAGCGCTGCATGGTCTGTCGCTTTTCAGCCCAGTTAAGGCCATTACGAAAGATCAACGCGTTGTCTTGATCCGTCTTCATGATCTGCTCACCGCGACCTTCAGACCCCATCACAATCAAGCAGACGTGAGGCTGCATATCGGCCGGCACCACCAGATCAAACAGCTTAGCGATGATCCGTTTATTCATCGCCGCAAGAAGATCCATAGTAAAACGAATACGAACACCGGTAGAGATCAGCGCTTTGATGAGGTTGTTCAACCCTGTTGCTGCCTCTCTGAGATCCTCTATCGTACTGGCTCGCTCAAGGCGCAGACCAATCACGTGCGAGTGACTAGAGAAGTAGGAGAGCACGTCCGTCAGTTGCACCACGCCAACCAGGGTATCGCCCTCCATGACAACCACACGCTCGATCTGTTGCTGCGTCATAATGACCAAAGCGTTAAAAAGGAAGTCATCCGGCTTACAGGTGATCAATCGATAGGTCGCGATGGTCGCAACATCCTCATCGACTGAACCATCATTGAGAACAATAGCATTGAGAATATCGGTACCAGTCACCATACCAATACGACTACCACGACGAACTAAGACCGAATCCGACTTAGTCTCGCGCATCAGTTGAGTCGACTCTTTAATGCTAGTCCCTTCATTAACGATCAGAGGGTCACGAACCACCGCTTCCTCTATCGTCGCCAGCATAAACTCAGCCATATCCTGGCCTTCGCCCTGCTGCGCAACGATTTCTGATTTCGCGGCTAGATTTTGTTGGAAATAGTCGGCAAAACCGGGATTCGAGTCGATCAGCTCAAGCAGGATATCGGTCGAGAAGATATGACAGATCGTCTCCTCTTCAGCGGTAAAGTTATGAATGGCAGAGCCATGCATCGCGGACCAACCACCAAAGTAGTCCTCATTCTCATAGTGCATGAAGACGTGTAGCATCTCATCATCTTCATCCTGAGGCTCACTCTCTGCTACGCGACCTCGAAAGACCACATAGACACCTTCTGACTGATCACCCGCTTTAATGATCACCTCACCAGATTGGTAGTAGCCGATATCAAGATTGGAGCGCAAGAACTCCTGTTCGGACTCAGTCAGCAGGCTAAAAGGGAGATTCCCCATCTTAAAAGAATCAGGCATTGGACCCTCACTTCGGTCGTCGAATAATCAATTGAGTATTGCGCGTTTTAGAAAAAATTGCAGGAACTCAAATCAACTTTTTCTGAAAAGCATCACGGTTTCAGTTTCACTAAATTCGTTCCTACAAAGTTACGTTGTAGGAGTGAATTGGAGCGCTGCGACAAACCCCGACATCTAAACAAAGCCACCATCGGCAATTAAAAAAGGCGCCCCGAAGGACGCCTTTCTCATTATCAGCTAGCGCTTAGTGAGACTGAGCTGCGCCCGCACCACGTGGGATACGGATGTCTTCAACGATCTGCTGGATTTCAGCAGGTGGCTCAGCTGTCATAGAAGAGACAACTTTAGCCACAACGAAGTTCAGGATCATACCCACAGTACCGAAGCCCTCTGGAGAGATACCGAACCACATTTCGTCTTTAGTGCCGCCCATGAACTTGAAGTACACGATGTAAGCCATAGTCGATACGATACCAACGACCATACCAGCGACTGCACCTTGAGTGTTCATGCGCTTGCTGAAGATACCCATTAGGATCGCAGGGAATACAGAACATGCTGCTAGACCGAATGCCAATGCAACTACCTGTGCTACGAAGCCTGGAGGGTTAACACCGAAGTAACCGGCTACAAGAATCGCAACTACTGCCGCACCACGTGCGTATAGAAGCTCCTGCTTGTCGGTGATGTTCGGATTGATGGTTTTCTTCATCAAGTCGTGCGAGATCGATGTCGAGATTACCAACAGTAGACCCGCTGCTGTTGATAGTGCCGCTGCCACCGCACCTGCTGCCACTAGAGCGATTACCCAAGCTGGAAGCTGAGCGATCTCTGGGTTAGCAAGTACCATGATGTCACGGTTAACTGTTAGCTCGTTTGCATCTGTTTTGCTGTAGAAAACAACGCCATCGTTGTTTTTGTCTTCCCACTTGATAAGACCAGTGTTTTCCCAACGAGCGAACCACTCAGGGATGTCTTCGTATTTAACACCCGTGTTAGCAACGCCAGAAGCCGCAGTTTCAGCAGTACCGTTTACAGTCTGGATTAGGTTTACGCGACCGAAGCCCGCAACACCTGGTACAGATGTGTAAAGGATAGCGATGAAGATAAGCGCCCAACCCGCTGAGATACGCGCATCTTTTACGCGAGGTACAGTGAAGAAGCGAACGATTACGTGAGGAAGACCTGCAGTACCACACATTAGTGCAGCCGTCATGAAGAATAGGTCAACCGTAGTTTTAGAACCTGCAGTGTACTGAGCAAAACCTAGCTCAACAGACAATGCATCCAGAGTCGCAAGTACTGACTGACCGCTCTCCAGAGTTGCACCTAGTGCAGTCTGTGGAAGGAAGTGACCAGTTACCTGAACTGATAGGAAGATCGCAGGAACCATGAATGCAAGAATCAATACACAGTACTGAGCAACCTGAGTGTAAGTAATACCCTTCATACCGCCTAGTACAGCGTAGAAGAATACGATCGCCATACCGATGATTACACCAGTATTGATGTCTACGTGTAGGTAACGTGAGAATACGATACCAACGCCGCGCATCTGGCCAGCTACGTATGTGAACGAGATGATGATGGTACAGATAACCGCAATCGTACGAGCAGTGTTGCTGTAGTAACGATCACCGATGAAGTCAGGCACTGTGAACTTACCAAACTTACGTAGGTAAGGTGCAAGTAGCATCGCTAGTAGTACGTAACCACCTGTCCAACCCATTAGGTAGGCAGAAGCATCACGACCGATGAACGATACGATACCCGCTAGTGAGATGAACGATGCAGCTGACATCCAGTCCGCAGCAGTCGCCATACCGTTTGCAACTGGTGGTACACCACCGCCTGCAACGTAGAACTCTTTAGTTGATCCGGCACGTGCCCAGATCGCAATACCAATGTAAAGGGCGAAAGAGCCACCTACAAATAGAAACGTTAACGCGTCAAGACTCATGATTTACTCCTTACTCGTGAACGTCATATTTTTCGTCAAGTTTGTTCATGCTAGACACGTAAGCCCAGATCAACGCGACGAATACAAAGATTGAACCCTGTTGAGCAAACCAGAATCCTAGCGGGAAACCGAAGAATTGGATTTGATCAAGAGCATCGACGAATAGCACACCGCATCCAAACGATACGACGAACCAGATCGCCATGTAGGTGATAATAATGCGAAGGTTCTCACCCCAGTATGCCTGCGCATTTTCTTTGGTCATTGACATAACCTATCCCTTTACAAGTTGTTGTTATAAACAAAAAGGCTGTGATTACCACAGTTGTAGACATCATACCTAAGCCATCTCCCTAAAAGGAGAGCAACTTTAGTCGCACAGACTTAAGTAAGTGGCTGATTTTAATGATTTTTCAAACTTTTAGATATACCTTTATAACTAAAAATACATCAAATACACTGTTTTTAAGCATTAAACTGAAACTTTTGGTCGAAACGGCACAAATCGTTAGAATGCTAGGCAACTGTTGTTAGGAATTACACCATGCTGTCAGGTCTATCCGTCACCCTCATCGCTTTAGGCTACCTTGGCCTACTCTTTGCGATCGCTTACTTGGGCGATCGAAGTCGTGCCGGGAAGAGCTGGGCGGGCAACCCGATCATCTATTCTCTCTCCTTAGCGGTTTACTGTTCATCTTGGACCTTCTATGGTGCCGTCGGACGAGCTCATACCACTGGTTGGGAGTTTTTGGCGACCTATATAGGGCCGGTCATTGTCTTCATTTTGGGCTGGCAGGTCATCGAAAAGATCAGTCGTGTCAGTAAACAGCAGAACATTACTACTATCTCCGACTTTATCTCGTCACGTTACGGCAAAAGTCAAACCATCGCCGTTCTGGTTACAGTCATAGCGGTGTTGGGAACCATTCCCTACATCGCACTTCAGCTAAAAGCGGTTGCAGTGAGTTACAACGCGATTGCGCCTGCTGCGACCGAGGCACTGAGCAAAGGTAGTGATACCGCCCTTGTAGTAGCACTAACAATGGCCCTATTCGCGATTCTGTTTGGTACTCGCCATATCGATGCCACTGAGCACCATCAGGGTTTGGTATTAGCCGTTGCGTTTGAGTCGGTCATCAAATTGACCGCCTTCCTTGCGGTCGGTTTCTTTGTCACCTTTGAATTCTATGGTGGTGTAGAGCAGACCGTTGCCAGCGTTCAATCGCAACTGCACTCGATAAACTTTTCAGGTTCACTGTTTGCGGGGAGTTTCTTAACTGAAATTCTGTTGGCCTGTGGGGCGATCATCTGTCTACCACGCCAGTTCCACGTGACCATTGTCGAGAACATCAAACACAACAACCTTAGAATCGCCCGCTGGCTCTTCCCCACTTACCTATTCCTGCTAGCGCTATTTGTTCTGCCCATCGCGTCGGCCGGTGCTATCTCACTGCCAACCTTCGCGCTTAACCCGGACTCTTGGGTACTGACCTTACCGTTAAGCCAGGGCTATCCTGGACTGGCAACCTTTGCCTTTATCGGTGGCCTATCAGCGGCGACCAGTATGGTTATCGTGGCCTCTATTACTCTGGCTACCATGGTCTGTAACGACATAGTCATTCCTATTCTGCTGCGCATTCCGAGTCTTCGCATTGCAGAGAGCAAAGATCTTGGCCGACTACTGTTAAGTGTGCGCCGTATCACCATCTTCATGCTTCTGTTGATGGGCTACTTCTACTACCGAATTTTGGGGGACCAGGGTTCCCTCGCCTCCTTTGGTCTACTCGCCTTTGTCGCAGCGATTCAATTCTTACCCAGTATCATCGGTGCGTTGTACTGGAAAGAGGGCAACCGAAGCGGTGCCATTGCTGGCTTAGTAAGCGGCTTTGCACTCTGGTGCTATACGCTAGTCTACCCTGTATTCGAAGTCGCCAATTTAGTTCCTGATACACTGATACGTGACGGTGTCATTCCAACTTGGTTACAACCAACCTCCCTATTTGGAATTCAAGGAATTAACCCACTGACTCATGGTGTCATCTGGTCTCTGGGAATTAACATTCTGGCCTACTACCTAGTATCCAACCTAACGCGCGCCCGTTTAGTAGATCGAATTCAAGCCAGTGCGTATGTCGATAGCCGACGTGACGAAACAACAGAGCCAGGCCGTCAGACGACACCCGTCACCATCAGCGACCTGCAGATGCTTGCAGAGCGTTTCTTGGGCATTCGCCGCACACAAGAGGCGATGAACGAGTATTGGAGCAGTCGCGATGAAGAGCCATTGCCAGCGGGTGTCAAAGCGGATAACGAACTGATTCAATACATCGAACGCTTACTGGCCGGTGTGATCGGTGCGTCTTCAGCTCGAATCGTCATGGACTCGACACTGCGCGGTAAAGATATGCAGATTGGCGATGTCGTTGCGATTGTTGATGAGGCATCACAGGCACTGCGTTTCAACAAATCGCTGCTACAGTCGACCATTGAGAACGTCTCTCTGGGCATCAGCGTAGTCGATCAGAAGTATCGTCTGGTTGCATGGAACCAAAAGTTCATCGACATGTTCGACTACCCAGAAGAGCTAATTAGCGTCGGCCGCCCCATCGAGGAGATTATCCGTTTCAACGCGGTTCATGGTGAGTATGGATTCTCTGGAAACTCCATCGATGAACAGGTTGAACAGCGCATGCAGCTGCTGCGTTCTGGCAAACCGCACGGGTTTGAACGTTATCGCCCGAACGGCCAAGTGTTAGAGGTACGCGGTAACCCGATGCCCGATGGCGGTTACGTCAACACCTACATGGATATTACCGAGCACAAGCGTGTCGAAGACGCACTGCGTGAGAGTGAGCAGAACATCCGCGTCTATACCGACAACGTGCCGGTCATGATCAGCTATCTCGATCCGGAGCAGAACTACCTATTCGTCAACAAAGCGTTTGCTGATGGCGTTGGCATTAACCGACATACCATTGCCGGCACACCTAGTCATACCATCATGCCTAAAGATCAGTATGAGTTGCGCCAGCCGTTCGTGAGACGTGTATTGCAGGGTGAACGTGTCAAATTTGAAGCTCGCTTACCGACCCAAGACGATTCACTGCGCTTTGCTGAGTTAACGATGATTCCGCACATTGGCGAGTACGGGGACATCTTGGGTTACTTCACACTTTACCAAGATATCACAGAGCGCCGTAATGCCGAGATCGCTCTGCAAGAGACTAATGAAAACCTTGAGAAACGTGTTGAAGAGCGCACCCAAGCGGTATCCCTAATTAACAAAGAGCTGCGCAAAGAGAACACCGTCCGTGCGCTAATGGAAGATGAACTACGCCAGGCCAAATCGGATGCTGAAGCGGCCAACTTAGGTAAAACACGATTCTTGGCTGCGGCCAGCCACGACCTGCTGCAACCACTGAATGCGGCTCGTCTCTTCACATCGGCGCTGGCTCAACAGAGTCACCAGAACGAGACCGCACAGTTGGTTGATAACTTGGATGGTGCTCTGCGATCAGCGGAAGAGCTCATTACTGCCATACTGGACATCTCCAAGCTGGATGCCGGTGCGCTAGAGCCCAACATGACTCACTTCTCTGTCCAAAACGTCTTCTCGAACCTGGATACTGAATTCACCGCTATGGCGGAGAAGAAAGGGCTGAAATTCAAGAGTATCGACTGCAAAGCGGTGGTGCATTCAGATCAAACACTACTGCGTCGTATTCTGCAGAACTTCATCTCAAATGCGATCCGCTACACCAACTCGGGCCGAGTACTGCTGGGTGTTCGCCACCACAGCAAGTTTATCCGCATTGAAGTATGGGATACCGGTGTCGGCATTGCAGAGGATAAGATCTCTGAAGTCTTTGAAGAGTTTCGTCGCATCGACAACCCACGCCACTCAGAGGTACAGGGTCTCGGATTAGGCTTGGCGATTACAGAACGTATCGCCAAGATGCTGAAGCATAAGCTGAATGTTCGATCCTGGCCGACCAAAGGCACGGTCTTCAGTGTTGATGTTCCGCTGGGCGACCCTGCACTTGCTGTGAAGCAGAAACCACAACAGCGTGGCTGGATCCGCTCGAAAGGCCTAAACGGCGTCAACGTATTGGTGATCGATAACGAACCGAAGATCCTAGAGGGGATGACCGCACTACTGACCGGCTGGAGCTGTGAAGTACGAACCGCCCTCTCCATTCAAGCGGCTGTTGAAACCTGTAGCGATGGTTCATTCAGACCGGACATCATGCTGGTCGATTATCACCTAGGTGAGACCGATACCGGCATCATGGCACTGAATGAGTTAGCTGAACTGGGACTCGGCGACGTGCCAGCGATCATCATCACCGCCGACCGAACCGACGAGGTCAAAGCTGAGATAACAGAACATGGTGCGATACTGCTGAACAAACCGGTTAAACCAGCCGCCCTGCGCCAACTGATCAGCAAAAACGTCACGAAATAGCTGTTGGAGCGGTCTTAAAAAGGCCGCGATTTTTTGATGGCGGTGTCTGGCCTTCAGCCTGACACCACATTCTAATTACGCTACCAACTTTCTGGAATACGCTGATAGAGCAGATGACACAAAACTGAAAGGATCAGTTTTGAACAGCTTTAGCTGGCCCGAAGGGTGAGAGCAGGAAGCTCGAATAGCCTAAAGCCAGTCACTGACGTAGGTCAGACCCCTGCCTTCCACCCAGACGTAATCGGGTAACGTCGGTCACGACCAAAGCCGCGATTGGTAATACGCGTTCCAATCGGTGCTTGGCGACGCTTGTACTCGTTGATATCAATTAGACGAATCACTCGCAGCACATCGGCTTCGTTGTACCCTTCAGCAATGATCATCTCAGCACTGTAATCATGCTCGACGTACATCTCGATGATCGCATCCAACTGATCGTAATCCGGCAAGCTGTCTTGATCGGTCTGATCAGGACGCAGTTCAGCCGAGGGTGGACGAGTGATGACGCGTTCTGGAATAACGGGACTGATTGTATTGCGGTAGCGTGATAGCTCATAAACCAGAGTTTTCGGGATATCTTTAAGGACACAGAAACCACCGGCCATATCACCGTATAAGGTTGAGTAACCGACAGCCGTTTCCGATTTATTGCTGGTTGTAAGAACGAGATAGCCTTTCTTGTTAGAGATCGCCATTAACAAGACACCTCGACAGCGTGCTTGCAGGTTCTCTTCGGTCGCATCGATCTCTGTACCGGCAAATTCCCCCGCCAACTCCTGCATAAACGCTTCATACATTGGCTCAATTGAGATCACCGAGTGGCGAACTCCTAACGCCTCTGCTTCCAGTGCAGCATCCTCAACACTGATCGAAGAGGTGTACTTAAACGGCATCATGACACACTCAACACGATCAGGGCCCAACGCATCCACTGCAACCGCCGCCGTTAACGCCGAATCGATACCGCCAGAGAGGCCAAACACCACACCCTTAAAGCCGTTCTTGTTCACATAATCTCGCACGCCCATCACAAGCGTTTGGTAGACCATGCTGTAGTGATCACCTTCAGGCGTTGAAGGCTGAAGCGGCTGAACTAAACCAGATTCAAGATCGATAGAAACTTTATAAATACCCTCTTCATGATGAGGGGCCATGTAAGCCAACTGCCCTTTGGCATCCACGACCTGCGAACCACCATCGAAGACCAGCTCATCCTGCGCACCCACTTGGTTTACATAGACAATCGGTGCATTGGCAGTGGTAGCACGATCTTGCAACGCCTCGGTGCGCTCATTGGTTTTGCCCATGTGATAAGGGGACGCATTAGGCACAAGGATCGCTTTAACACCGGCCTCAGCTTGACGTTGAGTCGGCCCCTTCTCCCAAATATCGGCACAGATTTGCAGCCCTAAGGTGTGGCCTTTGTACTCAAAGACACCGTCGTTGGTATGCGGTTCAAAGTAGCGATCTTCATCAAAAACACGGTAGTTGGGCAGATGCTGTTTGGCATATTCGATCAACACCTCACCGTCCTCAATAACGGCTGCCATGTTGCGTAAGTCACCATCCTTTTCTGCCGGATAGCCAACCAACAACCCTATGCCACTGACTTCCGCTTTCAAGCGAGCTAATGCCTCATCAACCCGACGCTTGAGACTGGGGCGAAGCAGCAGATCCTCTGGCGGGTAACCGGTGATCGACAGCTCTGAAAAGACGATGATATCCGTATCACCCTGAGAAGCTGCTTCCCTAGCAGCATCAATTATCTTTTGCGTATTACCCGGAATATCACCGACCAGAAAATTGATTTGAGCAAGCGCGACGACAAGTTGTTGAGACATAATGGGAGTTGAAATCTGCAAATTAAATAGATTTGCAAAGTATACGCACATCCCCCGTAGGAGGGAATTCAAGCAAAGCTTGAAACCCCAACAATTCATTCAAGGTGACTGGCTTCAGCCTGTCATCCGCACCATAGGAAAACACACCCTGTAGGAGGCCTCCCAAAGGGACGCCGACCGCTTTTAGATATGGTGACTGGTTTTAACCAGTCATCCGCACAATCCATACTTTCATTCCCTACAAAACCCCGGCAAATACTCACTAGGAATCAACGACTCATCCGAATCATCACTGATACATCGCCAAGTCGTCGGAAAATCCGGATTCTCTGCCCGCAGCACAAACCGCCGCCCCTCTAGCTCAGCAATGTTGGTAATCGATACCCGAATCTCACCGGCAGAATGACTCCACCAGGCATTTTTCACATAAGCAGAGTTATCTCCGAAATGATCATTACTGACTCCTAATTCATCAAAAACCTCAGTCCAATGAAATTCAGAGAGACCTGAAGTACCTCCGTTAGCGATCGCATAATTAACTAGAGCCAACTTGATGGGCTCAGTCGCTGCCAAAGCATCAATCAACTTGGCACGAACTGTAAATTGGGTATACGCAGGCAGCGCGATAGATGATAGAAGCGCGATTATCACGACCGCGATCATAAGTTCTATTAATGTAAAACCTCTTTCGAGGTGTTTCGATGGAATCCTTTCCATTGTTCGTTCCTCATCCTTGAGGGCCCTATAAAGCCACCTATTCTCAGCAGAATCCTATATGCCTAGCCACATCATTCACTCCAAGTACACCAAGATCAAAGTTTTCAGTAGTTAGCCGTAATTACAGTACCTGTTATGTCCGATATGGTGAATGTATAGCCGGGATTGAGGGTCAACGTATCGCCCTCTGATACATCAGATGACGTACAGGCCCCACTTGCCGTGCCAGTTGCTTTTGAAGCGTTTTGACCAAACCCGCCCCAAGGATTACTAGCGTTTGGAATAGAAAAACCGCCGCTGCTACAAGAGAATCCGACAGGCGTCACCGAGCTAGCCTGGATATTTATTTTATTAGAGTTACTAGGATTTTCATGCACCAGCTCCAAAGTGTACGTCTTACTTGCGACGACAGTACTGCATTCTTCATAAGTATTACTATTACTAAGAGTACCTTGATTACACGAAAGTAGACTGTACGCTTCATTACATTGAGCTGTCGTGCCAGTGTCGATACTCCAAGAATCGACTGAACTACCATCTGTCAATGCTTCACCCCAGGGGGTCGTACAATCTTGGCTTTCAATCACAGAACAGGATGTGTAAGTAAAGGTTCCACTGAGTGTCCCATCACTGCAAGTTCGAGTTTCACTGTTACAATCCTCAATGGACTCAACTGTACCAAACTCATAAGCAACGTTTGATTCACCGCTGGCTAGGGTTCCCCACGGGGTGTTTTCGCAGCTTGCGGGCTCATCACCACCGCCGCCACCGCCGCCTCCGCCGCCTCCGCCGCCTCCGCCACCACCGCCACCGCCACCGCCAATACCATTCAAAGATAAAATAGCAACACCACCTTGTACAGGATCAGCACAAACAACATTGGAGCTTAGTTGGACGGATTTAGTGATAGTCGCGCCATTAACATCCTCTTGGGCTGTGTCCCATTCGACTGTTACGAGCGCTTTTTTACAATCTACTGTGTCACAATCTGAAACCGTCCAGATTCTTTCATATTCTGAACTACCCTTAGTTACCGAATCGTCACTACCTGCTAATGCTGAGCAAGTGTTGTCTAACGCTAACTCTCGAAGTTCTTCAATCTTTTCCTGCGCTAGATTAGCTGCCACGGTTGATTCACGAGTGACTGTGCTCTCTGAAAATGAACGCACTCCAACATAGGCTATTACAACAACCGTCAGCGCTACGATAACGGCCGAAATGAGGGACTCTACTAATAAAAAACCGGATTGAAACTTTTTTAAGGCCATCATCAAAAATCCTTCCAGGTACCAGGAATTCGAATTGCATCAACAACTCCGTCAAAAGGATCGTTCCATGTAGGACCGTCAGCATAATCAACTTGAACAAATTTCGTATTTGCGGTTGGTTTGTAAACACTGCCGTGCCACATTACCGAACCAAAAACCGTAACATTTCCCCATCCGTTAGCATTGCAGACACCCGGTTCTTTGAAATAAACAACCCCATACACATCTGTTTTGATGTCTGCACACTGATCCATGATCAAAACAACTGGAGAATCAGGTGTTCCTAGATCTGCATTGCCAGCACACCCTTTAATTTGACCATTCCCGGTTATGTGAAAGATATTCGGTTTAGATGAATCATCGCTGCATGGAATATTTGTTGTTGATGTGAAATTCTGGCCATTAGATAAAGCAATCTCTTCCGCGCTTGATAGTGAGATTGCAAAATAATTATCCCAGATACACGTACTTGAACCGCTGGTGCAATCTAAGTATTCAGAAACAGGCGAAGTAACATCAGTTGTGGCTCCTCCCAAACCATCAACAAGTGGGTCATAATTAGTATCACTCCAAGCATTCACATCTAAATGTCCTAATAGATCCTCCCCATCCTCATTCGGAGATACGCATGAATCATCTGCATAGGTTACAGCTGCGTCTGATGATTGAAGTAGAAAAGTATCAGGTGTTCCATTAGGTGGTTCAGTAATACACCCTCCGATAACCCAGGGCGTTGGTGTAGGCTGCCCCGGCTCAAATAATCGAGTTTGAACGACGTAGGATTCTGAAGACGCTTGAATATTACTTCCACTAGCTGCAGATACTGTAGAGACCACTTTAATAACATCGTTCTCATCAAACAGATCGAGTTGGTAAGTGTAACTTTCACCACTACTGTTATTGCTTGATAAGCCCATAGAGGCGACGGTCGGTGTTGGGCAGTCTGTTGACGAAGTTTCAGAACTTGAGGGTGGGAAACAGCTAGCACCACTTGGATCAGCCGCACTTGCAGGAAGTTCATTGCTCTGCGCCCAAGCCATTCCATAATCGAGCACTGCTTCAGCACCCTGAATGGCCTCTTGAGCCCTGATATCGTTAGAAGTGATCTGCTGCTCTACAACAGACGTTTGGGTAATGGTTAATGTAGTAATGACTGCCAGAAGACTTAGCACCACTGAAGTTAACAGCGTCGCAATACCTTGCTGATTATTAAGTGTGTTTTTGATGCAACGCTTCTTCAATCTCATGACTTGCACCTAATTAATACTACTAGCGGCATAACTGGCTACAAATTTATCATTTCTGATACGAACCGTTTCCGTCAGAGTTTGCGAAAGTGTCGGCTCATCTTCCACTCTTGCGGTCATGTCCACTTTAACAGTGCGGACAATTAAACAACTGTCATCATCAACACAACTTCCACTGGCGGTTGAAGCAGCGGTCGCATTGTAAAGGTCAGAACTCACCTCAAACTCTAGATCTGTAAATTCAATAACGGTACTGTTCATCAAATACCACTCAGACGATGAAACGTCTGTATCACATTCACTGATACTGTTAGAAGCACCGCTGACTCTGATGTATACGTCATTACCCTCTTTCAAAAACCCAAAGCGTTCATTGTTGGAGATCACTGGTGGAACTTCTCCAGCATAGTCCCGATTGTAAGCATATAAAATGCAGTTACCCGTTCCGTTTAATACGGTCAGGGAGTTTGCACCAGTGTTAACAATCGACAAATCAGTCGTGCTCGTGCCGGTGTGGACGAAGGATGGGTTTTCCAAAAGTGAAGAGGCATTAGAGGCAGGATTATCAGTTGCGAAACCTGCTCGTCTAATATCCCTAACCATCAAGTCCATGATGGCGCGCATATCTTGATTGAGCCGGACAACCTGATTATGACTCTTTTGGTTATTCAACGAGGATAAAAGCAGAGTCAACGCACCTCCGATAACGACAAGGCCCACAACTAGCCCTATCATTAGCTCAATAAGAGTCATTCCTGATTGCTTAGATTTTGAGTTGAACCCCGGCATTAACATGCTGCTACTCCAACTATCCCACACACACCGATAGTTCCCATAACCGATACAGTAACTCTAGATTCATTAGCTTGTGGCGAAGTTAATGTAACAGTTTTGAGTGAAGCTGGTGTTGTTAAGCCTCGAACGTGATCAAACGTAAAGGTACTAAAGTCAGAATCGACGGAGATATCTGGATAAATAGAACCATCTAAACCAGCCCCCCCCACAACGTAAGACCAGCTACCGTTTGCACCTGAAGTAATGGAGAATTCGATGTCGGCGTTTCGTTTAATGGCCTCGCCCTTAGCCCACCGCAAATCAGAAACCATATGTTCTGTCGCTGCAGTTAATTTTTGTCGATCCAAATAATTTAAGTAGGAGGGGGCAGCTATGGCCGCAATGATGGATACAATGGCAATAACGACTAGCAACTCGATAAGGGAAAAACCAAACACACCATTGTTATTGCGAAGTTGAGTGTTCATTTCAACTACCTTTCCCAGCATGAGAGTGGTTTATATGATCCTGATCCCGTCGAGGGTCCACTCTTATCTGCAGCCATGGGGCTACATTCTGAGTCAGCATGAGGACCTTTTGCAGTCGCTACCACGAAGTAGTTAGATGCATCCGGTGATTCGACTGTAATCGTCCAGTAGTCATCTGGGGAATATAACGGGTTCGTCACTAAACCTGCCGCCGCCAAGGAAGCAATGGAACCGTACTCCACATTTGTTGCGCGATACTTCTCTTGAATGAGTCGGAGATCGCTTAACGCTGACATAGCATCCAACCGTTTAGCCCGCAAAACATAATCTTGATAAGCAGGATAAGCGATGGCCGCAAGAATGCCGATGATCGTGACGACGATCATCAACTCAATCAGAGTAAAGCCTTTTTGGTGACGCATTGAGTCCCTCCACAACATTCATTAAATATAGCAGAGGAACAGAAAAAGAGAGGGGGTTTTACTGAATATTCAGAACCTGAACTTCGAAAAGAATCGTTTTTCCTGCAAGAGGGTGATTGAAATCAACTTCTACGCGCTCGTCATCGAACTCAACGATGACACCGGGCAGTTCACCACCGGGCTCTTGGAATGAGATCACCAAGCCGGGTTCTAACTCCATATCTTTGAAGTCTGAGCGTTTCATGGTTTGGATGTTGCTTGGGTTGTGCTGACCAAAGCCACGCTCCGGGTCGATGGTCAGATCGAGATGATCGCCCACTTTTAGCCCCGTCAAAGCGGCTTCAAAGCCTTCTGGGATATTACCATCGCCCACTTCAAATTCGACCGGAGCGCCTTCGAAGTTAGAGTCTACAATCTGTCCATCGGTGAGTTTGATCGCGAAGTGCATGGTCACTTTACGGCCCTGTTCAATGGTGAGTTCGCTCATCTATTTGCTCCGGTCTTTTGATAAAAATAGTGCATCAACAATCAATGCGATGGCGCCTAGGGTGATACCCACATCGGCGATATTAAAGGCTGGGAAGTACCAACCGGCGTAGTGAAAGGACAAAAAATCCACTACATAACCGTGAACAATACGGTCAAAAAGATTGCCCAGAGCACCGCCTAAAATAGAGGCATAACCAAAGGCTTGAATCTTTTGCTGTGGCTCAGTTTGACGCAGCCAATGAACGATCAACCCACTTACGACAACCGCAATGGCCACAAACAGCCAACGCTGCCACCCCGCTTCACTGGCTAAAAAGCTAAAGGCTGCGCCAGTATTGTGCAGCAGCCTCAGATCGAAGATGGGAAGAATAGCGATCGGCAGGTTGTAGCTCAGCATACTGGATGCCAACGACTTACTACCAAGATCAAGCACTACAATGGCTAGACTGAGCCATAGCCATTGCAGTGCAGAAGGGTTACGCGTAGTGACGCTGCTCACCTTCGCCCTCTACGTTATCGACACAACGTGTACACAGCTCTGGGTGATCGGCGTTTTGACCGACATCTTCACGGTGGTGCCAACAACGAGCACACTTCGCCTCTTCCGATGCTTTAACTGCGACTTTAAGACCTTCAACGGCAGTTTCACGAGCGTCTCCGCCATTCACTAGCGGCTCAATGCTGGCAGTCGATGTGATCAATACGAAGCGAAGTTCATCACCTAGGCGATTCAAATCGGCTGTGATCTGCTCATCGGCATAGAGTGTTACTTCAGCGGCAAGAGAGGCTTTAACGAGCTTCTCGTTACGCGCCTCTTCCAGACACTTGTTCACCGCCTGTTTAACCTGAAGCACACGCTCCCAGTACTCACGACCAAAGGCATCGTCTGCCGTCATTTCAAACAGACCTTCATACCAAGTCGTTAGCATGGCACTTTCAGGGTTGTCACCTGGTAGCACTTCGATGATCTCATCAGCGGTGAAGCTCAAGATCGGTGCAATCCAGCGAACCAGCGCCTGTGCAATGTGGTACAGAGCGGTCTGACATGAACGACGCGCCAAGCTATCTGGCTTAGTGGTGTACTGACGATCTTTAATGATGTCTAGGTAGAAACCACCCAGCTCTTGTGCACAGAAGTTGTGAACTTGCTGGTAAACATCCAAGAAACGGTAGCTGTTGTACGCATCGATCACTCGCTGCTGCAAACGGTAAGCAGAATCAACTGCCCAACGATCCAGCGCCAGCATCTCTTCTGGTTTTACGCTGTGCGCTTCTGGGTCAAAGCCGTTTAGGTTCGCCAATAGGAAGCGCGATGTATTTCGGATACGACGGTAGCTGTCTGCCGTACGCTGAAGAATCTGATCCGATACAGCCATATCACCTGAGTAGTCTGTAGAGGCAACCCAAAGTCGAAGAATATCCGCACCTAGTTTGTCATTCACCTGCTGTGGTGCAATGACGTTACCCAGTGACTTAGACATCTTGTAGCCCTTCTCATCGACAGTAAAGCCGTGAGTCAGAACCTGCTTGTACGGTGCACAACCGTTAATCGCAATCGATGTTTTCAGTGACGACTGGAACCAACCACGATGCTGATCCGACCCCTCTAGGTACATATCAGCCGGGAAGTGCAGGCTCTCTTTGGTACGCAGAACTGAGTGGTGCGTGACACCCGAATCGAACCAAACGTCCATGGTATCGGTCACTTTATCGTAATCCGCTGCTTCTTCACCCAACAGCTCTGCTGGATCTAGATCAAACCATGCGTCGATACCGGTCTCTTCGATACGCTGCGCAACCTGCTCGATCAACTCAGTCGTGCGTGGGTGAAGTTCACCTGTCTGCTTGTGAGTGAATAGCGTAATCGGCGTACCCCAAGTACGTTGACGTGATACACACCAATCTGGGCTCTGACCAACCATCGCTTCGATACGTGTCTGACCCCAATCTGGGAACCACTGTACGCCCTTGATCGCATTCATTGCGTCCGCTTTCAGGTTCTCTTTCTCCATTGAGATGAACCACTGCGGCGTTGCACGGTAGATCAGTGGCGTTTTGGTACGCCAGCAGTGTGGGTAGCTGTGTTGGAAACGTTTCAGGTGCACCAATTTACCTTCACGCTCTAGCGCTTCCGTCACTGGTGCATCCGCTTTGTAGACATGGATGCCAGCAAACTCACCTGCCGCGTCAGTGTAGACACCATCCGCTTGAACAAGGTTTAGGGTTTTAAGGTTGTAGCGGTTACCGACAACGAAGTCGTCCATACCGTGATCAGGCGCCGTGTGAACCGCACCGGTACCTGCATCGGTTGTAACGTGATCACCCAAAATCACAGGCACCTCACGATCAAACACAGGGTGTTCAAGTTGAAGCAGCTCCAGCGCCGCACCGTTTACACGGCCTAATACTTCAAACTTATCTACGCCCCAGCGCTCCATGATCGACTCAACCATTGACTCGGCTAGAACCTGGTAATCGACACCGCTCTCAAGGTGCACTTCAACCAGGGCATACTCCAACTCACCGTTAACCGATACCGCTTGGTTAGCAGGAATGGTCCAAGGTGTGGTTGTCCAGATGACGAGTGAAACATTCTGTTTGTCGGTACCGAACAGTGCATTCACTTTGGCTTGATCGACAAAGGTGAAGCGCACATCGATTGCAGTAGATGTTTTGTCTTGGTACTCAACCTCAGTCTCAGCCAAAGCTGATTTACCGACAACACTCCAGTAGACCGGTTTGTAACCTTTCACTAGGTGGCCTCGTTCTGCAATTTTGCCCAGTGCACGAACGGTATTCGCTTCGGTTTTGAAGTTCATCGTTAGGTAAGGGTCATCCCAATCACCCTGAATACCTAGACGAATAAAGTCCTCTTTCTGACCGGCGATCTGCTCAGTCGCATAGGAGCGACATTTAGCACGGAAATCCGCGTAAGAAACTTTCTCGCCCGCTTTACCGATCAGTGTCTCAACCTTGTGCTCGATTGGTAGACCGTGACAGTCCCAACCCGGCGTGTAAGGCGAGTCAAAACCACTTAGGGTTTTGGATTTGATGATCATATCTTTGATGATCTTATTCACCGCGTGACCAATGTGAATGCTGCCGTTAGCGTAAGGAGGGCCATCGTGCAGAATAAATTTTGGTCGACCTGCGCTCACTTCACGAATTCGTGCGTAAAGATCCATCTCTTTCCATTTAGCAAGACGCTTAGGTTCAGCAGATGGCAGGTTACCGCGCATTGGGAACGCAGTTTCCGGCAGGTTTAGAGTCGGTTTGTAATCGGTCATCAATCCAGTCCCAGTTTAGGTATTTGCGGCAGCGAACCAAGCGCGCGCTGCAGCGATATCTTTTGCGATCTGTTCTCGCAAAGCATCCAATCCATCAAAGCGTTGCTCCGCACGCATTGGATGTAAAAATTCAACACTGAGCAGCTCACCATAGAGCTGCCCCGTAAAATCTAGCAGGTGCACTTCCAATACAGGACGAACACCATTAAGTGTCGGCCGACTGCCAACATTGCAAATCGCGTTGTAGGCCTTACCCGCCAAGTGCGCCCTTACCGTGTAGACACCCCGCATAGGGCAGGCATACTTGTGCATGCGTACATTGGCTGTCGGAAAGCCGAGCTCACGACCCACTTTTTGCCCATGTTGCACACGGCCGGTGACACGATAGCGACGCCCTAACAATCGAGCAGCCAAGGATAAGTTGTTAGCGGCAAGCGTTTCACGAACGCGTGAACTGCTGACGCGCTCATCCTCTAAAATCAGTGTCGGTGTGTCAGCGACGGTAAAACCGTGTGATTCACCTGCAGCCTTAAGCAGTGCGTAATCGCCACGGCGATCACAACCAAAACGAAAATCGTCACCCACCACAAAATGCTTTACATCCAAGCCCTTCAGCAGCAGCTCATCAATAAACGCCTCAGCTGACAGTGAACGTAAACGCTCGTTGAAGCTAAGACAAAGCACGCGATCAACCCCTTCAGCTTCTAACAGGCGAAGCTTCTCGCCGAAACGCGTTAGACGAGGTGGCGCAGACTCTGGCGAAAAAAACTCACGTGGTTGCGGTTCAAACACAATCACAACAGAGGGCAACCCCAGTTGTTGCGCTTTTTCTCGCACACCTGACAGTATCATCTGATGGCCTAAGTGAACGCCGTCAAAGTTACCGATCGTCGCAACGCAGCCGCGATGATGATCGCGTAAATTGTGAAGCCCTCGAATCAGTTCCATTGCGTTATCAGTTTCACCCAAGCATCAGACAAATAATAAACGCGCGATTATAGCGCATGCAGGCCCCTCTAATTAAGACCTAAAACACTATGTTTATGACTTTAGCCACGCAAATGACGAATTCGCACACCGGAAAGGATCAAAGAGGCACAGTAAACCAGAACTGCGCCGGCCACGAGCAGGAACATCCACTCGACTCTCTGCCACAAACCGGCCGATAACCAGTCGGAAGCAACTGGTGCGAACAGCAGAATAACCACCGCCATCAATGCGTTGGCAAATAACAACTGCATAGACCACCTTAACCAGCCAGTTTGCCACTTGAAGACACCCTGTTTAATTAAGCCATGCAAAAGCCAACCCGCATTCATAAAGGCGGACAGCGCGGTTGCTAGCGCAAGACCCGCATGCGCCAGAGGGAAGATAAGAATCAGGTTAAATACCATATTCGCCACCATCGCTTTAACAGCGATTTTGACGGGGGTTTTGGTATCTTGGCGAGAGAAGTAGCCCGGCGCCAGCACCTTGATGAGCATAAATGCGAGCAAACCTAAGCCATAAGCACGAAGACTCATAGCCGCCATGCTGACATCGCGATCGGTCATCTCACCATAGTGGAACAGCGTCGTTAGCAGAGGCTCCGCCAACAGAATCAGCGCCACAGCCGAAGGAATGCCGATCAATAGCACCATTCGCACTGCCCAATCCAACATTTTGGCGAACTCTTCCCCTGACTTTTCAGCGTGTTTACGAGAAAGGCTTGGCAGAATCACCGTCGCAATCGCGATACCAAATACCCCCAAGGGCAGCTCTGCCAGACGATCTGAGTAGTAGAGCCAAGAGACACTGCCCGTCTGCAAGAACGAGGCAAGCACGGTATCCAATAGCAGGTTAATCTGTGCAACCGATACACCAAATAGAGCCGGCAGCATCAGTTTCAGGATGCGCCGCACCCCTTCATCCTTCCAACCGGCTTGCGGCACGGGCAATAGACGCAGGCGCGCTAAAAACGGCAACTGGAACAGCAGTTGGACGGTACCGGCCATCAACACACCCCAAGCCAGCGCCATAATGGGCGGATCAAACATGGGGCTTAAGTAGACCGCTGAACCGATCAGACAGAGATTCAGCAATACCGGGGTGAAGGCAGGCACCGCAAATCGCTCATAGGAGTTCAGAATGGCACCACAAAATGCGGTTAGGGATATCAGCATCAGATAGGGAAAGGTAATGCGCAGCATGTCAGCCGCAAGACCAAAGCTCTCGGAGCCTGACATATAAAACCCAGGCGCAAACAGCATCGCCAATAGTGGCGAACCCAGACTGCCCACCAGCGTGACCAGCAACAACACCGAACCCAAGCTGCCGGCGGTGCGATTTACGAGAAATTGAACCGCAGTTAGATCACGTTGCGATCGATACTCAGAGAGCACCGGCACAAAGGCTTGAGCAAAAGCCCCTTCAGCAAAAAGACGTCGTAAAAAGTTGGGGATTTTGAATGCGACAAAAAAAGCGTCGGATGCACCACTGGCGCCAAAGTAACCTGCAACCACCACATCACGAATCAAACCCAGCACTCGCGAGATCATGGTCATGATGCCAACCACAGCACTTGAGCGCAGCAGACCGCCGCCAGATGTCGCTTTTTGACTCAACTTTTAACCTCAAAGTGCCGAATTAATCCGTCGATTATCGCCTACCTAAGAAGAAGGTCAACTAAAAGTGCATTTCTTCTGTGTTTAATGCTTGACAGACGGCAACGATATCGGAATAATTTCGCATCCAATTTTGAGAGACACTTGTCTCGTTTTTTTAACTCAAATTTAAGGAGCTCAGCTGTGGCAAATTCCGCAGGATCTCGTAAACGTGCTCGCCAGGCGGAAAAGCGTCGTCAACATAACGCTAGCCTGCGCTCCATGGTACGTACTTACATCAAGAAAGTACTAAAAGAAGTTGCTGGTGGTGACCAAGCTGCTGCTAACGAAGCATTCAAAGTTGCTCAGCCTATCCTAGATAGCTCAGTAAACAAAGGAATCTTCAAGAAGAGCGCTGTTGCACGCACTAAGAGTCGCCTAAACGCACGCATCAAAGCGATGGCTGCATAAGCGACTGCTTAAAAGCTTTTCTAAAAACCCGCTACTTAGCGGGTTTTTTGTTGCCTAAAATCTGGAAGATGCTGACAGAGTCCATACCGGTGACTGGCTTTAGCCTGTCATCCGCTGGTAGATTTTACTGCCAATCTGGAAAACACCGATAAAGCAGATGACAGGCTGAAGCCAGTCACTGGTGCTTTTAGATAAACTCTAATAAATACCAATCGCGGCCTTTTCAAGACCGCTCCAACGGTTTAAGCCAACGCCATATTATCGCGATGGACTAGCTCTGGATCGGTGATGTGACCGATAAGGGATTCGATCTCTTGGCTGGCGTGACCTTTGATACGGTCCGCCTCATCGAAGGCGTAGTTAACCAAGCCGCGTGCGATAACCTCACCGTCAGTATCGACCAGCTCGACCATCTCACCCCGTGAGAAATCACCCTCTACTTTGACAACACCCGCAGGCAGCAGTGATTTGCCACCCGTTTTAAGCGCTTTCACCGCGCCAGCATCCAAGACTAGACGACCACGCGCCTGAAGATGCCCTGCAATCCAGTGCTTACGCGCAGCTTGGCGACCGTGATCAGGTACTAGCAGCGTACCAATCTCTTCACCCGAGAAGATTCTTAACAACGCACTCTCTTCACGACCGCTAGCAATAACCGTTACAGCACCTGAACGAGCCGCAAGTCGAGCTGCACGTACTTTAGTTGCCATACCACCGCGACCCAACTTACCGCCTCCGCCTGCAATCTGAAGGAAGTGATCATCTTCAGCTCGACCTTCGGCGATTAATTCAGCATTAGGGTTAGAGCGAGGATCTGCGGTGAACAGACCTTTCTGATCCGTCAGCAGAATCAGCGCATCGGCTTCAATGGCATTAGCCACCAACGCACCGAGCGTATCGTTATCACCAAACTGAATCTCACTGGTCACAACCGTGTCATTCTCATTAACGATGGCTACGACGCCCAGATCGATTAGAGAGCGCAACGTTGAACGTGCGTTTAGATAACGCTTACGGTTAGAGAGGTCATCATGCGTCAGAAGAACCTGAGCGGTATGAAGGTTGTGTTGCTGAAAAATAGATTCATACGCTTGAACCAAACCCATCTGACCGACAGCGGCGGCGGCTTGCAGCTTATACATCTCGCTTGGGCGTTCTGACCAGCCTAAACGATTCATCCCCTCGGCTACAGCACCTGAAGAGACAAGAACCACCTCAACACCCTGCTGCACCAGTTTAGCGATCTGCTCAACCCAGCCAACAATCGCTTGCTGATCTAGACCTTTACCATCATCCGTCAGCAGCGCACTGCCGATTTTGACGACCCAACGACCCTTTTCTGTTAACCGTTGACGTGATGCAGACATGTTACTTTACGTACTCCACTTCAACATCGTAATCGTCATCATCGAAGTCATCCCAATCATCAGCTTCGCCCGCTTCACGACGCGCACGCATTTCGGCACGCATACGCTCAAGATTTTCACGCGCTTCACGGTCAATCTGCATACGCAGCTCACGCTCTGCATCCACCAATTCTGGATTCTCTGCAAGCGCCTCTTTCTTCTCATCAAGATAGTCTTGCAACTGATGGACCAAAAGATCAGTGCCTTGCTTGTTGATAGCAGAGATACGGAATACCGGACCATCCCATTCCAACGCATCGATCACTGACTGACAACGCTCTTCAAGCTCCTCTTCTGGCACCATGTCGATCTTATTCAGCAACAACCAGCGAGGCTGATCAGCCAAGGTAGGCGAGAACTTATTCAGCTCATTAACTGCAGTGACCGCTGCTTCAGCAGGTGTCACCTCGTCCCAAGGCGCCATATCAACCAGGTGCAACAGTACACGGTTACGCGCCAAGTGTTTTAGGAAGCGAATACCAAGACCGGCACCCTCTGCGGCACCTTCAATGATTCCAGGGATATCGGCAACGACGAAACTGCGGTGCGCTTCGGTGCGCACAACACCTAGGTTAGGTACCAAGGTAGTGAATGGGTAGTTAGCCACTTTAGGCTTAGCGGCTGAGATAGAACGAATCAGCGTCGATTTGCCGGCATTTGGCAGACCAAGAAGGCCGACATCAGCCAGGACACGCAACTCCAGACGAACGTTACGCAACTCACCCTCGGAACCTTTAGTCGTTTGACGAGGCGCACGGTTTACACTGCTTTTAAAACGCGTATTACCCAAGCCGTGCCAACCGCCCTGAGCGATCTTTTCGACCTGACCGACAGCCGTCAGATCCGCCAACACCTCATCGGTATCCACATCCACAATGGTGGTACCGACTGGCACTTTAAGCACCAGATCTTCACCTTTGGAACCGGTACACTGACGACCCTGACCGCCCTCACCGTTTTGTGCTTTGTAGTGACGCGTAAAGCGGTAATCGATTAGCGTATTAAGACCTGAATCGGCTTCGACAAAAATAGAACCACCATCACCACCGTCGCCACCATCTGGGCCACCTTTTGGAATGTACTTCTCGCGACGGAAACTCATACAGCCGTTTCCGCCTTTACCGGCTTGTACGGTAATCAGTGCTTCATCAACAAACTTCATCTCTTTCTCCTAAATGGAGGAAAAATAGGGCCAGATCGTCTGTCAAACCTAACGACATGATCCTATTTTCCCTCAGTGGGCTGATTTTACTCTGGTAAGAATCAACCTTACATGCTTTTTTGAACTTAATAGCTTTTCAAGCCCTGTCTGGCTTCAGCCTGACACGCTGACACGGCCTAAAAAACAAAAAAACCCGCCTAAGCGGGTTTTTTACGTAACAACGAAACTTAGGCAGTTTCGATGCTAACGAATTTACGGTTGTAAGGGCCTTTAACTTCAAACTTAACAACACCGTTTGCTTTCGCAAATAGAGTGTGGTCTTTGCCGATGCCTACGTTTGTACCAGCGTGGAATTTAGTACCGCGCTGACGAACCAGGATGTTACCCGCAAGTACTTCCTGACCACCAAAACGTTTAACGCCTAAGCGTTTCGACTCCGAATCGCGTCCGTTACGCGTTGAGCCGGCTGCCTTCTTATGAGCCATTCTCTAATCTCCTAGATTCGTTGATCAGCCGTTAATGCCAGTGATTTTAACTTCAGTGTACCACTGACGGTGGCCCTGACGCTTCATGTGGTGCTTACGACGACGGAACTTGATGATTTTCACCTTGTCACCGCGACCGTGTGATACCACTTCAGCAGAAACTTTAGCACCTTCAACAACTGGCGCGCCAACTTTAACGTCGTCGCCGTTGCTAACAAGTAGTACGCGATCGAAATCAACGTTTGAACCAGCTTCAACCGCTAGCTTTTCTACTTTAAGGGTCTGACCCTCTTGTACGCGGTACTGTTTACCACCGCTTACGATTACTGCAAACATCTGTGTTCTCCAATATTTTGCTTACCCGGCTACTAATACGAAACCTGCTCTGAAGGGCTGATGTCTTACGACACCCTCGCACAGGGAGCGTTATTTGGACAAGCTAGGGCGCAAAATGATACAGAACCCTCCACTCAAACTCAACCCTTATTTACACTAAATTGAGGCATTGGAAGGCCTATACACCAGAGTCATATTGACACCCCCGCTCTCACCCCCTAGCATCCGACTGTCATTTATAAGTAGTAACCAAAATGCAACCACACCAACTCAACCCACTGATCGAGCCTCAATTCGATGCCGTTACGGATTACATCCTTAACAATCTTGGCTCCAATGTCCCTCTAGTAGAGAAGATTGCACATCACATTGTTGAAGGTGGCGGTAAGCGCTTGCGTCCGTTGTTGGTTCTACTGGCTGCCAATGCCGCTGGCTATAAAGGGGAACAACACATTCCACTGGCAGCGGTCATCGAATTCATTCATACGGCAACACTGCTGCATGACGATGTGGTCGACAACTCTGAGCTACGTCGCGGTAACGCCACCGCAAACGCTCAGTGGGGTAATGCGCCGAGCGTATTAGTCGGTGACTTCCTCTACTCTCGCTCATTCCAGATCATGGTTGAGATTGGCCGCATGGAGATCATGCAGGTCATTTCACACGCCACTACGATCATTGCCGAAGGCGAAGTTCTGCAGCTGTTAAACCAGCGCAACCCAGATACCAGTGAAGAGTCTTACCTTCAGGTCATTCTTGGCAAAACGGCCATGCTGTTTGAAGCAGCAACAGAGGTCGGAGCAATTCTAGCGGACAGCTCTGCAGAGAATCGTGAAGCCCTAAGACTTTATGGTCGCCACCTTGGCATCGCCTTCCAAATCGTCGATGACCTACTCGACTATCTATCTGATAGCGAAACCATGGGTAAGAACGTTGGTGATGACCTCGCTGAAGGCAAAGCCACACTGCCACTAATTCATGCAATGCGCGTCGGCAGTGATGAGGATAGAGAGTTGATTCGCCAAGCGATCCGCAAAGGCGGACTGGATGATTTATCACCGGTACTCGAGATCGTGCAACGCAATGGATCGATAGACTACTCGCGCCAAAAAGCAGCCGAAGAGATCGATAAAGCGAAAAACGCGATCGCCTCTTTACCAGACACTTCGTTTAAAGAGACGCTGAATCAGATTGCTGATTTGGCTATCGCAAGAACACAGTGAACACTTAGGTGACAGGCCTTCAGCCTGTCATCCGCTTTCCAATAACATGAAATATCTGGAATACGCCGAAATAGCCGATGACAGACTGAAGTCAGTCACGGTTCTTGGCTGGTTTCGACCTACCGACGCACCAACCGATAAACCACTTCACGCTGATTTTCAAAACGCCCTTCACTTAGATCAGCGCTATCAAGCTCTTCAATCTCAAACTCAGCAGAGAATAGACGTTGCACTTCATCACCTTTTACTGAGAACGGCGGTTCGTCTCTAGGATTGTCATACTCAAGCGCAATCAACAAAATCTGATCGCCTGCAACCGTCACCTTAGCAATATGGGCGGCGTAGTCGATTCGCATCTCAGGCGGTAGTGCTATCAATGCCGCTCGATCGTAGATGGCTCGCGGGTTATTGAGCGCTGCACGGGTGGTTTTAAACACATCACCAGCCAACAGAGAGATTCCATCACGCTCACGACGGTGAAAAGCACCCTCATCAATGGCATCGATATCGACACCCTGCTCTGCAAAAAAGTCACGGCACGCCAGATCACTCAACTCAACACCGATGACCTTATGACCCTGCTCACGCAACCAAAGCATGTCGCGGCTTTTACCACAGAGCGGCACAAAGATAGACTCCTCTCCAGAGAGCTCAAGTGTGGACCAATATTTCGTCAACCAAGGGTTAAAATCTGACTGGTGAAAACCGATGCGATTTTCAGACCAGCGCTCATGCCAGAAGGCGTGTTTCATAGGGGTTTTTCCTTAAAATGGGGTGATTCAGGTAATTTAACTGATCGATGTCGTGCTTAGCGAGCCCTAAAAAGGTATAATCCGGCAAATTTTTGTAATTAAGACTGTGAATTAGAACACCATGACTAGACAATCATCTTTTAACCGTGACGAACTTCTAAGCTGTGGCCACGGCGAAATGTTTGGCGAAGGCAATGCCCGCCTACCTGTTGGCAACATGCTTATGATGGACCGTATTACCAAGATCTCTGCTGAAGGTGGCGAGCACGGTAAAGGCGAAATCATCGCTGAACTAGATATTCGTCCAGATCTTTGGTTCTTCGACTGTCACTTCCCTAGCGATCCTGTTATGCCTGGCTGTCTTGGTCTAGACGCAATGTGGCAGATCGTTGGCTTCTACCTAGGCTGGAAAGGCAACCCAGGTCGCGGTCGCGCACTGGGTTCAGGTGAGGTTAAATTCACAGGTCAGATACTACCGACTGCTAAGAAGGTCACTTACAACATCCAGATGAAGCGCGTGATTGAGCGTAAATTGGTTATGGGTATTGCAGACGGTTCGGTATCAGTGGATGGTCGCGAGATCTACACAGCAACGGATCTTAAAGTCGGTCTATTCACCAGCACCGAAAACTTCTAAGAGCGTTAACGCTTAGAAACACAATTAGAGAGAGAGTAAACATGCGTCGAGTAGTTGTTACCGGAATGGGTATCGTTTCTTGTCTAGGTTCTGACAAAGAGAGCGTTCTGGAATCACTAAAAGAGGGCAAGTCAGGCATTAAATTCCAGCAGGAATACGCTGATCTTGGCTTCCGTAGCCAGGTTGCAGGCAGTATTGATGATCTGGATCTGGATGAACTGATCGATCGTAAACTGCGCCGCTTCATGGGTAATGCAGCAGCTTACTCATACATCTCAATGGAACAAGCCATTAAAGATGCGGGTCTATCAGAAGATCAGGTTTCGAATGTACGTACTGGCCTGATCGCAGGTTCTGGTGGTGCTTCGTCGGCTGACATTGTTGAAACCGCCGACATCCTTCGTGATAAAGGCGTTCGTCGTGTCGGTCCATACCGCGTGACTCGCACCATGGGCTCTACCGTATCAGCCTGTCTTGCTACCCCATTCAAGATCAAAGGTGTGAACTACTCAATCACCTCTGCTTGTGCGACCAGCGCACACTGTATTGGTAATGCGATGGAGCAGATCCAACTTGGCAAACAAGACATCGTCTTTGCCGGTGGCGGTGAAGAGCTACACTGGTCTTTGAGTGTCATGTTTGATGCCATGGGCGCCCTATCAAGCAAATACAACGAAACGCCAGAAAAAGCGTCTCGCGCTTACGATGCAAACCGTGACGGTTTCGTGATCGCAGGTGGCGGCGGCATGCTGGTTCTAGAAGAGCTGGAGCACGCTAAAGCACGCGGTGCGAAAATCTATGCTGAACTCGTAGGCTATGGCGCGACCTCCGATGGTTACGACATGGTTGCTCCATCCGGCGAAGGCGCTGTTCGTTGTATGCAACAGGCTATGAGCACGGTTGATGGCAAGATCGATTACATCAACTCACACGGCACTTCGACACCCGCAGGCGATATTCAAGAGCTGAAAGCGATGAAAGAGACCTTCGGTACAGAGATGCCACCGGTCAGCTCGACTAAGTCACTGGCGGGTCACTCACTGGGCGCTACAGGCGTACAGGAAGCGATCTACTGTCTACTGATGCAAGAGAACAACTTCATCTGCGCCTCAGCGAACATTGAAGAGATCGACCCAGAGGCTGAAGGCCTACCTGTCGTGACTACACGCAAAGATGGCGTCGACCTACAGCGCGTTATGTCGAACAGCTTCGGCTTTGGCGGTACCAACTCGACTCTGGTGTTCGAGAAGTACAACGGCTAATCGCCATACTGCTCAATAAGAAAGCGACCTACGGGTCGCTTTTTTTTGCCTGTTGTCCCGTCCTAAATAACGTTGACACTTTTCAAACTTAAATTTAGAGAGTGTAATGAATTCAAACACTAAACGTACTCAGTGTGCTTATTCCCTGGCCTTTAAATTATCAGTCGTTGATGAGGTCGAAAAAGGCGAATGTACCTATAAACAAGCTCAAGATCGCTACGGTATACAGGGGCGCTCTACTGTTCTAGTTTGGCTTCGCAGGTATGGACGATTCAATTGGTCACTTGGGACCCCACCAATGCTTGCCAAAGGTCATGATATGAATTTACCTAAGAAAGAACTTACTCCTGAGCAACGTACAAAAATGCTTGAAAAAGAGTTAGCTGATACCAAGATAACGCTATGAAACATCTGAGTACTTGGATAGGCTCTTTCGAGTCATACCACGCTTAGCTCTAAGAGATCTGACTCTATTACCAATCTCTTCTATGTATTATTGCAACGCAAGTTCATCGAATTTGGTATCAATAACTGAGTTACTCATCAATACCTCCACAGGCCTGTACATAAGACTCGAGTCGATCACGATACTTTTCAAGAAAATCGATCTTGGTCATCGACTGATTGTTGACGAACAGGTTAACCGTTTCAGCAACTACACACTTCAAACCTTGATCACTCAAAATGGTGACATGAAACCCAACAGAGGTTTGTCCCACCTAACTTACAAGAACTTTACAGTGGAGTTCAGATCGAGGAGTCAACGCTGCAAAGAAATCGTATTTCACGGACACAAAAGGCGTACCAATATGCTCATCTATATTGAGTTCAAACCAGGGCATCTCTAACACCTCACTCATAAAGTGATCGATCGCTTCTAAAATGTAATCATCAATCCGGCCTGTATAGACTATTTGAGCAGCGTCTGTGTCGCCCCATTGGGGGCGACGCTCATAAATCAGAGGGGCATTCATTGGTAAGACTCTTAACGAATAAATAGGTATCTATATGATACCTACCTTCCGATTTAAGTGACGAACGAATTTCTGATAATGGAAATGAAACCGGAACTCTAGGTCATCTAATACGCTAAACTCGCTCGATAATGGCAGCAATACCCTGCCCCACACCGATACACATGGTACACAGTGCATATCTACCTCCGCTACGCTCAAGCTGAGTCATAGCAGTTGTGACAAGACGTGCACCGCTCATGCCAAGTGGATGACCCAACGCGATAGCACCACCCTGAGGATTAAGTCGAGTATCATTGGGATCAATATTGAGTCCTCTCAATACGCCCAATGCCTGAGAAGCGAAGGCCTCGTTTAACTCAATAAGATCCATTTGATCCAATGATAGACCCGATAGTTTTAGTACTTTATTGACTGCTTCGATTGGGCCAACACCCATGATTCGAGGATCTATACCAGCGGTTGCCATAGCAACAACACGCGCTCGAGGTGTTAACCCGTTAGCAACGGCACCTGATTCACTGGCCAGCAGCACGGCACAAGCGCCATCATTTATGCCAGAAGCGTTGCCCGCAGTTACCGAACCATCACCACCATTGACTGTTCTTAATTGAGCTAACTTCTCGAGTGTTGATTCACGTGGGTGCTCATCGACATCAAAATAACTAATGTTGCCGCGACGGTCTTTGATTTCGATTGGTACAATCTCATCAGCAAAAAGGCCCGCTTTTTGAGCAGCCGCCGTTTTAGCCTGACTGTTAAATGCAAACAAATCTTGCTCTTCGCGGCTGATACCATATTCAGCAGCTACGTTATCAGCCGTTTGTGGCATGGTATCAACGCCATACATCGCTTTAAGCGAAAGGTTAGTAAATCGCCACCCCATCGTGGTGTCTTCTAAAATTTGAGAGCGCCCATAAGAAGTTTCAGACTTACCCATAACAAAGGGAGCTCGCGTCATCGATTCGACGCCACCGGCAAGAGCAATATTGAGCTCACCGGCTTTAATGCCTCGAGCCATCGTACCAATGGCATCCAAACCAGAACCACATAGGCGGTTGATGGTTGACGCAGGAACCGATGTGGGCAAACCAGAGAGCAATACTGACATGCGAGCAACATTTCGATTATCTTCACCCGCCTGATTGGCACAGCCCATCAGCACATCATCAATCGACGCAGTATCTAAAGAAGGAACCTCAGCCAGAGTTGCTTTAATAACCTGAGCTAACAAGTCATCAGGACGAACGGTGGCCAGTGAACCAGCGTAACGACCAATAGCAGAGCGTTTTGCTGCACAAATAAAAGCTTCAGTCATTTTTATATCCTTATTTAATCAATCTGATGAAAAGGGGCATTTACGAATGCACGCTGGAGCAGCGCAGGCGATACTCGGTAACGATCATCGCCATAAAATAGGCTGATGTTATTCAACACATCGGCTACGAAACTGGTGCCAAGCTTATCGGCCCATGCTAATAGACCGGTCGGATAGTTAACACCTGCCTGCATAGCAGCATCTATTCCAGTGGCATCAGCAATTCCTAAATGAAGCGCATCAGACGCTTCATTAATAAGCATAGCGACTGTTCGCATCACTATCAGACCCGGCAAGTCCTTTATAACCCGAGTTTTGACACCCAAGAAATCAAACATTGCATAGACTTCGGCCCAAACCTCTTCAGGCATTTCAGGATGTGTTGATAGCGCTAGAGATTCACATGTCGAATAGTCGATAGCGAGATCCATTTGAATAATGTTGCGATTATCTTCAGCCAGAGAACGCTCTAGGGTTGTGCGACCATCCGTCAAAACCAGTGTTGCGCCGTTAGCAAACACGATTTCGCCCTCATCACCTTCAGTCTCGGTAGGAATCTCTATTCCACGCGCCTTAATTCTATCAATAAGCGACTTAATCGCGGGTGATACCACAGCACTGCTGATATTAAAGAACCCACCAAAACGGATATCATCCCACTCAAGGTTTGGGACTAACTGTTTACCCTCAGGGTACTGATAAAAGCCACGACCACTCTTACGTCCAAGCCAACCGGCATCAACTAACTCTTTTTGCATGAGCGATGGTTTAAATCGAGGATCAAAATAGTAAGATTCAAATACTGAGCTCGTCACTGCGTAGTTAACGTCCTGCCCGATAAGATCAGTCAACTCGAAAGGCCCCATACGAAAACCGCCGGCTTCTTTTAATAAAAGATCGATTCGCTCAGGTTCAGTGACACCCTCTTCAGCCATTCGAAGCCCTTCAGCGTAAAAAGGACGTGCTACTCGGTTAACAATAAAACCTGGCGAGGATTTAGCAGCCACACCCACTTTGCCCCACTGCTTAGACAGTGCAAGTAATGTTTCAACAACCTTAGCGTCGGTCGCCAAGCCATGAATCACCTCAACCAACTTCATAATAGGTGCAGGATTAAAAAAGTGCAGACCTGCTAAGCGAGCAGGATCTTTCAACGCCGATCCAATAGCAGTCACGGAGATTGAGGAGGTATTAGTTGCTAAAATAGTTTGGTCTGAACAGATCGACTCCAGTTGTTGAAACAGCTGTTGCTTAATGTCCAAACGCTCAACAATAGCTTCTACAACCAGATCGGCCCGTTCCATAGAGTTGATATCATTGACGTAGGAGATTCGATCGCAAATGCCCTGTGCATCTTCCTCACTGAATTTACCGCGTGAAACCAGCTTATCCATCGATTTTTTTAGATTCGCTTTTGCAGCCTCGAGTACCGATTCACTCAAGTCAAAGAGCACTACATCTAAACCAGCTTGAGAAGCGACCTGAGCGATTCCTGCACCCATAGTGCCTGCACCAACTACGCCCACCTGTTTAATTTGGTCAACCGTTTTGTATTGTGTGGTCATATCATTACTTCTTATCTAAAAATTGCTGAACTTTCTGCCAAAATTCCGGATTGCGACCGGCTAGCTTCTGGCATTGACTTTCCAGTTCCAGTTGAGCGGCAAAGTCATTATCAAAAGCGCGATAGAGGCTACGTTTAATGAGCTCCAAGCCCAACTTAGGCTTACCCTTTAAGTTGGAAACAATATTATCTACCTCTGATGAGAACTGATCCTCTTCTACCGCTTTCCAGATGAGTCCATATTCAGCTGCCTCTTCACCCGTAACAACCTCACCGAGCATGGTAATAGCCATAGCTTTAGCCTGACCGGCATTCCTCACCAGCGTCGCTGTTGCACCAGCATCAGGCACCAAACCTAAATGACTAAAAGGAAAAGTGAACTTTGCCTGTTTCTTTGCAATAACAATGTCACAAGCTAGCGCGAGCGATGCACCAGCTCCAGCAGCGACACCATTAACTGCAGCAATGACAGGAACAGGCAGATTTCTCAATCTAATAACCAGAGGACTGTAGGTGTTTTTTAGAGAGTCCCCCAAATCAGGCTTGGGTTCTCCATGAGGAATACGACGCTCCTCAAGGTCCTGCCCTGCACAGAAACCACGACCCTCGCCTGTCAAAATGAGACAGCGTAAAGACTCCAAACGCTCAATCTCTCTAAGAGCTACTTTTAACTCTGCGTGCATAGTTTTACTGAACGCATTGAGTCTGTCAGGACGGCTCAATTTTAATTCAACAACACCATCTGTCTCTGTAACTTGAAGACAT
Source organism: Marinobacterium sp. xm-m-312 (assembly GCF_013283295.1). NCBI lineage: Bacteria > Pseudomonadati > Pseudomonadota > Gammaproteobacteria > Oceanospirillales > Oceanospirillaceae > Marinobacterium > Marinobacterium sp. xm-m-312. The sequence continues at coordinate 76,655 of NZ_WBYS01000001.1, read as the reverse complement.
TCGTAGTTATTTGATAAAGACATCACTCACCTCTTAACGCAGTTGCCCGCGCTAGATTAGTCTGCACAGCAGTTGTCACATGGTAGAAGTCTAATCCTCGTAAACCACCTAATTCTTGACCACCGCCTGCACGACCCGGGCCACCGTGAATACACATCGGCATCACATTGCCATGACCTGAATGACCGCGACTAACACTGTCATCAACAATCAAAAGACGCCCATGAGTCGAGCCGAGCTCGACCACTGCGTTCATAGCAAATTGATCATCGTTAGTGAAAATTGAACTCACCAATGAACCTCCACCTCGGCGCACCAACTCGAAAAGTTCTGTTTCGCTGCTGTAAGGCATCAGTGTTGCAACAGGACCAAACACTTCTGTTTCATGTACTTGAGTAGCTGATTTAGGGTCCTGACACACCAATAGTTTTTGCGTGACGTAAAAACCAGATGATTCGCCATCTAATGTTCCAATATCACCTTCAAAAGCTATCTCTGTCTCACTTAGCAGTGCTTTGACACCCTCTTCTGCTGCTAACTGTTGCGCTGCACTGACTAATGGACCATAAGTAACACCTTCATTAGCGGGGTTACCTGGTTTTCCTTTAGAAAGCTTTGCAACCAACGCTTCCTTCGCAGCCTCTAACTCCGAATCAGGCACAAAGATGCGACGAACAGCGGTACATTTCTGCCCCGACTTAATCGTCATCTCTTTAGAGACCTCGTGAATAAATGAATTAAATCCGTCTGAACCTGCAGTAAGATCGGGTCCAAGGATGGATGAATTAATACTATCGGCTTCGGCATTGAATCGAACTGATTCACTGATAACCCTTGGGTGCGATGCAAGCATGGCCGCGGTATCCGCTGAACCTGTAAACGCTACCGCGTCTGCAGATGTAATGTGATCCATTAAATCTCGACCACCTCCCGCCAAAAAGCTAAATGCACCTTTAGGAAGAATGTCTGCATTAATAATATCGCGCGCCATGACCCATGCAACCGGCAAAGAGACAGCCGCTGGTTTAACCACCGCGGGCACACCAGACAGAAGCGCAACACCGAGCTTTTCTAGCATGCCCCATGCTGGGAAATTGAATGCATTTATGTGAACAGCAGCACCTCGCAGTGGCGTCTTTACATGAATCGCTCTGAAGTTCTCATCTTTTGTGAGCTGTTCAAATTCACCATCTGCAATCCATTTACGATCACCAAGCTTCTTACCCAATGAAGCGTAGTATTTTAGTGTACCGATACCGCCTTCCACATCTAGAAATGTATCCATTGCGGTGGCACCATTATTTTTTGCGCTGAGTTCAGCGTACTCCTCTTTGTTCTCACCCAGAACAGCGCCTATCTGTTTCAATAGGCCGGCACGCTCTAAATAGGTCATGCCACGCAGTGCTGTACCACCCTCTGTTCGAGCAAAGTCGAGAATGTCACCCCCACTGACCTCGTAACCTGCGATGCTACCCATTACTGAGCCATCCAACGCACAATGAACTTCTGCTGCGGTGCTACCGTTATCTTGCCACTCACCTAATAGGTAACTCATCATTCGCATGGTTATTTACTCCTTAACGTCTTATAAACTGTGCTTAAATTCTTTTATCGCAGCAATTAATTGCTCCGGTGCATCTCTATGGGTAGAGTGACAACAATTTGGGATGACTAATGACCCAGATCTAGAAACGGCCTGTGAGACAATAGCATCAACTTGCTCAAGAGTCCCATACTCATCTAGATCACCTTGAACAACGAGCAAAGGCACTCGGATCGACGCCAAGTAGGACTCGATATTAAAATCGAGAAAGTCTGGCTCAAGCCAAGCCTTATTCCATCCCCAAAAGGCGCAGTCAACATTGTCATCTTGGTAACGAGCCAACCTTTTACGAAGACCGCCTGACTCATAAGCGTCACGGGCCTTCTCGATACTTGCTACATAAACAGGTTCGTCCTGCTGAAGATCAAGAACGCCCTTGCCAAACAATTCCGCCGTTTAAATGATGGAGGAGTGAATATGAACCGTACCCTTGGTTGCACCAGTCGAACCTGATGAGTACAACGAAAAACAGGGATCATCACAGGTCGACATAGGCCCTACAAATGAGTCGGAGCTTTTTGCTTCTATATCAGCCACCGAAGCACATCCATCCAAGGACTCTGATCCTGTTACAATCAGAGTTTATAACGTCGGTACTTTACCAAGAAACTCTTTAAACGTTGGGACAAAGTTAGGGTCTATTTTGAGTTCAGAAAACCATTCACTGTCACAGGAAAACTCTGAGTTGAGGGGGTCGGTTAGAGCAGGAAGCCTATTTTGTATATTGTTATAGGCTATATATTGCATTATCCTTGAGAAAAGTCGATGCAATATATTTCATATTATTATTTCCCCTGATAGTTAGGGCGTCGTTTTTCCTTAAAAGCAGAAATACCCTCTAGCTTATCTTCAGTATCTAAAAGACGAGAAAATGATGAGCGCTCAGCATCCAAACCTGCATCAAGTGGCAGATCAACGGCTGCTTTAATAGCTCTCTTATTTTCGATAACTGCAAGTGGCGCTTTGGTTGAGATCAAGGTAGCAATATCCAAAGTCTTTTCGACCGTTAGCTCGGGTAAACAAACTTCAGTTACCAAACCACAAGAGAGAGCCTCATTGGCCTCAATAAACTCGCCCGTTAAACACCAACGCATCGCTTTCCCCTTTCCAACAAGGGTAGCAAGCCTTTGGGTCCCCCCTGCACCCGGCAAGATAGCAAGATTAACCTCAGGCTGACCGAACTTAGCATTATTGCCTGCTACCAAGAAATCACACAGCATAGCCAACTCATTACCGCCACCCAAACAAAAGCCGTTCACGGCCCCGAGTAAAGGCTTTTGCAACTGTCGTATGGCTGCCCAGTGTTGATTTCGCGGATCGGTAGCTACGTCAGCGCCTGTTTTACGTTGCAGCTCATCAATATCAGCACCCGCAGCAAAAGCTCGTTCATTACCGGTTAGAACCATCACTGAAATGTTAGTATCAGCATCCGCCTCGACCAAACACGTCGCTATTTGACCCAACATATCAGTCGATAACGCATTGAGCTCACGAGGTCTATTGAATTGAATCAATAACACGGATCCATGAAGTGAAAGATTAAGCGACGGAAAACGATCGCTATTAAAATTTTCTAGAGTATCCATACCAAAGCTTTAAGCTGACTATCAATAAAACCAGACATGCAATATATTACAAATTCAATCAAAATAATATTGGTAAAGTAACATGCCCATCTATCAATTAGCAGGTGTCACACCCGTCATTCACCCTAGCGCCTATGTTCATCCAACAGCTGTCGTTTTGGGTGATGTACACATTGGTGAAGATTGCTATGTAGGACCTCTGGCAAGCCTGCGAGGTGATTTTGGAGCCATCAAACTAGGTAAGGGTGTCAATATCCAAGACTGCGTAGTGGTCCACAGCTTCCAAGATATCACGGTCATTGTCGAGGATTATGGCCACATAGGGCACGGTGCAATATTGCATGGATGCACCATCCGCGAGGGTGTACTGGTAGGTATGAGCGCTACCGTTATGGATAAAGTCGAAATCGGTGCTCGAAGCTTTGTCGGTGCTCACAGCTTTGTAAAAACAGGAGACTCTTTTCCTGAGAGTTCGATGATTCTGGGAACACCCGCTAAAGTAGTGCGCGAACTATCAGAGCAAGAGTTGGCTTGGAAACACAAAGGCACTGAGGCTTATATTGCACTGGCGAAAGAGTCTCTCAAATCATGCGTGGAAGTAAAGCCACTCACAGAAGCAGAGCCAAATAGAAAAACGATCAGCATTGGTGAGAAGGTCTTACCAAAACAGGACACCGTTAAGTAGTTAAGTAACTAAACATGTCACTAACCCGCATTGATTGAAAAAAGATCTCCAAGCTCTGCCTAGGCACTATGACTTGAGGTGAGCAGAACAGTGAAGCAGATGCCCACGAGCAGATCCAATACTCAATGGATCAAGGCATCAACTTCATGGACTGTGCTGAAAAATAACCTGTTCCCCATGTTGCTGAGACTGCTGACCGTTTCTGGTTTAAGACCAAGGTTTTTAGACGACTCTTCTGCTTTACAACCTCTAGCTGCCCAATAGAGAAAATCTAATTCTCGTTTTGTGAGCTGTCTTTTAATAGATGCGTGGAACAGAATGTGAGAAATGGCATTTTGTGTTCGAGGCGACTTATCCTTTTTCACGTCGTCATGGGGTGCCACTGAAACGGCTCCGGCCATCACTAGCATCCACTTTGAAATGGACAAAACAAGTAATCTCGGACTTCCATTACCTGGGATAGTTCTTAAATTCGTTCCCTCCGGCGACAAATTGGAAATGAGAGTTAAAGGGCCATCTATTTTTCCTGGATATCGAAACAACTCTGAAAAGACAAAAGATGCTTTTGATGAAGGTGGTTTTTACAAAATTGAAGACGCAGGCAAGTTTATCGATCCTGAGCGACGGTCGCGTCACCGAAGACTTTAAACTAACCACAGGAACTTGGGTGTCCGTGGGAACTCTTCGACCAGCATTGGCAAGCAAACTCAGTCCTTATTTCCAGGATTTTGTCATATGTGGTCACAATGAGGACTCTGTCGGTGCATTAGGTTTTATTACACCAGCCCTCAGAGAACTCGCTGGTGCAGAAGCTGAAAACCTCGCACCTCATGAGTGAGCTAACATTCCTGCCGTAAAAGAGATGATAATCGGACGGATGAAAGAGTTTAAAAATGAGCACTCAGGCTCTTCCCAACACATCTGTTCACTGCTTATCTTAGATACGCCGCCCAACCTAAAAACAGGTGAAATAACTGATAAAGGCTACATAAACCAGAGAGTATGCCTAACTGAGCGTTCAGAAGAGGTAAAAAAGCTCTACTCTTTAGATGAAGATGCTGTCATTAGAATCTAATGACTTGATTGTAGATTTTTCAATTTTTAGATTTCTAAACCGCCGAATCTGCTTAAGAACTCTTCGGATGCCAGCGGTAAGTTACCCTGCCTACCCTCTAACTCACTGATAAGCCATTGGTGAGCTGCTGGTGTGAGCTGTTTATACAACGAGGCACACAAAGCGCGCGCTTCATTACCAAGCCAGCGACTCCCGAGTATCAAATCCGGCAGGTTAGGGTCTCTTAATGCTAGTTTTCGATATTCATGAATCATTAGCGTTCGAGTGATAAAAGCCGTTTTGGGGTCTTTGAGTTGAGCCGCGATTGCAGAGGCCGTCAGGGACTGATAAAAATCGACAAAGTTAATATAGGTATCATTTAAAGACTGAAGCCCCCAGCCCTGCCAAATTAAATTGCGGAGTGCTTGTTTACTCTCATTAGTTACTTGAGATTCGCAAAGAACCACTCTGTCAGCAAATCCCTTCTCTCTGAGTATTGATTTAACCTCATTGAGATCAGCGTGAGATGACGCGAGTACAGAGTGGCTGAGCGAACCAAAACCACAGAGTGATAACTCATCTGAAAGCGACTTTTTCTCATCTGCAGTTAGAGCGGAGATTAGCAATAACGTCCAAACTCCTTGCCACTGAGGGACATTCAGCCGATAGACGCGATTAAACGCTGCTCTAAAACGGTACTCACCATCAGGGCTTAGTCGATAAAAACTTTTGCGGCCCACTTTATGGGATAGGAGCCAGCCCTCTTGGGTCAGGCGAAAAACGGATGTTCGCATCAAACGTTCATTGATACCAAAGGGTTCCAAAAGTCGAATAAGACTTCCGAGCCATACTTCCCCGCCATGGGCAACAATCGAATCTCCCCAAACACTAATAATAAGAGAAGGAACCCTGAGAGGTGTTTGAGATTGAAAGCGCTGGATGCACAAATCGGCGCATAAGGTTTGTTGCATTAATCTATTTCCAAATAAAGCGATACGAAAATACAGAAAACATAATTTGAATTGTATCTTTTTTTACGGCATATTTAGATACGTTAACAAAGTATCCAGTACACGGGTACTTAATTTCTGTGCATTAATTAATAACGACAATAGCACGAGTCTAAGTAATGAATTTAACCGATATCATATATGAGGTGTCTGAGGGTGTAGCTATGATTACACTCAATAGACCAGACACTTTAAACAGTTTTAATGAAGCAATGCACCATTCGCTGCATTTAGCATTGGATTCAGCCGCCAAGGACTCTCAAGTAAGAGCTGTTTATTTAACCGGTGCTGGACGTGCTTTCTGTGCTGGTCAGGATCTCTCTGATCCGATGGTAAAGCCTGCTGAGCCAATGCCAAATCTCGGAAATGTGATTGAGTCCTACTACAACAACACTGTAAAACGTCTCTACCACATGGAAAAACCCGTCGTTTGTGCAGTCAATGGCATCGCAGCAGGCGCAGGTGCCAATATTCCACTGGCGTGTGATTTCGTTATCGCGGCTAAATCCGCTAAGTTTGTTCAAGCTTTTTGTAAGATAGGTCTGATACCCGATTCAGCCGGCACATGGCTATTACCTCGCCTGGTTGGCCTGGCACGTGCGAAGCAACTCGCTATGCTTGGGAACCCTTTGAGTGCCGAACAAGCCGTTAATTGGGGCCTTATATTTAAAGCCGTTGATGATGACCTCCTTCATGAAGAGTCGATCGCATTCGCAAAGCAACTGGCGACACAACCCACACTTGCGCTGACTAAAACAAAGCAGGCACTGGACCTAAGCTTTAACAATTCTCTTGAGGATCAATTGGACGTTGAACGAGACATACAGACCCGTCTTGGCAATTCAGATGATTATAAAGAGGGTGTTAACGCCTTCATTGAAAAGCGCCAGCCTGACTATAAAGGGTGCTAATTGTGAAGGATTCAACATCTCAAACAGCACAAGAGCTTGCTGAAGCCTGCGCAAAGGAACTCTATTCCCGTGATACTGCAACCAATCATCTTGAAATGAAGATGAGCAGCGTGTCACCTGGTCAAGCCACTATGTCGATGTTCGTAAAAGACTTTATGGTACAGGGCCACAATACATGTCATGGTGGTTATCTGTTCACACTGGCCGACTCAGCCTTTGCACTCGCATGTAATACCTACAATCAGCCCTGCGTTGCGATAGGCTGCAGCATCGACTACGTTGCACCTGGTTTAATGGGTGATCATTTAACTGCAACGGCACAAGAGAGAAGTCGATCAGGGCGTACGGGTAACTATGATGTTGAGATACGTAATCAAGATAATAAATTAATTGCGATTTTTAGAGGCAAATCCTATGCCTTAAAAGGAACTGTTCTTCCGGAAAGTGAGCACTCATAACAAGATTTTAAAAGGAATTAAGCAATGATGGTTGATACCTCTTTCACACCAGATCAACTGGACCCGATGGAACGGGCCAGTATTGATGAGCTTCGGGCCACACAACTTGATCGTTTAAAGAAAAGCGTATCTCACGCTTATAATAATGTCGCTCTATACAAAAAGCGCTTTGATGATAAAGGTATACACCCTTCAGACATCAAAACACTGGATGATTTATCTATTATCCCATTTACCACCAAGAGTGACTTGAGAGACCACTACCCATTTGGGTTGTTTGCAACGCCCATGGATCAGATCGTGCGACTTCATGCTTCAAGTGGCACAACAGGTAATCCAACAGTGGTGGGTTATACTAAAAATGATATCGATCACTGGGCCAATCTCGTAGCACGATCAATTCGCGCTGCGGGGGGAAAACCGGGCGATAAGGTTCATGTATCGTATGGATACGGTCTATTTACGGGTGGTCTAGGCGCCCACTATGGTGCAGAGCGGCTTGGCTGTACTGTCATCCCTATGTCCGGTGGACAGACAGAAAAGCAGGTTCGCTTAATTAGGGATTTCAATCCTGACATCATTATGGTCACACCCTCTTACATGCTCAATATTGCCGATGAGATGGAGAGACAGGGTATCGACCCACATCAATTGAGTCTAAAACTCGGGATATTTGGTGCTGAGCCTTGGACAAATGATCTTCGTCTTTCCATGCAGCGACGTCTTGGCATCACGGCTACCGATATCTACGGTCTCTCAGAGATCATGGGACCAGGTGTAGCACAAGAGTGTGGCGAAACACAGGATGGACCCACAGTATGGGAAGATCACTTCTACCCCGAGATTATTAACCCTGAAACCGGTGAAGTACTGCCCGATGGTGAGCTTGGCGAATTAGTCTTCACAACCCTGAGCAAAGAAGCTTTGCCTATGCTGCGCTATCGAACGCGAGACCTGACAAGGCTTCTTCCGGGTACCGCTCGCCCTATGCGTCGAATCGATAAAATCACCGGCCGTAGTGATGACATGATGATCATTCGCGGTGTAAACGTATTTCCTACTCAAATTGAGGAAGAGGTTTGTAAAGTTCCGCAATTCTCGGAAAATTACGAAATCCACCTGCACCGCGAAGGAAACATGGACAGCATGATGGTTCATATAGAGTTACGTTCAGAGTTTGCTCAACAACCTGAGGAGACAACGGCTCAACAAATCGCGGCATTGAAGCATCATGTAAAATCGTCAGTCGGCATCAGTATCGGTGTTCAACTTCGAGACATAGGGTCCATAGCTCGTTCAGAAGGTAAAGCACAGCGCGTATTTGATGAGAGATAAATGAACACACGCAATATCGTGTGAACTTGAGCCCAAATGCGATACAGAAATTTAAATACTTGTTATTTTTTAGTGTCGCTTTTGATATGATGACTTGAATCATTTAAAGAGAGGTCTGTTATGTACGCACAGATGGTTGAAACCGGTGTTAAAAGTGTCAAATCAACTACAGAGATGTCATCAGAAGAACAGGCATTTCAGGCTCGTATTGACGCGGAAATAAAGATTGAACCTAAGAACTGGATGCCAGAGGCATACCGGAAAACACTGATACGTCAAATTTCACAACATGCGCATTCAGAAATCGTGGGCATGCTGCCTGAGGGTAACTGGGTTACTCGCGCACCCACACTGAAGCGAAAGTTGCAATTGATGGCCAAAATTCAAGATGAAGCCGGGCATGGTCTGTACCTGTACAGTGCTATGGAAACACTGGGCGCTGATCGTGATGAAGAGGTCCAAAAAATGCACGAGGGCAAGGCGAAATACTCCAGTATTTTCAACTACCCTACTTTGAACTGGGCTGATATGGGAACCATTGGTTGGCTTGTCGATGGTGCGGCCATAGTGAACCAAGTACCTTTGCAAAGAACCTCTTATGGACCCTACTCTCGAGCAATGATCCGAGTCTGCAAAGAGGAGAGTTTCCACCAACGCCAGGGCTATGAAATTCTTCTGCACCTTATGCGCGAAGGAAACGACGCTCAAAAGGAGATGGTTCAAGACTCCATTAACCGTTTCTGGTGGCCTGTACTGATGATGTTTGGGCCATCCGATGCTCACTCACCCAATAGCGCCCAATCAATGGCTTGGAAAATCAAACGTCACTCAAATGATGAGCTGCGCCAGCGTTTTATCGATCAAACCATTCCACAACTGCAAATTCTAGGCTGTACTGCGCCTGACCCTGATCTGAAATTTAATGAAGAGACCGGACATTGGGAATATGGCGAAATCGATTGGACTGAGTTCTTCGAAGTACTCAAAGGTAACGGCCCTTGTAATAAAGAGCGTGTTGCCCAGCGTAAAAAGGCGATTGATGAAGGCGCATGGGTTCGTGAAGCTGCTGTTGCTTACGCCAACAAAAAACAACAGCGTAATGCTGCTTAATTTGGAGAACTACTATGGCTGATTGGACCCTATTTGAAGTGTTTATCCGCAGTAAACACGGCCTAAACCATAAGCATGTCGGGAGTGTGCATGCCGCGGATTCTGAGATGGCTATCGAGAACGCGCGCGATCTATATACACGACGCAACGAGGGAGTGAGTATTTGGGTCGTACCATCTGCATCGATAACGGCCACAGCAACGGATGAAAAAGAGGCGTTATTCGATCCATCCGATGACAAAATTTACCGACATGCTGGCTTTTACAAACTGCCTAATGAAGTTGGACACATGTAGAGGCCCCTATGAAACGTTTTGATGATACAACGGAACTTCTGCTTCAACTTGGCGATAGCGCCATGATACAGGCCCAGCGTCTGTGTGAACTTGTTGGAGGAGCACCCGCTCTTGAAGAAGAAGTCGCATTGATGAATGTCGGCCTTGATCTAGTCGGACAAGCGCGTAACTGGTTAGAGTATGCCGCTGAACGTATTGGTGATGGTCGTACAGCCGACGATCTGGTCTTCCTAAGAGACCAAGGCGAGTACAGAAATCTTCTAATTGTTGAACAGCCAAACGGTGACTTCGCGATGACGATGGCTAAGCAGTTTCTATTTGATGCTTGGCACTATCCTCTTCTTGAAAAACTGTGTAGTTCATCTGATGAGAAAATAGCGGGCATCGCGGCTAAGTCCCTTAAAGAGTCTAGTTATCATATCCGTCGTTCGAGTGAATGGATAAAACGACTGGGCGACGGCACTTCTGAAAGCCACGAACGCATGCAATCCGCGTTAGACAAAATCTGGCATTTCACATTCGAGCTAGCCAAGCCGTGCGAACTGTTCAAGACATTGGATTCATCTGGTATTGCACCAGGTGTAAATGATCTTTGCAGTGATTGGCACGCGATCATATCAAAGACATTAACTGAAGCAACGCTGATGCAACCTGAGGCTGCCGATAACAACTACCTCAGTGGAGCTAAGGGTCTGCATACAGAAAGCCTTGGTTTTATCTTAGCTGAGATGCAATTTTTACAACGAGCATACCCGAATGCATGCTGGTGAGTTGATTGCAACTGACCGATCTGAGCTGACAGAAGAGTCAGTTAAGTTAGCTTGGTCAGTTCTGGATGAAGTCATGGATCCGGAAGTACCGGTTGTGAGTCTTACTGACTTGGGTATTGTTCGCGAAATTACACCCGTTGGTGGAGTATTACAAGTCGTTTTAACGCCAACCTATTCCGGTTGTCCAGCCACTGAGCACATTGAACAGAGCGCTAAACGAGCCCTTGAAGATTCGGGGTTCAACGCCGTCACCATTGAGCAAAGACTTGCACCCGCTTGGACGACAGACTGGATTACAAAACGCGGTCGACTCCGTTTAAAAGAGTATGGCATAGCACCGCCCATCGGCAGTGCTGACAAGCCACAACTCGATCAAGCGATTCCTTGTCCAGTTTGTGATAGTACCAATACCAAAGAGATTACAGAATTTGGTTCCACAGCGTGTAAAGCGCTGTACCAATGTAACGACTGTCTAGAACCATTTGATTACTTCAAATGCATCTAGGCCAGGGAGATAAAATGAGCAACTTCCACCGTTTAAAAATTGCTGATCGCACAGAAGAGACACGCGACTCAGTCTCGTTAGCTTTCGAAGTACCGTGCGAGATTCAGGAACGTTTTCGATTTAATCAAGGTCAATACCTAACATTAAAAGCTAACATCAATAACGAAGAGGTACGCCGCTCTTATTCAATCTGCAGTGGTGTCCATGACAACGAGCTTAGAGTTGCTATAAAGCGAGTGCCTGACGGTTTGTTCTCCAACTTTGCCAATGATCAGTTGGCAATTGGGGATGAAATTGATGTCATGGAACCCATGGGGCACTTCTATACCGATCTTAATGAAGAGCACTCAGGTAACTATCTTTTAGTGGCAGCAGGCAGCGGTATCACACCTATTCTATCGCAGGTAAAAACCATTTTGAGATCGGAGCCAAAAAGCCACGTCACACTGATATATGGCAACAGAGCGACGGGTTCCACCATGTTCAAAGATCAATTGGAAGATCTTAAAAACAGTTACATGGGACGTTTAAATCTCATCTTCATCTTCAGTCGCGAACAACAGGACATAGACCTTTATAACGGTCATATCGACGCAGAGAAATGTGAAGCCCTCTTCTCTAGATGGATCGATGTTAAGCGATTAACGGATGTCTTTATTTGTGGTCCTCAATCAATGACAGAAACCGTGAGTGAATCACTTATTAAAGCGGGAGTCGCGAAGCAAAACGTTCATTTTGAGCTCTTCGGAACGACTCAGGGCAGTGAAAAAAGAGCACAGAGAACAGAAGCTGCTGAGCGTGCAACACACCTATCTAGCATTGAAATCATGCGCGATGGGCATGTTAAGCAGTTTGATCTTGCGCAGAACACGCAAAACATCCTAGATGCAGCTAACGAACAAGGGGCAGAACTTCCCTATTCTTGTAAAGCAGGCGTCTGTTCAACCTGCAAATGCAAGGTGGTTGAGGGGCAGGTTGAGATGGATGTTAGCATCGGGCTTGAAGACTATGAGGTCAAAGAGGGGTTCGTACTCTCCTGTCAATCGTACCCAGTAAGCGACAAAGTCGTTCTAGATTTCGATCAAATATAAAAAACTATAATCAATAAACGGATTTATCATGACATCAACACCAATCGTTCAAAGTTTCATCGCAGGCCAATGGATTGGTCAGAATGCTCATCAAACACTCAATAGTGCTATTAATGGTGATGCCGTCTTTTCTACTCACTCTGAAGCAATAGATTTTAGTTCAAGTCTGGACTACGCAAAGACGATTGGTCACAAAAGTCTGTTGGCTCTCGATTTTCAACAGCGAGCCACGCTGTTGAGAAACCTAGGCAAATATCTGATGGAGCATAAAGAGTCTCTCTATCAGATTTCTGCTCATACTGGTGCTACAAGAAATGACAGCTGGATCGATATAGAAGGTGGTATTGCAACGCTGTTTGCTTATGCAAGCATGGGGCGTAATGAACTCCCCTCTGGCAATACAATTCACGAGGGAGATCCTGTCCAGCTGGGTAAGGTCGGACAATTTTTTGGCAGTCACATCCTAGTTCCGAAGCAAGGTGCTGCAGTTCATATCAATGCATTTAACTTTCCTATATGGGGAATGTTAGAAAAATTCGCCCCCAATTTTATTGCTGGCGTGCCCGCTATCGTTAAACCTGCCTCGCAAACCTCTTACTTAACCGAGGCGTGCGTGAAGCTGATGCATCAATCTAATCTGCTTCCATTAGGAGCTATACAACTGATCATAGGGTCTACAGGTGACCTGTTGGATCGACTTGATTCTCAAGACATCGTAACCTTTACCGGCTCTGCAGACACCGCTCGGATGTTAAAAAGCAATGCGAACATTCTAAATCACTCTATTCCATTCAATGCAGAGGCGGACTCATTAAACTGTGCGATCCTAGCACCTGATGTGACACCAGAGGATGCAGAATTCGATCTTTTTGTTAAAGAGGTGGCGCGTGAGATGACGGTCAAAGCAGGACAAAAATGTACTGCAATCCGTCGTATCCTAGTCCCAGAGCATCTTATCGAACCGGTTTCAGGTGCATTAACACAGAGACTGGGTAAAACGACTTTAGGTGATCCAACGATTGAAGGTGTTCGAATGGGAGCCCTTGCTTCAATAGATCAGCAGCGTGATGTACAAGAAAAACTAGAGATGTTGATGTCCAGCAGCGACGTGCTTCTTGGTAGAGGTGCAGAGTGCAAACCCTTTGGTGAAGGCACTGAAAAGGGCGCGTTCTTTGAACCTACATTGCTACTAAACACCTCTCCAGACGCAGAGGGAGGGGCTCACGATATTGAACCTTTTGGACCTGTTAGCACACTGATGCCGTACAGAGACGTTGATCACGCTTGCACACTCGCTGCACGCGGCAAAGGCTCTTTGGTGACAACATTAACCACTAAAGACCCTGCCATCGCAGGCGTGGTAGCACCTAAACTGGCTGTATGGCATGGACGCGTTCACATTTTGGACGAACGTTCATCAAAAGAATCTACTGGTCACGGGTCACCGTTACCCATGCTTAAACATGGCGGACCAGGTCGAGCTGGCGGCGGTGAAGAATTAGGCGGAATTCGAGCGGTTAAACACTACATGCAACGTGCTTCTGTTCAAGGATCACCAACGATGCTGATGGCGGTGACAGGCCAATATGTCCGTGGCGCAGACAAAATCGAAAAACCGCTTCATCCATTCCGTTACCATTTCGATGAGCTCGAGATCGGTCAGACTCTATTAACTCACAGAAGAACGGTTACAGAAGCTGATATTGTTAATTTTGGATGCCTCTCAGGCGATCATTTTTACATGCACTTCGATGAGCAAGCGGCCTGTGACTCCATGTTCGAGAAACGCATCGCTCATGGCTATTTTGTGCTTTCAGCGGCCGCTGGCCTATTCGTTGATCCGGGTGTAGGGCCTGTCCTGGCCAACTATGGTTTAGACACACTCAGATTCGTAAACCCTGTTGGTATCGGCGATACCATACAAGCTAGAATCACATGCAAGACGAAAATTGACCAAGGTAAAGTCAACAACAAAGGCGATGCTATCGGTGTTGTCTCTTGGGATGTCGAAGTCGTTAATCAAAACGGTGAGCTTGTCGCAAGCTACGATATCCTGACCCTTGTTCAAAAATCGCAAAAGCCATAATTTTTTGTGAATTAGTTGGAAAAGTGCATAGATTTAGAGACGACACGTGATATGTTGTACACCTAAACAATAAGCTTCGTATCCAAAAACTACAGATAATAAATAGAGTATAGCGTTAATGGATATTCCACAGTTAAAGCACTTCGCATCACTGCGTGTTGAAATTGCTACACCCCAGGAGATAGGTGCAGCACAATTTGGCACGCGCAGAGTGATTCCGATTACAGGTGGCACCGTTCAAGGTAAGGGCTGGAATGGCCGTGTTTTACCTGGTGGTGCTGACTTTCAACGTATCGTTTCACCAAGATTAGCCGAACTGGATGCACGTTATGTGCTTGAGTCGGATGATGGCGAGACCATATTTGTACAGAATCGAGCACTGCGCGCTGCTGATCCAGAAGTAACACAAAAGATCATCGATGGAATCCCCGTCGATCCAAGCGAAGTCTACTTCAAGTGCACCCCTATTTTTGAAACCAGTACCGAACGCTTTCAGTGGATTACGGAACGTCTGTTTATCGGCACGGGTGTTCGTAAACCTGACTGTGTAGAGATCGATTTTTTTGAGGTCATATGAGTAACGAGACTACCCTTAGCCGCGCGGAGTGGCTAGATCAACACTACCCAGAGCCCGGCCCCTTCAGATGGATCGCTTTTGGCTTAGAAGTCATAGCGGCTTGTGGCCTCTTCTTTTTAATGATGTTGACCGTTGCCGATGTCTTCGGCCGTTACCTCTTCAACAATGGGGTTGATGGTGCTTTTGAGATCACCCAACTAGGTCTTGCCATCATTATCTTCGCCGAAATGCCTGTTGTGACATGGCGTGGAGGACACATTTTAGTGGACCTTTTAGACTCAACACTTGGCCACAAAATCGTGCGTATTCTGGCTATGTTTTCGGCACTGGCGATCTCAACCTCCTTCTACGTTGTCGGTGTACGTATTTGGCAACTGGGTGCACGAAAACTGCGCCGAGGCGAGGTAACAGAATACTTGGAACTACCAGTAGGCTATCTAATTGAGTACATCGCCGTCATGAGTTGGTTCACTGCACTGGGTATGATCACCTATGGCATCTATCGTATATACAAAGAGAAGCATTAAGGATTTATCACGATGACCGCAGTAATTATAGGCTTCGCGCTCCTTATCTTTTTAATTCTAGTCATCCGAATGCCCATCGCCTTTGCGATGGCGATCGTCGGGTTCTTTGGTTTCGCTATTTTACAGGGCCTAACTCTTGATAACCTTTTCGACTTCCGTTGGAAAGCATCACTGACTTTGGCTTCTAACCGTGTCATTGAGACGGCACAGGAGTACTCTCTCTCAGTAGTCCCTCTGTTCATATTAATGGGTAACTTTGTCACTCGCTCAGGCCTGTCTCAAGAGCTATACAACGCCGCTTATACTTTTTTGGGTCATCGTCGCGGCGGTCTCGCCATGTCTACGGTTGTTGCGTGTGGTGGCTTCTCTGCTATTTGTGGCTCCAGCCTAGCAACGTCGGCGACCATGGCCAAGGTTGCACTGCCACCAATGCGTAAGTTTGGTTATGCCGATTCACTTGCAACCGCATCCATTGCAGCGGGCGGTACACTTGGCATTCTGATACCACCGTCAGTCATCCTTGTTATTTACGGCCTACTGACAGAGACCAGTATCCGCGAACTGTTTGCGGCAGGTTTTATACCAGGTCTTTTAGGCGTCATTCTTTACATGTTAGCTGTGCGCTGGGTCGTTATGCGCAATCCTAAATCGGGCCCAGCCGGTGAGAAATTCACCTGGGCAGAACGCATGCAGGCACTGAAAGGCATCTGGGGTGTACTTCTGCTGTTCACGATCGTAATGGGCGGTATCTACTTAGGCGTCTTTACGCCTACCGAAGCAGCCGGTATTGGTGCGGCAGGCGCATTCTTGATCGCCCTACTTCGTGGACAACTCAATCTGGTGAAAACCTACGAAGTACTGTCGGATACCGTTCGAACATCGACCATGCTATTTGCCGTGATCATCGGCGCATTGATCTTCTCTGACTTCATCAACCGTGCCGGTCTACCCGTTTGGCTTCTTGAGTTTGTGCAGTCGCTTGATGTCTCTCCCATGGCCGTCATTATCGTTATTCTTTGCATCTACATTCTTTTGGGAATGGTATTTGAAAGCCTATCAATGCTGCTGCTAACGGTCCCTGTGTTCTACCCGTTGATTGATAGCCTAGGATTCGATCTTGTCTGGTATGGCATCGTGGTGGTTGTAGTGACAGAGATCAGTCTGATTACACCGCCGGTGGGTATGAACGTATTTGTCCTCAGCGCTGTTCTCAAAGACATTAAAACCGGCACGATCTTTAAAGGCGTAACACCATTCTGGTGTGCCGACATTGTACGCTTAGCACTGATCGTCGCTTTTGTACCGATCACCCTATTCTTGCCGGATCTGCTATATCGTTAACAGTTTCGACTAAGGTGCAGTGGAAGTCATCCCTAAAATAACTTTTACTGTTTTTTTACTATAAAAATAACCATTTAAAATGAGAGCAATAAACATGACCAACCTAAAACTTAAAGCAATCGGCCTAGCGGTAGGCGCTGCAATCTCAATGAACGCAATGGCTGAAACAACCATGCGTGTTGCGACTTGGCTACCACCTACTCACCCACAAAACTCTGTTGCGATGCCAGAGTTCAAAAAGATGGTTGAAGAGGCAACTGAAGGCCGCGTTAAGGTTGTTATCGAAAACTTCCAAGGTCACCCAAAGACAATCTACTCGTCAGTAGAAGATGGCATCATTGATGCCTCTTGGGGTGTAAACGCTTACACGCCAGGACGCTTTGCTTTAACCGGTGTTGCTGAAATCCCAGGTGAAATGTCGGATGCAGAAGATGCATCTGTAGCATTATGGAAGGTGCAGCAAGAGTATTTTGCTGATGCCAACGAATACGAAGGCCTAGAACTACTAGGCATGTGGGTACACGCACCTGGCATTATCCACTCTAAATTCCGTATCAACAGCTTAGACGACCTCAAGGGTAAAAAGATCCGTCTTGGCGGCGGTATGGTCAATGAACTAGCTGCACGCTTGGAAGTGACCCCTGTCGGCGGTTCAGCGCCTAGCTCTTACGAGAAGCTGCAGCAAGGTGTTGTTGATGGTACCTTCCTTCCAGCTGGTGAACACAAGTTCTTTAAACTGGATGAAGTCACTGACCACCTAACCGTCTTCCCAACAGCGCTTTACACCACTGTGTTCAGCTTCGTAGCTAACCAGGAATTCATGGAAGATCTAGATCCAAAAGATGCTGAAGCAATCCGTGCAGCTCTAGGTGAAAATCTATCTCGAATGCAAGGTAAGACATGGCAGGATATGGATGCGATCGGCATGACGCATGCAAAAGAGGTAGGTACTAACATCCATATGGTTGATAGCTACGAAAAACTCGCTGCAGACATGCGTAACACTATGAAGGGTCTTGACGCAATGTGGATGGAATCGGTAGCCGATCGCGGTGTCGATGCAAAAGCCGCTCTTGAAGCGTTCCGTAACTACCAAAAGTAATCTGTTCTAAATAATCAAAGGGAAGCATATGCTTCCCTTTTTTGTGCTCGACGTATTATAAATAGGTATAAAGTCGGTGGTGGCAGCGTACTGGACGGTTCTAAATTAATCGCTGCTGGTATCGCGAATCCAACTGTTGATCCATGGGAAATTGTAAGAAGCGGTGGAAGAGCAGCACAAACAGCACTCCCTATTGGAGCAGTGTTGACTCTGCCGGCAACAGGATCGGAGTCAAATGGTAACGCGGTCATTAGCCGTCGCGCTACAGGAGCCAGAAAACTATGAGGTAAGAGCAAATATTATTTGGTCGGCGACAATGGCTCTGAACGCCTTGATTGGCGCCGGTGTACCTCAGGAATGGGTGACACACATGATTAGCCATGAAATCACAGCAGAACATGGTTTAGATCATGCCCAAACACTTGCCATCGTTCTACCAAGCCTAATGACCCACCAAAAAGAGTCAAAACGAGAGAAGCTACTGCAATACGCAGAAAGAGTATGGTATGACAGCACTGGGAGAACATCAAAAGATCGATCTACAAGCAAGTCGAGAGATACTAGAAGCAGCACGTTAAAAACAAAAAACCCGGCATAAGCCGGGTTTTTTATGGATCAACACAGTACTTAGTCTTCAGAAGACACAGCAACTGGACGATCAACTAGTTCTACGTAAGCCATTGGAGCCGAATCACCAGCACGGAAACCGCACTTAAGGATACGAACATAGCCGCCTGGGCGAGTAGCGTAACGCTGACCCAGTTCGTTGAATAGTTTACCTACTGCTGCATCGCTACGTGTACGGGCAAAAGCCAGACGACGGTTAGCAACAGAGTCGTTTTTCGCCAATGTGATTAGTGGCTCAACAACAGAACGAAGTTCTTTAGCTTTAGGCAGAGTTGTTTTGATCAATTCGTGCTCGATCAAAGAAACTGCCATGTTCTTGAACATCGCTTTGCGGTGTGAGCTGGTACGATTCAAATGACGACCAGATTTACGATGACGCATCTTATCTATCCTTTAAAACTTAGCTAAGTCGACTTAAGAAGCCACTTTGTCGTCGCCTTTAAGAGAAGCTGGTGGCCAGTTCTCAAGACGCATACCTAGTGACAGACCTTTAGACGCAAGAACGTCTTTGATCTCTGTAAGTGACTTTTTACCCAAGTTCGGAGTTTTTAGCAGTTCAACTTCGGTGCGCTGAATTAGGTCACCGATGTAGTAGATCTGCTCAGCCTTCAAACAGTTCGCGGAACGCACAGTTAGCTCAAGATCATCAACAGGACGTAGAAGTACTGGATCGATCTCTGGCTCTGCTGGCTCAGACTTCGCTTGTTCGCTTGCATCTTCAAGGTCAACAAATACTGCTAGCTGTTGCTGCAGAATCGTTGCCGCACGACGGATGCACTCTTCTGGATCGATTGTGCCGTTAGACTCAATATCGATAACCAGTTTGTCTAGGTCTGTACGCTGTTCAACACGCGCAGCTTCAACTGCGTAAGAAACACGTAGTACTGGGCTGTAGCTAGCGTCTAGCTGCAGACGGCCAATAGCACGTGTCTCATCGTCTTCGCTAGTACGAGCATCAGCAGGTACGTAGCCGCGACCGCGGGAAACAGTTAGGCGCATGTTCAGACTGCCAGCGCTAGTTAGCGTAGCAATCACGTGTTCCGGATTAGCGATTTCAACGTCTTGGTTTAGCTGGATATCTGCAGCTGTAACTGCACCAGGACCCGACTTGTTGATTGTCAGCACCGCTTCGTCGCCGTTGTACATGATAATCGCAACACCTTTAAGGTTCAGGAGGATCTCAATGACATCTTCCTGAACACCTTCGATGCTGCTGTACTCATGCAGAACACCGTCGATTTCTACTTCTGTAATTGCACAACCTGGCATAGAAGATAGAAGGATACGGCGCAGCGCATTACCCAAGGTGTGACCGAAGCCACGCTCTAGAGGTTCCAATGTAACCTTAGCGCGAGTCTTGCTAATCTCCTGTACGTCGATGTGACGTGGGCTTAGAAACTCATTTACTGAACTCTGCATAGTTCCACCGTTTAATTAAAAATTACTTAGAGTAAAGTTCGACGATCAACTGTTCGTTGATCTCAGCTGGTAGTTCTGCGCGTTCTGGCATGGCTTTAAAAGTGCCTTCCATTTTTGCAGAGTCAACTTCAACCCACTCTACCGGTGCACGCTGTGCAGCCAGTTCCAACGCCGCTTTAATACGTAGTTGGTTTTTAGCTTTTTCACGTACTGCAACCACATCGCCCGCTGCTACTTGGTAAGAAGCAACGTTTACTACTTCACCGTTAACAGTGATTGAGCGGTGAGAAACGATCTGACGTGCTTCAGCACGTGTAGAGCCGTAACCCATGCGGAATACAACGTTATCCAAACGGCTTTCAAGAAGTTGCAGAAGGTTTTCACCTGTAGCGCCTTTACGACGTGCTGCTTCTTTGTAGTAGCCGCGGAATTGCTTTTCTAGTACGCCGTAGATACGACGAACTTTCTGTTTTTCACGAAGCTGTAGACCGTAGTCTGACAAACGACCGCGACGAGCGCCGTGTACGCCAGGTACAGTTTCAGCCTTGCACTTGCTGTCTAGTGCGCGAACACCGCTCTTAAGAAAGAGATCAGTGCCTTCGCGGCGAGACAACTTGCACTTAGGTCCAATATAACGAGCCATAATTACTTACCGTCTCCAGATTAAACGCGACGTTTCTTCGGAGGGCGACAACCATTGTGTGGAATAGGTGTCACATCCGTGATGTTTGCGATTTTGTAGCCACAAGCGTTCAGTGCGCGCACTGCAGACTCACGACCTGGTCCAGGACCCTTCACAAACACGTCTAGGTTTTTCAAGCCGTACTCTAGTGCAGCTTGACCAGCACGTTCAGCAGCAACCTGTGCAGCGAACGGCGTGCTCTTACGAGAACCACGGAAGCCAGAGCCTCCAGAAGTTGCCCAAGAAAGAGCATTACCTTGACGATCGGTAATAGTAATAATGGTGTTGTTAAAAGAAGCGTGAATGTGCGCAAGGCCATCCGCAACTTGCTTTTTAACTTTTTTACGTGTGCGATTACTCGGCTTAGCCATAGTTAGTAATTCCTATCGCTTACTTACGGATCGGTTTACGTGGGCCCTTACGGGTACGTGCGTTAGTTTTAGAACGCTGTCCGCGCACCGGTAGATTACGACGGTGACGGATACCACGGAAACAACCAAGGTCCATAAGACGCTTAATATTCATGTTGACTTCACGACGAAGGTCGCCTTCAACAGTCAACTTAGTAACTTCACCACGAACATTGTCGAGTAGCTCTTCAGAAAGATCGCCAACTTTAGTCGTTGGATCGATACCTACTGTGTCACAAATCTGCTGTGCAGTTGTGCGGCCGACTCCATAAATGTAAGTCAGTGAAATTACCGCGTGCTTGTTGTCAGGAATATTGACGCCAGCTATACGGGCCATTCAATGTACTCCATTAGTTAATTATTCGCTTCCAGCAAGAACTGGGTACGAAATTACATTCAGTTCGTGGAAGGCGCGCAATTATACGGGTTGATTATTATTAAATCAACCCATGCGCCCTTCCGCCTCGTTTACAGCTTAGGATTAACCCTGACGCTGCTTGTGACGAGGTTCAACCTTACAGATCACGCGAACGGAACCGTTACGACGTACGATCTTACAGTTACGGCAAATTTTCTTAACAGATGCGCGTACTTTCATAATTCACCTCAATGGTTTAACGCAGTAGACCTGCGCCACCCTTTAGATTCGACTTCTTCATCAATGATTCATACTGGTGTGACATTAGGTGCGATTGCACTTGTGCCATGAAGTCCATTACCACCACTACAACGATCAGTAACGAAGTACCACCGAAGTAGAAAGGTACGTTCCATGCAACTACCATCGCCTGTGGCATCAGAGATACCGCAGTGATGTAAAGAGCACCAAACAGAGTAAGGCGGCTCAATACTGAGTCGATGTAACGAGCAGACTGTTCACCTGGACGAATACCTGGGATGAAAGCACCCGATTTCTTCAGGTTATCTGCCACTTCACGAGGATTGAACATAATCGCCGTGTAGAAGTAACAGAAAAATATAATTGCTGCCGAGAACAACAGAATGTACAACGGCTGGCCTGGGCCTAGAGCCAATGCAACATCCTGAAGCCAATCCATACCCTCACTCTGACCAAACCATTGGCCTAGAGATGCAGGGAATAGCAGAATAGAGCTTGCGAAGATCGGTGGGATAACACCCGCCATGTTGACCTTCAAAGGCAAGTGACTGGTTTGGCCCGCATAAACGCGGTTACCCTGCTGGCGTTTTGCGTAGTTAATGGTGATACGACGTTGTGCGCGTTCCATGAACACGACAAAACCAACCGTCGCTACCGCTAACACTGCAATTGCTAGCAGCGCCAGGATGTTAAGATCACCCTGACGAGCCGATTCAAAGGACTGACCGATCGCACCAGGAAGACCCGCTACGATACCAGCAAAGATCAGAATCGAGATACCGTTACCGATACCACGTTCAGTGATCTGCTCACCAAGCCACATTAGGAATACTGCACCAGCGACCAGTGTAATAACAGCTACAAAGTAGAAGTTAAACGCTGTGCTGAATGCCACACCCTGATTAGCTAGACCAACGGTCATACCCAAGCCCTGAACAGTTGCTAGTGCAACCGTACCGTAACGTGTGTATTGGTTGATCTTACGGCGACCAGCTTCACCCTCTTTCTTCAACTGTTCAAGCTGAGGGCTAACCGCTGTCATCAACTGCATGATAATCGATGCAGAGATGTACGGCATGATACCTAGAGCCAAGATCGACATGCGCTCGAGTGCACCACCCGAGAACATATTGAATAGGCTTAGGATCGTACCCTGGTTCTGATCAAACAGAGCAGCAAGACGATCTGGGTTAATACCCGGAACCGGAATATGCGCGCCAATACGATACACAATGATCGCAATCGCAACGTAACGTAGACGAGCCCAAAGCTCACCTAGACCGCTTGCATTTCCTGCTGGTACTTGTCCTTTAGTTGCCATTACGCTTCTACCTTACCACCGGCAGCTTCGATTGCAGCTAGAGCGCCTTTAGTCACTTTAAGACCTTTAACGGTAACTGCTTTAGTAATTTCACCAGACAGAATTACACGTGCAGAGGTGATCTCTTCACGGATAATGTCAGCCTGTTTAAGCGCTGCGAGGTCAACTACGTCAACACCGCAAGCAGCCAATTCGTTTAGACGAATTTCAGCTACGTAACGCGCTTGGCGAGATGTGAAACCAAATTTTGGCAGACGACGCTGCAAAGGCATTTGACCGCCTTCAAAACCTGGCTTAACACTACCGCCTGAGCGAGATTTAAGACCCTTGTGACCACGACCACCAGTCTTACCTAGGCCGGAGCCGATACCACGTCCAACACGCTTAGGAGCGTGCTTAGAACCGGCACCCGGGCGAAGAGTATTCAAACGCATTTGGGTGACTCCTCTATTAGTCTTCTACACGAAGCATGTAGTTGACTTTGTTAATCATGCCACGAACTGCAGGAGTGTCTTCCAACTCAACAGTGTGGTTCATGCGACGTAGACCAAGACCTGTTAGGGTAGCTTTATGCTTCGGAATGATACCGATTGGGCTGCGTACCAAAGTGATTTTAACTGTATTAGCCATCGATTAGTTCCCCAGGATCTCTTCGACTGACTTACCGCGCTTAGCTGCAACATCTTCAGGAGACGCCATAGACGCAAGACCTTTAACAGTCGCGCGAACAACGTTCACTGGGTTTGTTGAGCCGTAGCACTTAGCCAATACGTTTTCTACACCAGCCAGTTCAAGAACTGCACGCATCGCGCCACCGGCGATAACACCAGTACCTTCAGATGCAGGCTGCATGTAGACCATTGAAGCACCGTGACGTGCTTTGATTGGGTACTGCAACGTGTGACCGTTTAGAGAAACGCTCACCATGTTACGACGTGCTTGTTCCATTGCCTTTTGAATTGCAACTGGTACTTCGCGCGCTTTACCGCGACCAAAACCAACACGGCCATTGCCGTCACCAACTACAGTAAGAGCTGTAAAGCCGAAGATACGACCACCCTTAACTACTTTGGCTACACGGTTTACCTGAACAAGCTTCTCTTGCAGTTCACCGTCTTTCTGTTCGTGATTTGCCATAATAGAAACCTTTAGAATTCCAAACCGCCTTCACGTGCAGCGTCTGCTAGAGCAGCTACACGACCGTGGTATTTAAAACCAGAGCGGTCAAACGCTACCTGGCTAACACCTGCTTCTTTTGCACGGCTAGCGATCAGAGTACCGACCTTTTTAGCCGCTTCGATGTTACCAGTTGCGCTTTCACGCATATCTTTTTCAACTGTAGAAGCTGCAGCAAGAACTGTAGCGCCATCTGCAGTTACGATTTGCGCGTAGATATGGCGCGGTGTGCGGTTAACACACAGACGTGCAGTACCGATCTCACGCATTTTAGCGCGTGAACGACGAGCACGACGTAAACGAGATTCTTTTTTAACGTTCATAACCCTGCCTTACTTCTTCTTAGCTTCTTTACGGCGAACAAATTCGTCGCTGTAACGAACACCTTTACCTTTGTATGGCTCAGGTGGGCGGAAACCACGAACTTCAGCAGCAACCTGGCCTACAACTTGTTTGTCGGCACCAGAGATGACAACAGTCGTTTGGTTAGGTACTTCTGCCTTGATACCTTCAGGCAGTGCGTACTCTACTGGGTGTGAGAAACCCAGAGTCAGGTTTAGAGTGCTTCCAGAAACCGCAGCACGGTAACCAACACCGATCAGTGTTAGCTCTTTTTTGAAGCCTTCGCTAACACCAGTAACCATGTTGTTAACGATAGAACGAGTTGTGCCAGCCAGTGCAACAGATTGTTTAGCACCGTCACGAGTACCGAAGTTCAATGCACCTTCAGCCTGTTCAACAGTAACTGATGGGTGTACTTCGTGTGATAGCTGACCATTTTTGCCTTTAGCGCTGATCGTCTGGCCAGAGATTGAGATCTCTACACCAGCAGGCACAGCAACAGGCGCTTTAGCGATACGTGACATCGTAAATCCCCTTAGAATACTGTGCAGATCACTTCACCGCCGATACCAGCAGCGCGCGCAGCGCGATCGGTCATTACACCTTTGCTAGTAGAAACGATTGCGCAACCTAGGCCATCTGATACTTTAGGAAGATCAGATGCAGATTTGTAGATACGTAGAGATGGCTTAGATACTCGCTTGATCTCTTCGATAACTGGCTTGCCTTCGAAGTATTTCAGTTCGATAGACAGCACAGGCTTAACGTCACCTTCAACTGAGTAACCGTTGATGTAACCTTCTTCTTGAAGAACCGCTGCGATAGCAACTTTCTGCTTTGAAGATGGCATAGCAACAGCAACTTTCTCAGCCATGTGACCGTTGCGGATGCGTGTGAACATATCCGCGAGCGTGTCTTGCATGCTCATGCTTTTACTTCCTCTCTTGTGCAGCGTAGTGCGGTAGCCCCGTCATCACTGACGTGGCCCTGACCACTACGCTTACCGTTAACTAACCGGTGGATTACCAGCTAGCTTTCTTAAGGCCTGGTACGTCGCCGCGCATTGCAGCTTCGCGTAGCTGGTTACGGCAAAGACCGAACTTGCGGTAAACCGCATGTGGACGACCTGTTACCTGACAGCGACGCTGTTTACGTACTGGGCTAGCGTCACGTGGCAGTTTCTGCAACGCAACTTGTGCTTCCCACACTTCATCTTCAGAAGAAGCTGGTGAAGCGATGATAGCTTTCAGAGAAGCGCGTTTCTCAGCGAACTTAGCCGCTAGTTTTTCGCGCTTAACTTCACGCTCCCACATAGATACCTTAGCCATATCTTATCCCTTCCTTATTTCTTGAACGGGAACTGCAGTGCAGTCAAAAGAGCACGACCTTCGTCGTTTGTCTTCGCAGTTGTCGTGATAGTGATATCAAGACCACGGATCGCGTCTACTTTGTCGTAGTCGATCTCTGGGAAGATGATCTGCTCTTTAACACCCATGCTGTAGTTACCACGGCCGTCAAATGACTTAGGGTTAAGACCACGGAAGTCACGGATACGAGGAACCGCAACGTCAACTAGACGGTCTAGGAATTCCCACATACGCTCGCCGCGTAGAGTAACCTTACAACCGATTGGCCAACCTTCACGAACTTTAAAGCCCGCTACAGATTTACGAGCCAACGTAACAACAGGCTTCTGACCAGCGATTGCAGTCATATCATTTACTGCATTCTCTAGAAGCTTCTTGTCTGCCAGTGCTTCACCAACACCCATGTTAAGTGTGATTTTAGTAACACGTGGAACAGCCATTACGTTTGGCGAATTCAATTCTTCTTTAAGACTCTGTTTGATCTGAGTCTCGTAAAGCGCTTTCAATCTAGACATCTGTTCTACTCCTCTTACTCAACGATTTCGCCAGTTGATTTGTAGAAGCGAACTTTAGTGCCGTCTTCAAGAGTCTTGAAGCCTACACGATCGCCTTTACCAGTCGCAGCGTTAAAGATAGCAACGTTAGAAGTCGCGATAGCCGCTTCCTTCTCAATGATGCCACCTGGTTGCTGAAGCATAGGGTTTGGCTTCTGGTGTTTTTTCACCATGTTGATGCCAGACACGATCAAACGATCGTTTTCAAGTACGCGAGAAACTTTGCCACGCTTACCTTTGTCTTTACCTGCGATAACGATGACTTCGTCGTCACGTTTAATCTTGCGCATTTTAATTTACCTTCGTTTCCTACTACCTTCCTCATGCTGAAAAACGCCAAACTCGTTAGAGCTTGACGTTTTCCTTAAAAACTTCGAATTTTTCGAGGTTTTATAGCACTTCAGGCGCCAGGGAAATGATCTTCATGAACTTCTCAGAGCGAAGCTCACGCGTTACTGGGCCGAAGATACGAGTTCCGATTGGAGCGTCGTTCGCGTTCAAAAGAACCGCTGAGTTAACATCAAAACGGATCAATGAACCATCGGGACGACGAACACCTTTACGGGTACGTACTACGACAGCTTTAAGTACTTGGCCTTTTTTAACTTTGCCACGAGGAATCGCTTCTTTAACCGATACCTTGATAACATCGCCAACGTTAGCGTAACGACGGTGTGAACCGCCTAGTACTTTAATACACTGCACTCGCTTAGCGCCGCTGTTATCAGCGACATCAAGCATCGTTTCAGTTTGAATCATGGTTTACTCCACAATCTCTAGTGCCTCATTCGACCCTCAATCGACCGTCGAATAAGGCGGCTAGTGAAGCAAAGGTGCAATAGTTTACACCTTTGCTCCACGTTCTTCAATGCGTACCAATGACCAAGACTTAGTCTTAGACAGAGGGCGACTTTCCGCGATTGTCACTAGGTCACCCGCTTGGCATTCATTCTTCTCATCGTGTGCGTGCAACTTAGTTGAACGCTTCATGAATTTACCGTAGATCGGGTGCTTTTCCTTGCGCTCAACCAACACAGTGATGGTCTTATCCATCTTGTCACTGATAACTTTACCAGTAACGGTACGAGTACGTTTTTCAGCGCTCATTTAGTCACCTGCTTTTTGGTTAAGTACTGTCTTAACGCGAGCGATGTCGCGACGAACCTGACCCAACATGTGAGTCTGTGCCAACTGGCCAGTAGCCTTTTGCATACGCAAGTTAAACTGATCCTTTAGGAGAGTCAGCAATGTTTGCTGAAGCTCTTCTACGGATTGATCACGTAGTTCAGTAGCTTTCATTACATCACCGTCCGTTTAACTACAGTTGTTGAAAGCGGAAGCTTAGCTGCCGCTAGTTCAAAGGCTTCTTTCGCGAGTTGTTCAGGTACGCCTGCCATTTCAAACAGCACTTTACCTGGTTGGATCTGAGCGACCCAGTACTCAACGTTACCCTTACCTTTACCCATACGTACTTCTAGTGGCTTACCTGTGATCGGCTTGTCTGGGAAGACACGGATCCAGATTTTACCACCACGTTTTACGTGACGAGTCATGGTACGACGAGCTGCTTCGATCTGACGCGCTGTGATGCGACCACGTTCGGTCGATTTCAGTGCGAATTCACCAAAGCTAACGCTGCTGCCGCGTTGAGCCAAACCGCGGTTGCGGCCTTTCATTACCTTACGGAATTTTAGACGCTTAGGTTGCAACATGTTCCGCTACCTCACTTCGCTTTCTTCGCAGGTGCATTTTTCTCAGCGCGTACCTGTTCGATACCACCAAGAACTTCACCTTTGAAGATCCAAGTTTTGATGCCGATCACACCGTAAGTAGTGTGGGCTTCGTATGTAGCGTAGTCGATATCTGCACGTAGAGTGTGTAGAGGTACACGACCTTCACGGTACCACTCAGTACGCGCGATCTCAGCACCACCTAGACGGCCTGCAAGAGAGATCTTGATACCTTTTGCACCAGCACGCATTGTGTTCTGTACGGCGCGCTTCATAGCACGACGGAACATAACACGACGCTCTAGCTGACCTGCAATGTTCTGCGCAACTAGCTTCGCATCCATATCTGGCTTGCGAATCTCTTCGATGTTGATGTGAACTGGCACACCCATCATCTTAGAAACAGTTGAACGTAGAACTTCTACGTCTTCACCTTTTTTACCAATCACGATGCCTGGACGCGCCGTGTGGATGGTGATTTTCGCATTCTGTGCAGGACGCTCGATTTCGATACGGCTTACAGATGCTTTTTCTAGCTGCTTCTCAAGGTACTTACGCACTTCAAGGTCATTCAACAGCTTCTTCGCGTAATCGGCTTTGTCCGCATACCACACAGAAGTATGGTCTTTTACGACACCAAGTCGAATACCGGTTGGGTTAACTTTTTGACCCATGATTAAATCTCCTAGTACTCAGCTCTTAGTCTGCGACCTTAACAGTGATATGACACGAGCGTTTCAAAATACGATCAGCTCGTCCCTTAGCACGCGGACGGATACGTTTCATGGTCATGCCTTCATCAACGAAGATAGTCGCAACGCGAAGTTCGTCAATGTCAGCACCTTCATTGTGCTCTGCGTTAGCAATAGCAGACTCAAGCACTTTCTTAACCAGGTGTGCACCTTTCTTGGTGCTGAACGCCAAAATATTCAGAGCTTCGCCAACAGATTTGCCGCGGATCTGGTCAGCAACCAGACGAGCTTTCTGAGCGGAGATGCGGGCGCCGTTATGCTTTGCAATAGCTTCCATCATCAACTCCTATTACTTCTTAGCCTTCTTGTCTGCAACGTGGCCTTTAAAGGCACGAGTCACTGCAAACTCACCCAGCTTATGACCGACCATATCTTCAGTAATGAATACTGGGACATGCTGACGGCCGTTATGTACCGCAATCGTCAAACCGACAAAGTTCGGAAAGATTGTAGAACGGCGAGACCAAGTTTTAATTGGCTTACGATCGCTGTTCTCGATTGCAGCTTCTACCTTTTTCAACAAGTGAAGGTCGATAAATGGACCTTTCTTAAGTGAACGTGGCACAGCTGATTCCTCTTACTTAGCCTGACGACGACGTACGATAAGCTTATCAGTACGCTTGTTCTTACGGGTCTTGTGGCCCTTAGTCGGAACACCCCATGGAGTCACTGGGTGACGACCACCTGATGTACGACCTTCACCACCACCGTGTGGGTGATCGACTGGGTTCATCGCCACACCGCGGACGGTAGGACGAACACCACGCCAGCGCGTAGCACCAGCTTTACCCAAGCGACGTAGGCTATGTTCACCATTACCTACTTCACCAAGAGTCGCACGACACTCAGACAACACTTTGCGCATTTCGCCAGAACGTAGACGTAGAGTCGCGTACTGACCTTCACGAGCAACTAGCTGAGCTGATGTACCCGCAGAGCGAGCCATCTGTGCACCCTTACCAGGCTTCAATTCAACACAGTGAACAGTCGAACCTACAGGTACGTTGCGCAAAGGCATACAGTTACCTGGTTTAAAGTCAGCCTGTTCGCCAGACATCAGAGCAGCACCTGCTTCAACGCCCTTAGGAGCGATGATGTAGCGACGCTCACCATCTGCGTACTTCAACAGAGCGATGTTCGCAGAACGGTTTGGATCATATTCCAGACGCTCAACGACAGCAGGAATGCCATCTTTGTTGCGACGGAAGTCGATTACACGGTAAGCCTGCTTGTGACCACCACCAATGTGACGCGTAGTGATGCGACCATTGTGGTTACGACCACCAGACTTAGATTTCTTTTCAACCAACGCTGCAAAAGGCTTACCTTTGTGAAGGTTTTGGCCTTTAACAGAAACGACGTGACGACGTCCTGCAGAGGTTGGCTTAGCTTTAACAGTTGCCATTTCTTAACCCCTCCTTATTCGCCAGCAGCCAGAAAATCGATTTCTGAACCGTCAGCTAGACGAACGTATGCTTTGCGAACATCGTTGCGCTTACCCATGCCACGCATAGTACGCTTCGTTTTACCTTTCGCATTAAGCACGTTCACGTTTGCAACAGTCACGTTGAACAGCTGTTCAACAGCAGCCTTGATTTCAGGCTTAGTTGCATCGTTAGCGACACGGAATACTACTTGTTGAGTATCTTCCGCTACGATCGTTGCTTTCTCAGAGATGTGTGGTCCGAGTAGCACTTTGTAGATGCGTTCCGGGTTCATGCAAACACCTCCTCGATCTTCTTAAGAGCTGGGACAGTCACAACGACTTTATCGAAACCGATTAGGCTCACTGGATCGATACCTGCCGCATCACGTACGTCAACGTGTGGTACGTTACGAGCTGCAAGGAATAGGTTTAGATCAACCTCTTCAGTGATAACCAAAGCGTTGCTTAGGTCAAACTCTTTCATTTTTGCTAAGAACTGCTTAGTTTTTGGAGCTTCGACAGCGAAGTCTTCAACAACAACTAGACGCTCTTGGCGAACCAACTCAGACAAGATAGAACGCATCGCAGCGCGGTACATCTTCTTGTTAACTTTCTGAGAGTGGTCACGTGGAGTAGCAGCGAATGTTACGCCACCAGTACGCCAGATAGGAGAACGAGTAGTACCCTGACGAGCACGACCTGTACCTTTTTGACGGAATGGCTTAGCACCACCACCAGCTACAGCTGAACGGTTTTTCTGAGCTTTAGTACCCTGACGCGCACCTGCCATGTAAGCAGTGACAACCTGGTGTACTAGAGCTTCATTAAACTCTTTGCCAAACGCAGTATCGGCTACTTCAACCGAACCCTTGGCACCAGTTAGATTCAAATTCATGACAATCTCCCTTAGCCGCGCGCTTTAACAGCTGGTTTAACGATGACGTCACCACCAGGAGCACCAGGTACGGCACCCTTGATTAGCAGCAGGCCGCGCTCAGCATCTACGCGCACAACCTCAAGGCTCTGTACGGTAGAACGCTCTGCACCCATGTGCCCAGCCATCTTTTTACCTTTAAAAACGCGACCCGGAGTTTGGCATTGACCAATTGAACCCGGAGCACGGTGAGAAAGTGAGTTACCGTGAGTCATATCCTGAGTACGGAAGTTGTGACGCTTAACGCCACCCTGGAAGCCCTTACCCTTAGATTGACCAGTTACATCTACTTTTTCGCCTGCTTGGAAGCGCTCAACAGTAAGTGCATCACCTACGTTGATTTCCTCATCACCCTTCGCGCGAAACTCCCACAAACCTGCACCTGCTTCAACGCCTGCTTTAGCAAAATGACCAGCTTCTGGTTTAGAAAGGCGGTTAGCCTTCTTAGTACCAGTAGTCACTTGTACAGCAGCGTAACCGTCAGTTTCGACAGTTTTAACGCAAGTCACTCGGTTCGGTTCCACCTCGATGACGGTGACTGGCACGGACACGCCGTCTTCAGTGAAGACACGGGTCATGCCCGCTTTACGTCCGATAAGTCCTAATGACATTTTATATACCTCTTGCCAGTTGTGTACGGGGCTGTTACCCACTACGGCTACCCTTTTCAGGGGTATTCCACAAATAGCGCTTCATTAATAAAAAATTAATAAATCTGCGCGTGCTATTAGCCTAGGCTGATCTGCACTTCTACACCCGCTGCGAGATCTAGCTTCATTAGAGCATCAACTGTTTTTTCAGTTGGCTCAACGATGTCTAGAACACGCTTGTGCGTACGAATTTCGTACTGATCACGCGCGTCTTTGTTGACGTGCGGTGAAACCAATACGGTGTAACGCTCTTTGCGAGTAGGAAGTGGGATCGGACCACGGACCTGAGCACCAGTACGCTTTGCAGTTTCAACGATCTCCTGAGCCGAAGTATCGATCAGACGATGGTCAAAAGCCTTCAAGCGGATTCTGATTTTTTGGTTCTGCATTTTGATCACGCATTTCCTAAAATATTAAATAAACGGCAATAGCCGACCTCCCCTTAAATGAAGGGACGCAAATTCTACTTGAGTTTTGGGCTGTAGGTCAACTAAAGATTTGCCAAATGATTGGTGCGTAATTAGACAGCGGATGACAGGCTGAAAGCCAGTCACCGGAGCGTCTAACCACCTACGTAGTGTCGGTGACTGGCTTCAGCCTGTCACCCGCTTTACCAGCAACCACCCAACTCAGTTTTGGTGACTGGCTTCAGCCAATCATCCGCCTTCCCAGCGCGCATTTTTTCCCATTTACGGTGACTGGCTTCAGCCTGTCACCCGCTTTACCAGCAACCACCCAACCCCAAACCGTGGACACAAAAAAACCCGCTCGAGAGCGGGTTTCTTTTAGAAGATTATCAGCAATTAAGCGATGATCTTAGATACAACACCTGCACCTACAGTACGGCCACCTTCGCGAACTGCGAAACGTAGACCTTCGTCCATAGCGATTGGGTTGATTAGTGTAACGTTCATCTTAACGTTATCACCAGGCATTACCATTTCAACACCTTCTGGAAGCTCTACAGCACCAGTGATGTCAGTTGTACGGAAGTAGAACTGTGGACGGTAGCCTTTGAAGAATGGAGTGTGACGACCACCTTCATCTTTGTTTAGTACGTATACTTCACCTTCGAACTGAGTGTGAGGAGTTGTAGTACCAGGAGCACATAGAACCTGACCACGTTCAACTTCGTCACGCTTAGTACCACGAAGAAGGATACCACAGTTCTCGCCTGCACGACCTTCGTCAAGAAGCTTACGGAACATCTCAACACCAGTACAAGTAGTCTTAGAAGACTCACGGATACCAACGATATCGATCTCTTCACCAACTTTAATGACACCACGCTCGATACGACCAGTTACTACAGTACCACGACCAGAAATCGAGAATACGTCCTCGATTGGCATTAGGAATGGCATGTCTACTAGACGCTGTGGTTCTGGGATGTAAGAGTCTAGCGCTTCAACTAGTTTCTTAACAGCAGTAGTACCTAGTTCGTTGTCGTCCTGACCGTTAAGAGCCATTAGAGCAGAACCAGCGATGATTGGAGTATCTTCACCTGGGAAGTCGTAAGTATCTAGAAGCTCAACGATTTCCATCTGAACTAGCTCTAGCATCTCTTCGTATTCTTCAGTACCAACGCCGCCACAGTCTTCAGCAAGAAGGTCAGCTTTGTTTAGGAATACTACGATGTAAGGTACGCCAACCTGGCGAGAAAGAAGGATGTGCTCACGAGTCTGTGGCATTGGACCATCAGTCGCACCACAAACTAGGATAGCGCCGTCCATCTGCGCAGCACCAGTGATCATGTTCTTAACGTAGTCGGCGTGCCCTGGGCAGTCAACGTGCGCGTAGTGACGGATGTTTGAATCGTACTCAACGTGAGAAGTGTTGATCGTGATACCACGCTCACGCTCTTCAGGAGCTTTATCGATACCGTCGAATGCGACAGCTTCACCACCGAAAACTTCTGCACATACACGAGTAAGTGCTGCAGTTAGAGTTGTTTTACCGTGGTCAACGTGGCCGATAGTACCAACGTTAACGTGGGGCTTGGAACGTTCAAATGCTTGCTTAGCCACGAGCTTAATTCCTGTGTTAGGTTTAAAAAAAATAAGAAGACTGCCAATACGAGTTAGCAATCCTACTGGGCGCGAAATTTTAACGTCATTGCCTATATAGTCAAGCAATGTGATCAATTTTCTTTAAAAAAGATCTCTCCAACCGATTTAAGGCAAATAATAAGCCTGTTCGTTTTTACTTATACATATATATGTCACATCTTTTTGGTTACATTTCGATCAGCTATTCCATCGAGGCTTATACAAGCGTATAATCTCGCGACTTTTTAAAACGTCCATGAATTCGAGTGAGAACATGACTGATCTAAACAAATACCGAAATATAGGCATCTTCGCCCACGTTGATGCGGGTAAAACCACAACTACTGAGCGTATCCTGAAACTAACAGGTAAGATCCACAAAACTGGTGAAGTACACGAAGGTGCTGCTACTACCGACTTCATGGAACAGGAGCAGGAGCGTGGTATTACTATCCAGTCTGCAGCAACGACCTGTTTCTGGAAGGACCACCGTTTCAACATCATCGATACTCCTGGGCACGTTGACTTCACTGTAGAAGTTTACCGTTCTCTTAAAGTACTTGATGGTGGTGTTGGTGTATTCTGTGGTTCAGGCGGTGTAGAACCTCAGTCTGAAACTAACTGGCGCTACGCGAACGAGTCAGAAGTTGCACGTGTTATCTTCGTCAACAAACTTGACCGTATGGGTGCTGACTTCTACCGCGTTGTAGACCAGATCAAAAACGTACTAGGTGCTAACCCACTTGTATGTACTCTTCCTATCGGTACTGAAGATCAGTTCGTGGGTGTAGTAGACGTACTAACTAAGAAAGCCTACGTATGGGATGATTCTGGCCAGCCAGAAAACTACGAAATCCAAGACGTTCCTGCTGACATGGTTGACGACGTGGAGATGTACCACGAGCAACTAATCGAAACAGCGGTTGAACAAGACGACGATCTAATGATGGCTTACATGGAAGGCGAAATGCCATCTATCGAAGACATCAAGCGTTGTATCCGTAAAGGTACTATCGCTCTAGACTTCTTCCCAACATTCTGTGGTTCTGCATTCAAGAACAAGGGTGTTCAGCTAGTACTAGACGCAGTGGTTGACTACCTACCAAGCCCAACTGAAGTTGATCCACAGGATCTAACGGATGAAGAAGGTAACGCAACTGGCGAGAAAGCGATCGTATCACCAGACGAGCCACTACGTGCGCTAGCATTCAAGATCATGGATGACCGTTTCGGTGCTCTAACCTTCGTACGTATCTACTCAGGCGTACTGAACAAAGGTGACACAATCCTTAACTCTGCAACAGGTAAGACTGAGCGTATCGGCCGTATGGTTGAGATGCACGCAGACGAGCGTAACGAACTATCTTCTGCAACGGCGGGAGACATCATCGCGATCGTTGGTATGAAGAACGTACAGACTGGTCACACACTATGTGATCAGAAACACCCATGTACTCTTGAAGCCATGGTCTTCCCAGAGCCAGTAATCTCGATCGCTGTTGCGCCTAAAGATAAAGGCGGTTCTGAGAAAATGGGTATCGCAATCGGTAAGATGGTTGCAGAAGATCCATCATTCCGCGTTGAAACTGACGAAGATTCAGGCGAAACCATCCTTAAAGGTATGGGTGAGCTTCACCTAGACGTTAAAGTCGACATCCTTAAGCGTACATACGGCGTTGAGCTAAACGTAGGTAAACCACAGGTTGCTTACCGTGAGTCGATCACTATCCCAGTTGAAGATAGCTACACGCACAAGAAACAGTCGGGTGGTTCAGGTCAGTTCGGTAAGATCGACTACCGCATGAAGCCAGGTGAGCCAGGTTCTGGTTTCACATTCAGCTCTACAGTGGTTGGTGGTAACGTTCCTAAGGAATTCTGGCCAGCTGTTGAGAAAGGCTTCGCGTCTATGATGCAAGAAGGTACGGTTGCAGGCTTCCCAGTTGTGGACGTTGAAATCGAACTGTTCGACGGTGGCTTCCACGCAGTCGACTCTTCTGCTATCGCATTCGAAATCGCAGCGAAAGGCGGCTTCCGTCAATCTATGCCAAAAGCTGGACCACAGCTTCTTGAGCCTGTGATGAAAGTTGACGTCTTCACTCCTGAAGATCACGTTGGTGATGTTATCGGTGACCTTAACCGTCGTCGCGGCATGATCAAAGACCAGGAAGCTGGCGTAACTGGCGTTCGCATCAAAGCAGACGTACCTCTATCTGAGATGTTCGGCTACATCGGTCACCTACGTACTATGACATCGGGTCGTGGTCAGTTCTCTATGGAGTTCAGCCACTACTCACAGTGTCCAGCTAACGTAGCAGAGACTGTTATCGCCGAAGCGAAAGAGCGTAAAGCGAACAAGTAATTCGCCCAACGCAAAAAACCCCGCCATCGCAAGATGCCGGGGTTTTTTAATGCCTTAATTCAATTAATCGCGGCCTTTTTAAGACCACTCCAACAAGCAATGAGTGTTGGAGCATTATCGTAGATGAAGCGATCGATTAACTCGTCAACAGCGAGCAAAACGGAATAAAGTCGTAACGCTCACCCGCTTTAATCTCAACATCCGCTGGCAAGTGCAGCAAACCATCAGCATTCAACGCTGAAGATAGAACACCTGAACTCTGATTCACCACACGTTGCGCGACGCCAGCATGCAGCTCGACACGCATATACTCATCGCGTGACTGAGCAGCTCGTAAAACAGACGTTTCAACCGGAATTCGTAACGCTGGCTTATACGCAGCCCCCTGAAGATGCATCAAACAGGGGCGCGCCAGCAAAGAGAAGGTCACCAAGGCTGACATTGGGTTACCAGGCAGGCCAAAGATCGGGGTCTGCCCTACCCGACCCGCGGCAAAGGGCTTACCTGGGCGAATACGAATACGCCAAAGGTTAAGGGAACCCAACTCATCGATCGCATTCTTAACGTGATCCTCTTCACCCACGGAGACACCGCCCATGGTCAGAATCGCATCCGCTTGCTCTGATGCTGCTATCAATGCATCACGAGTCGCCTGATGATTATCAGCCACCTGGCCCATATCGACCACTTCAAAACCCGCTTGGCGAAGCAGCTCAACCAACATGGGTCGATTAGAGTTGTAGATCTGTCCGGGTTGCAACGCAACACCTGGCTCTACTAACTCATCACCCGTTGACAGTAGTGCAACTCTCAATGGCTTGAAGACGTTAACATGAGTAATACCGGTTGAGGCACAGATACCTAGAGCCGGTGCTGTAAGTCGCGCACCCGCCTCTACAATCACTTCACCGGCTGTAATATCCAAACCGGCTGCTCGAACATTTTCGGCCGCTTTGGCCGTTTGCAAAATACGCACGCCCTTGTCGCAAAGCTCGGTATTCTCCTGCATCACCACACAATCCGCACCGTCCGGAAGTTCGGCACCGGTAAAGATTCTAGCCGCAGTACTGCTGACTAATGGCGTAGTGACTGCGCCAGCAGGAATGCGTTGTGAAATAGCCAGTTCGGCACCCGCCACCGCATCTTTAGCGGCTAATGCATAGCCATCCATCGCAGAGTTCGCTTTAGGCGGCACATTGATCGAAGCGACGACCGATCCCGCTAAAATTCGGCCTGCTGCATCATTCAGCGTGACCGTTTCTATCTCTGCAATAACAGAGAGCTGATCAAACAGTGCTTGGCGCGCATCATCCAGTGGAATCAACGGCTTCAATGCCGACATTACTCTGCCGCCTCAATAGCAAGACGCTGCTCTTTTACCTGCTCAAGCAACGCCACGAAGTTACATGGACGGTGACGGTTATCAAGCTGTGACTCAATGATGCTCCAGCCAGTACGGCAAGCACCGGTTGAACCTGGCATACAGACGATCAACGTACCGTTAGCCAAACCGGCAAACACACGCGACTGAATCGTCGAGGTACCGATCTCATCCCAAGAGACCTTACGGAACATTTCACCAAAGCCTTCGACCTCTTTATCGAACAGCACCTTAAGCGCTTCCGGCGTTGAATCGCGCATCGCAAATCCGGTACCACCGGTACTCAACACAACCTGCACTTCAGGATCCGCAATCCAGTGTGAAACCTGTGCACGCAACAGATAGACATCATCCGGCAACAGTGCACGATCGATCAGGGTATGCCCCGCTTCAACAGCTGCATTCGCTAGAAAGTCACCCGAGGTGTCATTTGACTCGTTACGAGTGTCCGATACGGTCAATACTGCAACATTCAGACTGACAAACTCTTTACCGTTACTGCTCATTATCTCTCCAAGCTCATACAGAGGTTTAGTTCAAGGGGTATTATTGCGAACTTTACCGGCAGGCGCACTGACGCGCATCAACCACCGGTGGCATTCATAAAACGAAGTATTTGCGGCTCGTTCGCTAGATCAAAATGGTGTTTTTCAGGTTTAAGATCCATCGAGTCGATGATCGCCTGCTCTAGCTTAGCAGCACGTACTTCAGGGTCTGCCTCAGAGCGCAACAGATCACGCAGATCCATAGAGTGCTCGTTACCCAAACAGAGCAACAAGCGCCCTTCGACGGTGACACGCACACGGTTACACTCGGAACAGAAGTTGTGCGAGTGCGGCGAGATAAAGCCGATGCGCGTATTCGAATCCGCCATGCGGTAGTAGGTAGAAGGACCCGCAGTCTGCTCTTGTGTCTTCTCCAGTGGGTAGACTTGCTCAATTAACTGACGCACATCATCGCTAGAACAGTAAGCCTCTTCGCGATCATGCTCAGTAATAGCACCTAAGGGCATCTCTTCAATGAAACTGATGTCCATGTCACGATCACGCGCGAAGTTGACCAAATCGACTACTTCATCGTCGTTACGACCTTTCAAGATCACCGCATTTAACTTAACGCGTTTAAAGCCAGCAGCACAGGCGGCATCGATACCGGCAATGACCTGATCAAACTTATCCTTGCGCGTCAGCTCTTTAAAACGATCAGCCTTGAGCGTATCCAGAGAGACGTTAATGCGCTTTACACCGGCTTCAACCAGATCGCTTGCCATAGTCGGCAGTTGCGAACCATTGGTCGTTAACACCAACTCAATGTCCAACTCACCCAACTTGCGGATCAGCGTCAAAATATCACGCCGCACCAACGGCTCACCGCCAGTTAAACGCAGCTTATTGACACCAAGACGCACAAACGCCGCGCCCACCTCATAGATCTCCTCCAGAGTCAGCACCTGCTCGCGCGGAAGAAAGGTCATCTCCTCGGCCATGCAGTAGACGCAACGGAAGTCACAACGATCCGTCACCGAGATGCGCACATAGTCGATGTGGCGACCAAACTTATCGATCAGTTTCAAGGGTGTATTCATAGGCTCAAGTATAACGACTCATGTCACAGTTTTTTAGCAATTCTTTGCGAAACTTTACGCTCTAGATCAATGCTTTTGATCAGTTAACACTCTATTATTAGATCATTCTAATTTAACAGCCTTAAAAAGGACTTCCCATGGATACCAAAGCAAAATTGAGCCACACCAGCGTCGCACTGCACTGGATAGTCGCCCTACTGATGATCGGCTCAATGATCATTGGCCTGACGCTAGAAGAGATGGAGCGCAGCCCAGAGAAGTTCGACCTACTGAAACTGCACATGACGGCCGGCGCCGTTGTATTTGGCTTTGCCGTTTGGCGCTTAATGGTTCGTGTGAAAAATGGGTTCCCCGAATCACTGAGTGAAGTCCCACCGATGCAGAAAAAGATCTCTATCATCGTCATGAGTTTCCTAATTGCAGCGACACTGTTCATGCCGATTTCAGGTGTATTGATGCAAGTTGGCGAAGGTCACGCCGTAATTATCTTTGGAATGGAAGTGATCGCACGCAGCAACACAGAGATCGAATGGGTAGAAAAGCTGGGCCACATCGGACACGGCCTAGGCAGCAAACTACTAATGCTCGCCTTCTTCCTACACGTCGCCGCCAGCTTCAAGCACATGCTGTTTGCAAAAGACGGCACCATGGCCCGCATTTTTGGCAGAAGGGTTTAGTGGTAACTGGATGACACAGGTGCCGTGACTGAGTTACTAAGCCAATCTGCATCTTCAGTGGATACTTTAAATTCAGTGACGGCTTTTGTAAGGATATCTCTTGCAGCCTGTGTATCATTTTGATCGATTGCCTTTTTAACAAGCTCCAAAAGCCTTTCAATCTCAACTAATGGCAAATACCGCTCTCTGGCACATAATATTTTAGGGTGCGGAGTCGGAATTACGTCATCGCCGATGAGTAACTCTTCATAGAGCTTTTCACCAGGGCGAAGACCTGTGTATACAATCTCTATGTCGCCATCAGTCTCTTGCTCGCTTTTTAACGTTAATCCACTCAAGCGAATCATATTTTTAGCAAGCTGTGCAATCTTAATTGGTTCACCCATATCCAAAACAAATACCTCTCCGCCTTGCGCGAGAGAGCCGGCTTGAATCACCAGACTGGCAGCTTCTGGAATGGTCATAAAGTAACGATTAACTTCAGGGTGGGTAACCGTAATTGGTCCGCCTTTATGAATCTGTTCATTAAAAAGAGGGACAACAGAGCCCGAGGAGCCCAGTACGTTCCCAAAACGAACCATTGAAAAACAAGTCTGATTTGCGGCATTTAACGCCAAAGCTTGCACGCACAACTCAGCAAAACGCTTGGTTGCCCCCATGATATTAGTGGGACGCACAGCCTTGTCAGTTGAAACTAGAATAAACCGTTCAACTCCCACTGATGAAGCCACTTTAGCAATCGACATGGTACCTAAGGTATTATTTGCCAAGCCCTGAAGCACGTTGTGTTCAACAAGCGGCACATGCTTGTATGCAGCAGCATGAAAAACAGTATCCACCTCAAATTTACGAAGCGCAGATTCGACCCTGTTAGCGTCAAGCACTGAAGCCAAGATTGGAATTAACCTAACAGAACTCTGCTGCTGTAAGGCTATTGTGGCTAACTCACGCTCTATTTCATAAAGAGCCCACTCTGAGTGATCGATAAGCACCAGCGTTTTCGCTCCATTGATAAGTGCTTGCCTTGCCAGCTCAGAACCGATTGACCCACCAGCACCCGTCACACAAACAGATTTATTAAATATTGATTTAGTAATCAGCGAGCTATCCGGTTCCACCACCTCACGTCCCAACAAGTCCTCAATCTCAACTTCACGAAACTCATCAAGCGCCCTGCCAGAGAGCAGCTCTGGCATTGTAGGCATAGTTTTCACTTCAACCGGGAAGCTCGACAAACTCTCCAATATAGAGCGACGCTGTACAGAGGAGATATTAATCATAGCCAGCAAAACCGTGCCGACGTTTTTCTTTTCAATCAATTTTTGTAGCGAGGCTGGGGAATAGACTTTCAGACCGCATACATAGTTTTTATGAAGTTTTGGGTCATCATCTACAAAAGCCACTGGGTAAAGTTGGCCTCCCGCTTGAAGTGACAGAGCAAGCTGGGCACCCGCGCTACCGGCACCATAAATTACAGTGACATTCTCTTTAGCAACGTGCGATGAAAGCCAGTGGTAATAGCTACGCAATATTAAACGACTACCACCTAAATAGAGCCAGGCAGTAAGACCAAAAATAATAGGTGTATTTAAGAAGCCTGCGAATAAGTCCATAGCATCTCAGCGAGATCTGAAATGTGTAGATACAAGGCGCTTTTTGCCGCTAATGGCCGTAGTCCTTAGCAAGAAGAGCAACACAGTAGATGCACATTACAGGTCACGCCCTGCGGGGCTTACAGTCAAATCCATCTTCAGCGTTGTGCTTTCTCGACTTAGCCCGCTAGGCCTTCGAAAACACGCCTTGATAATGAATTTGACTGTAAGCCTGAGATGCCATGGACTTGTTCGCAGGCTTCTTAAGAAAACACCTTCAATGTTTAGAAGCAAAACCGTGAATGAAAACACGATCGTCAATAACATCACCCCAAATGCCACACTCTGAAGCAACTTAATATTCATATAGCGAACAACGGCTCTATACATCCCCAACTTAGTGAAAATGATAGCGCCAGCTAATGGAATTAAGAGGAAAAGCGCAAATGACTTACTTAGTACATCGCTAGGAAATAGATCCCCTAAAGATAGAGCAATTGAAGTATAAACGGATAATAAAAGAGCGACTGAGTCGAGAAAAAGTAGAAAAAACTTCTTCACAAGCCGAGGAGAACTTAAAATTTTAATATGAAGATTATTGTTATTTAGTAACATAAAGCTCTATATGTTCTATTTTTACTAACCAATTTCAAAGCTAGAAAACTCTATTTTAAGTTATCTAGGAGGGAATGATAGACCCTCTCTAGCTCTAAAGCCTTGAGTGAAGATGACATGATGGGAGAGGCCTGCATCTTTGACCTTAATGATTGGTTTAAACTAAACAATCGATCTCCATTAAAAGCAAGGCTTACTGCAATCTTTACATAATCATCAACGCTTGATGCTACAAGTTTAGTTTCATCAATTGCACACAAAAATGCATAAGTTTGCCGGCTAACGATACTTTCACGAGGAAGAGTAACAACT
Organism: Marinobacterium sp. xm-m-312; assembly: GCF_013283295.1. Taxonomy (NCBI): domain Bacteria; kingdom Pseudomonadati; phylum Pseudomonadota; class Gammaproteobacteria; order Oceanospirillales; family Oceanospirillaceae; genus Marinobacterium; species Marinobacterium sp. xm-m-312. Next base: position 34,030 of record NZ_WBYS01000001.1, on the reverse strand, counting down.
GGCCTCCCCAAATACAAAGCCTCCAAGCTTGTTAGCCCCCCTGAAAAAGGGAAAGGATCCAATGCAATATCTATGTCCCCATACTCACTGAGTAAACCCTTATGATAACTTGGTTGACGGCACTCAACCCTATCCTCTGCCACACCCCTACTAGCAAACTCTTTAATGATTTTTTTCTTGAATGCCTGATCATTAAATGTACGCCACTTTAGAACTAGCTTTGATTTTGGAACTTGAAGCAAAATTTTAGCCCAAGCATCAAAAACTGAGCTATTTAGTTTATTGGTATTGTTAAAACAGCCAAAAGTAATGTACTGATTTTTTAAGCATGGAGGCTGTGGGACTTTCAAAGGCATCCACGGCACAGGGGTATAAGTAATACGACCAGACTCTAGACATATAATCGGCTCCATAAGGTCCAGATCAGACGAGACATGCCATTTGTCTAAGATAATTGCATCGAAATATTTCAGACCAGTTGTGGAAAAATAGCCTAACCAACTAACTAAAATGGGTGCAGGGCGATAAGCAAAAACCGAAATCCTAGTTCCAGCAGTATGACCGGAAAGATCAACTAAAACATCAATCCCATCACTAATAATTACATCAGCCAATTGCGAGTCATTCAAAGCTCTAATGTCTTTGAAGTTTGTAGATTCAGCCAGCTCTTTTCCAACCCAGTCATCAACGCGAGTCGCACTGTAGCAATAGACTTCGACAGCTTCCGAGTGAGATAGGATGACATCTTTTACTAACAAACCAACAGTGTGCTGGCAAAAATCAGCTGACAAGTACCCAACTCTTAATTTACGACTTTCGATACTGGGCACAAAAGGTCTAGGCCTTTCGCCTACTTTATTAATCAACCAACTACCCCACTCTTCTGCAGCACGTTTTATTTCATACTGAGTAATGTGAGGGTGCCATTGCTGGGCCAGTAAGAAGTTACTCCAGATAATAGTGTTATTTGGCAAATCACACCTAAGGGCGTGGTAAGCTTGATAGCAGCTTCGATGGTCACCAAAATCCTGATAAACAGAAGCAAGCATAGCACGCGCATTAAACTCACCCGGTTTGAGCTTAAGCACACGCTTATAAACAGTCATTGCCTCAGAAATAAAGCCAAAAGATTTGTAAGCAGCCCCAAGAACCATCAGCTCTTTAGTACTTTCGAACTTTTCAATACTAGAAAGCAGATCGATTAAGTGAGAATAATCTTTTTGATTAGCTGCAGCGATAGCTTTTGCTAATGTTATAGCCATATATAGGCCTGTTAATTTTTAAATGAATCAAGAGTGCCAGAATAATTGGCTGGTAAGTGGATTGGATTAAGATAAGCTTTGGAAAGATGGTGCCGGCACCAAGAGTCGAACTCGGGACCTACTGATTACAAGTCAGTTGCTCTACCAACTGAGCTATACCGGCACGTGCTCAAGATTTAGCACATCTCACTTGAGCGCGGCAAAGATAACATCAACACAACAGAATGGCTACCCTAAAATCCATTTAACCAAACAAATCATCATTCAAAATAGTTCTGTAAGCGGTTAGGGTAACAGCCCCATATACCAAATCAGCTCCAACCGGATTGAAAATATCAAGATAAAAGGTTTCATCCGGCTCTGCCAGGCTATCTCCGATAATTTCAACAGGTATCAATGCAAAGTCCTCATTACTGTATAGATGCAAGGTCCCCGAAACAGCAATGTAATCACTTCCTGCTGTTGCTGATCCATCTCGAGTGGCGTAGTCGACACTTAAGATATCTGGTGCTTCTGATCTAATACCAGAGTAGCTGACCATGAAGTATGTCAGTGTCGTTGCCGAATCTCCCTCTAACACTTCTTTAGCTATATCCTCGGGCCGGGCTGGAGTGTCTAGATAATGATTTCTCAACTCCTGGTCTATCCATTCTTGAACTGAACTTATCCGTTGCCAAGCTGCGATTTCGCCAAAGCTAGAATTATTTGCTTCACCATCTATATCTGGATCAGCAGCATATCTTGAAACTGTACTTACATAAGAGGCAACGCCCGCAACATAACCATCAATAAACGCAGGGCCGCCACTGTCTCCTTTGGCAACCAGTCCTTCATCGACACCCAATCCAAGATCATGCAGACCTAGCAGCAATCCGAACGCATCATTGCTGGAATTACCGCTATCAAAATCTGCCAAAAGCTGTATTCCTTCTACTGGATTCCAGTTAAGGGAAAGGCGACTGTCTAATTCTTCACCTGTAATCTCAAATTGATTATCGGCACGTAAGCGCTGATAGCTAGAGGAGCTGTAGATAGCACCCGTATCTCCAACACCGTAAGACCCAAAACCGACCTGAGTGAAGCTTTGGCCAATCTCATCTGTATCGCGATAAAGCTGGTAACGCTCAGCATCGACAGGAGCAGAACTCTCTAACCATAAAAGTGCCAGATCATAGTTACCTTGAAGCGTATCTGCCGATGGATGTGTAACAACTTCACTCACTCTTCGAGTCGACATCCCCTCTGGAGTAAGAAAAGTAATACGCCTATCGACACCTTGCTCGACGACATGTGCAGCGGTGAGAATGGCACGGCCATCATACAGAAGCGCACCTGAACCATAAAAACCACCTGACGACACATGCACTACGCCTCCATACATCAACTCATTTGTTTGATATTGAGAGGCGCTGTAGTGATCAGTCGTGACCATACTTTAAAACCTGATAGATATCAGTTTAATTAAGCTCACCCTGTAATGCTGAAACATACGCATTACGTGCAGTTTGAATCATGGCAACAAGTGCGTTGTTCTCAGCAAGCTTATTATCCACCAGCTGCAACGATGCCAACTCGGCTTGAGCCTGTTCGCTAAACTTCTCAAGCTCATAACTGACACCATCAATAGAGATAACACCCTTCTTCTTATTTGGGTGTGCTTTAGATGGCAAAAGATTTTTCAAAGCCAGGGCATAAGCATTTCGAGCAGTCATCAGAATTGCTCTCATTTGCTGAAGCTCTTGAACCTTTGCCTCAGATACTTGCAAATTAGTAACCTGCGCCTTTGCAGCTTCAGATAACGAAGCGATTGCATACTCTTTTCCATCTAGCGTTAATTTTGACAAAACGTATTCCTTAATAAGTAAAAAAATTTTAAAAACCGGGAACAAGGGGATTAACCACCCACTTATCCCTTAATGAATCAGTGAATAGTTGAACTAATTAAAACTTAATAGTTCCACTATCATTTAAAAATTCCAAATCGAGTTCACCATCATCAGACTGCGGAATCGCACTCATTTGTGCTTGTGCATCAGAGTGTAGTTTTGCAAAAGCCTGCATAGCACCCAAATTTTGCATAGAGAGCAACTGACAATAAGCGATCGCTAAACCACCAGCATCTCTCACCTCGGCAAGGGACTCAGCAGTGAGTGTATTGAGTGCCGCCTCGTCGATTCGATAAATGCCCTCTACCTGCTGTTCACCCTCGTCTGTTTTAACGGTAAGTGGCCAAGGTTGTATCAAATCGTTTTCAGCCAATATATTACATACTATTTTTGTCTGTTCGCTGTTTTGCTGCACCGCCTGAAGAAAGCCAAGTACTCCTTTGACAGCCTCACTAGGCCCATCCTCCTCAAACAGCGGCTCACCCTCTTCTCCTAGAAGCCCCGAATCCATATCGGCACAAAGCAGACTCTCGCCAGACTCAGTACGACCCAGCACAAACGGATATGCACGGTAGCACGCTGGGGTATAAGGAAGCATCCATCGACCATTAGGAGCAACAAAAAGATTTAAGCCCGCAATAAGGCTTTGCAGTGCAGCTGGAATATACCCTCCATCCGATTTGATAAAGCAAACAGGCATTACTTTACTAGCCTTAGGCAGCTCCTGTGCAGTCAAAGGCGCCACAGCATCTTTGGCAGCATGTTCATAAGACTCGTAGCGAGTCCATTTTACGTTGCCGTGTTCAGTTCTAGTTATTGCACGAATATCACTCATTAGTACTCCTCACATTTCACAATATCTTATCAGAATGTGAGCAATGAAATTAGCTTTCACACAAAAGTAGGATGTCTTTTTAACTGATTCAATCTTAAGATCAGAAACTTAACAGTTTGATATCAAAAACAAAAAGGCAATCAATGAATACTAGTGAAAAAATTGCACAACTTGGCGTAAGTATGGACGACGCGAAAAATTGGATCTTGGGCAACGTATCCAACCCCAGTCTAATTTATTCGACCGCTATTAAATACGAGCTCAACAGCGACATGATAGCGGAAATAATCGCTCCTGCAGTTGAAAACGCGTCATCCTCTCTTGTTGAGGGTTTTTTCGCAGCAAACTCACTGGAATCAAATCTTCTTAAGTCTGAGAACATAACTGAAGCTGCAGATTTGGAAAACTTTTCTGACTGGAGTGAATACTACGGTTCATTTGCAATGGGTTATGACGATGGCTATCACGACAGCTTCCTAGAAGGCTATATAGATAGACTGGTGAGCGATTACGACGCAGCAATGCTTGAGATGGGTGTAGATCAAAAGTTCCAATATGAGACCAATCTCTGGAATCCTGATGGCGCCTCTACACAAACCTACCTGAGCGGTTACAACTCAGGGGCTTCAGCTGGTTACACTGCCGGGTTTAACCGTCAAGACTATACCGAGTTCTACGCTGGAGAGAATCTAGGAAGCCTGCGAATAAGTCCATAGCATCTCAGCGAGATCTGAAATGTGTAGATACAAGGCGCTTTTTGCCGCTAATGGCCGTAGTCCTTAGCAAGAAGAGCAACACAGTAGATGCACATTACAGGTCACGCCCTGCGGGGCTTACAGTCAAATCCATCTTCAGCGTTGTGCTTTCTCGACTTAGCCCGCTAGGCCTTCGAAAACACGCCTTGATAATGAATTTGACTGTAAGCCTGAGATGCCATGGACTTGTTCGCAGGCTTCCTAGATTACAAACCGTCCGAGCACCTAAGCCTAAACACTGCTGGCCAAGGATCAGGTTACCTCGATGGATACCTGGATGGTATGGCAAAGTATCTATTCGGAAACGATGTTAATTACATGTACTCTGCGGATGGCCCTTCTGAGTGGAATGCCGGTTACGATCAGCAATACAACGCAGGTGTAACTGCGGGCTCAGTCATGGCCGAGTACACAGCAAGTCACGCCTCTTTCGCCCAACTATCAGAATACGCAAACCTTTTCTAAATCGGCTTAAATGGTAAATGAGTGGGACCATTGTTCCCACTCAAAACCGTCATATATCTCCTAAGGGATTATGAGCTAGGTAAAAGCAAATATCCCATTTCCATCATTGAAGGCAATAAACTCGGGCAAGAAGTTCCAGTCATCATCAAAGAATATATCCAAGTCGCCGTCTCTATCGACATCTGCCAAACGGGTCCAACTCAACCACTGATCTAGCTCGGAGGCGAGTATATTGTTTGGAAAAGAAAATGACGTGATGTCATCGATTGCCCGAGATTCCTGATTCAAAACTTGCAGATAAAACCCATCGTAGAAATCGTTTATTGGCGGACTACCAACTCTTGTTAGCACTACCTCATTCGCCCCATCTAAGTCGATATCGGCAACATCTATATCGATCACAATTTGATACCCCGCAGCCTCTGGGATAACCGTCTTCAGGTCATTGCTGAAGCCAGGGGATTCACTGCCCCAATATATTAGCGTTTCCGCACCTTGGAACTCGTGCCCGCCAACAACTAAATACAAGTATCCATCTAAATCAACATCAACCAGTTCTGAGATATATAGATTTTTTCCTTTGATCTCGGTGGGCACCATCGTTAAGTCGTAAGAGAATCCACCATCACCATCATTCAGTAAAATGCTAGTCATGAAAATGTTGTTAACCACCTTTACACGAACGTAGTGGGTGTTGCTCCAACTGAAGCTGAAGCTAAGCCGTTTGTAGATATGCTTGTTGGTGGTTCATACAACAAGGGATCGTTAGGCGTGCTTGCAGCAGAGACGCCCCTTAATACCTCTAATATTGATTTTGTGGGTCTTACCGAAACCGGACTTGAATACACACCGTTTGGGTGAGTATCACGTTCTAAAAGACTGAGTCGCTAAAAGGAAGCTTGAGCTGAACTATTTTCGCTCTCCTAAATCTTAAGTATCTATACAGATACTTAAGTGATATAACTAACCAGCCTTTAAAGTTAATTAGAAATCTATTATTCACTCTAGCTTAATTGGAGTTTGTTATGCCAAGTCTTTCTGGAATAAGTTCAACTGTTACCTTTAATTATTATAACGACGGAAGTAACAGATACGTTGCTCATCAAGATCCCTTTGTAATTGATTTAGATGGGGACGGTGCTGAGGAAATTATTTTTGGAGGATTTGAAACGCAACCTAATACACCTAGTGAATTTTCAAAATTAAACTTACATATTCTAGGCTGGGCAAATGGAGAGCTAGTAGATAAAACCGATCTCTGGCTTCCTGATGATGTCTCGTCCCCTATCCAAGGCATAGGTCAAATTGTAGCCGGTGATTTCAATGGTGATGGAACAACTGACATTTTTCTAAGTGCTTACGCAGATATGGAGCACTTCCTTTCGCCTGTGGTTCTATATAACGTCAATAACAATTATTTTAGGCAAGAAAGCTTACAGATAGTTGAGGCATGGCAACATGGTGCAGCTTCTGCTGATATAAATAATGATGGCTTTTGGGATATTGTTACAACCGGATACGGTGATTCTTCTAGAATTTATTTAGGTAGTGATTCAGGGCTTAATTTAGTTCTAGAAAGTGACGTAATTCCGGGATCAGCAATTGTACTAGGCGATTTTCTAGGTACGGGTGAGATGTTAGCGATCGTAGCTGATGGAGGCGATACAAGTAATGCTGACACGGTACTAAGAAACTTCCACATAGAAAACGAAGGAACCTTCATTTGGTCTGAAGTTATTTCAGTTCTTCCTTTACCAAGACTAGAAAATAGTCTCACTGGTGACGAGCTTAGTCATGATGTAAGGGCTCTAGCTTTTGACTTCTCATTAGACGGGTTAAGTGACGTCATAATATTCAGTAGAGCAGCATGGGATGGCACTAAGTGGCCAGACTTATCTGAAGTCCAATTTTTAATGAATATGGGATCTGGAATTTTTGAAGATGTAACAGACGATTATTTATCTGGGTATAACATCGTTTCAGAATCTCCTTATCATCCATTAACACCTAAGGATTTCAACCTAGACGGACTTCTAGATTTATTTGTTGATGGGGCAACTTTTAATACATCAACCCATCAATCTGCATCTTTACTTCTACAAAATAAGGATCAAGTTTTCGTTGATACAATCCGTAATGAACTTTCCACAAGTATTAGTGCATCTGGTGGAGTATCAACACTTGCTATGAGTGATAATGGACTATTAAACCAAGTCATATTAAATCAATCAAACGGAAAAGGTATTGTAAGTTCTAGATTAGTAACCTTTCCTGAAAGAGAACTATCGGAAAAATTAACTGATACCCATCTAGACGATAGAATTTGGGGTTTAGGGGGAAATGATGTAATTCATTTAACTACTGGGATAGATATAGTAGACGGTGGGTCAGGAATTGATACGGTTGTTTACAACAATAGTAGGAGCGCCATTTTAAAGGATTCAGATTTTTTCTCCGTTGAGGGCGATTCTTTAAGAAACATTGAGCGCATCCAATTCTCCGATGCCAACATAGCTTTAGATTTAGATGCTAGTGCGGGACAAACAGCTAAGATACTAGGAGCTGTATTCGGTGCAGATGCAGTAACTAACAAAGAGTATGCGGGTATAGGCTTACATTACTTAGATATTGGTTGGTCTTATGAACAACTTATGGCCTTGGCTATAGATGCAGCATTAGGTGCAAATGCTAGTCATGAAAATGTTGTTAACCACCTTTACACGAACGTAGTGGGTGTTGCTCCAACCGAAGCTGAAGCTAAGCCTTTCGTTGATATGCTTGTTGGTGGTTCATACAACAAGGGATCGTTAGGCGTGCTTGCAGCAGAGACGCCCCTTAATGCCTCTAATATTAATTTTGTGGGTCTTACCGAAACTGGACTTGAATACACACCGTTTGGGTGAGTACCACTTCTAAAAGACTGAGAAGCAAAATAATAAATATATCTTACGAGAGAGATCTAAACCACTAATGTAGACGTATTTAGTTTTTGGAGTTAAATTCATCTTAGATAAAAATTAAAGTGGGGTTGATAATGGCTATTTCTGTAACACGTGAAGATATTCTTAGCTCAGAGAGTGCGAACGACCTTGTTAATTTGATTGATGACTTTGAGTTAGGTGAAGTAGCAGGACTTCTTGAACAGTCACATATTGATCAAATCTTAGGAAAGTTTAGTAAAGAGACTGTATTCACCGACTTCTTAGAAACTCATGGTGTCACAGTACCAACTAAAACAGAAGATACAAGCGATTCAGTGCCCCTGCCGGAAACAGGGCGCTTTGAATCAACAGAGCAAGCAATAGAATTCGCCCAAGCCAACGGCCAGGGTGAATTGACTGTCGCAGAAGATGGCACCATTACTAACCGCTTTGGCGAAATTATGGTGTACGACTCGGATGGCAATCTTGCTCCAGCACCCAACCCTGCAACGACGGGGCCTATTTTTGATCCAACGCAATTGATGAATGCAGGTGATGTTGATTCACTCCTTGGATATCTGGGCGATTTTGACATCAACACGGTTGCGACTTCCCTTACTCAAACCCAAATTGACGATATTCTCGGCCGCTTCAGCCATGAGGATAAATTTACTGGATTCCTATCTGAACGAGGAATCAACGTCCCTCCTCCGGCGTTCGCCCCTGTAGATCAAAACCCAGACGGAACATACCAGAGCCGATTTGATACTGAAGCTGATGCCATCACCTATGCACAAGCAAACGGTCAGGGTGAATTGACCGTCGCAGAAGATGGCACCATTACTAACCGCTTTGGCGAAATTATGGTGTACGACTCAGATGGCAACCTTGCTCCAGCACCAAACCCAGCAGCGATTGGCCCTGTATTTGACCCAACGCAATTGGTGAATGCAGGTGATGTAGATTCACTCCTTGGATATCTAGGAGATTTTGACATCAATACGGTTGCAGCTTCACTTACTCAAACTCAAATTGATGATATTCTCGGCCGCTTCAGCCATGAGGATAAATTTACTGGATTCCTATCTGAACGAGGAATCAACGTCCCTCCTCCGGCGTTCGCCCCTGTAGATCAAAACCCAGACGGAACATACCAGAGCCGATTTGATACTGAAGCTGATGCCATCACCTATGCACAAGCAAACGGTCAGGGTGAATTGACCGTCGCAGAAGATGGCACCATTACTAACCGCTTTGGCGAAATTATGGTGTACGACTCAGATGGCAACCTTGCTCCAGCACCAAATCCAGCTGCAGGCGATACTTCCAACCCTGAAACTCCAGCGCCAGCAGCACCACAGACCCCGTCTGCAACACAGAATGCGGATGGAAGTTACCAAAGCCGTCATGAGTCACAAGATGATGCTATTGCTTATGCTCAATCCAATGGTCAAGGTAATTTGACGGTAAATAGTGATGGAAGTATTACCAATGAAAACGGAGAAACAATGGTCGTTGATTCGGATGGTAATCTTGCACCTGCACCTGCACCTGCAGAAACTGTCACACCAATAGTAGGCGTATTGGACCCTATGCTTGTTCAAGCGTTTGATATTCTCTAGTGAGTTAACAGATTAATTAAGAACTTCCACCACCTAACGTAGGAACAGTATGGCTACTGAAGTAATAGCTTCGCACGATCGTGTATTTGGCTACCTCGTCAGCTCACCTAGGTGGGAGGGCACCCATATAGGTGGAGGCTACGGAATACAAGCTGTTGCTGACTTTAACGGGGATGGGCGAGAAGATCTACTTGTCTCAATGGGGCTAAGCGATCCTACCCAACTGAATTTCGATTCCAGTCTTTATTATCAAGACACGCTTCAAGTGCTTTACTCAAACGGTTTTGGATTTGAACGCGCACCCATTTCGGTGGAACACCCACGCCCAGAAATGGTTGGTGGGGTGGAAATAGTGGATGTAGATTTAGACGGGGATCTTGACGCAGTCATTAGCTATGAAGGATTTACCCACGACCCTATAGATTTATATCTAATCGAAGATGCAATTCTTGAAAACCTTGGGTCTGAAGGATTCGTACTTCGCTTACCGAGTTCAAATGGAGTCACCAGAACAGATACAGGTAAAGGGAGCGCAGGAGATATTAACGGAGATGGGTATCCTGACTTCATTAGTTCAATGGGGCATCAACCAAACCAGTCAATTGTTCAAATCAATGACGGAACAGGACAGTTTATCGAATCAAAGCTGACTTCACTCCTATCATCGCAGGCGATTAATCTTCTGGGCGGTGAGGGTGGAACACTATCCGCCATGACTGTTCTAGGTGACTTCCTTGGCTCTTCGCTACCTGATTTAGTATTCGCAAGAGATTACGTGGTTGAAGATAAACACTCCGCAATAGTGGTAGAAAATATTAATGGCCGATTCGATGGTCAGTTAATTGAAATTCCACTACCTGCGATGAATAACTATAAGAGCAGTGCCATTCAAAGTCTGCACTCTCAAGACGGGCTGAGATTAACCCAGGGAGATTCTATAGACCTCGACGGAGACGGGAGAAATGAGCTCTTGCTCTGGCCAACAGCAGGCAGTTCGACTATTCAACCATATGTTTTTTCATGGACAACAGGCGCGCCAGTAGATGTGACAGAAAGCTATTTTGACCTCTCTATTTGGCCAGGCTTGTTACAAGATAAGTTCGAAGTCCTTCAAGCCAATCAAAGTGACATCAACAATGATGGCAGACTTGATTTGGTCTTAAAGGTTTACGGAGAAGGGGTAATGCGTCACTACCTAGCATACCCAGAACTTTTTCCTGACATAATGCTGCAAAACGAAGCAGGGAGTTATGAACCGGCTCAACTTTCTGATTACTCTTCTACACTTGCAGACTTATGCGAGGGTCTTTTTCCTGTAGACATCAATGGTGATGGCATCGATGAGTTGGTCGGCACAATGCGTCTTCGATCATCAAATATTCTAGATGCTCGTGACGGTAAAGAAGAGATCATCGGATTTGAAATCTTCTACACCAACGGCCAGCAACCGACTGGAATTAATGCTTTACAGAATATAATTGACCAACAAAACGCACAAAACATCGACTACTTAGACACAGATGGAAATTTAATTGCTAATCAAGATATGCCATTAATCAATACATTGATGTTCAATAAGTACGAAACTGATACAAAAAACTTCTGGATAACAGGTGATTTAGTATTAACTGCGTCGCATCAAACAGAAGTACTAAAAATGCAACGTTTAGATCCTCTAGATCTTGTAACAGGGCAACAGGTGAGATTCGAAAATGAGTTCACGATTGGATCTGACAACCTCTTTCTAACAAAGTTGATTGGTTTAGCATTTGAAAAAGCAGATATTTCAAAATACTTTTCTACGGGCAAACATTTACTCGGAAATGGGTACACGCAAGAAGCACTGCAAGCACTAGTCCTAGAGAGCGGATTGATTGAAATTAAAATTGGATCATCCAACGATGAGTGGGTAAAACACATCTACCGAAACTGTTTCGGTGCGGAAATTACGCAAGATCTTCAAGACAAGTACTCCGCCGGGCTTGAGGCAGGAGAATACTCACGCTCCCAGCTCTTTAACTTAGCTTTGGAGCTACCAATTCTAGAGCAAACCATAGAATTGGAAGAACTTGAATTAACAGGACTAGGCTATACCACTGAGATCTTCTGAATGCGCATTCACACTTACTGTGTTGTAGCGAACATTAACTAACCTTCCAAGTTAGATTGACCCGAGCTTTTATCAGAATTATATGGTTCATTAGTTTCAGGGGATTGTTGTAAGTTCTGCATTACAACTTGCTTTGCATCTCTCCAATCAAAATACTCAGTTGAGTCATGGCTCTCCCAGAATGCTCTCTCATCTGCTTCAGTTTTAAACTGTGGTATCTTTTTATACTTAATCATGTTCGTACCTTTTGGATATATTAAGCAAATACATCTACACCAGATAATTACAATTATTTATTGTCGACAAAAAGCAATCCTTAGCATAAAAACTCTGATGAAAAGCTAGTACCTCACTTTGAATAGGTATATTTCGGGAAAAATTAGAACGCATAAAATAATCACGTAATACCTCATAGGCGACATCAAGATCAGGCATCTCAATCCCATAAAGGCAATCTTGTTTAATTAGGGAAAACATAGCTTCGCATACCGCATTATCACCGGGCGTACCCACACGTGAGTAACTCGGTGTAATACCAAATTTACTCAAATATAGAAGATAGTCCCCACTTGTAAATTCACTACCCTGATCCGAATGCAAAATTAACTTCACAGGGTGCTTACGATTTATAAGGGCTCTTTTAAGTGTACCTAAGACAAGACAGGTGCCCTTTTTTTCGGAAAGATTCCAGCCAACAATTTGGCGTTCATATAGATCAACGACAATACAAAGATAAGCAACTTTATTGCTCGAAAGTTTTATCTCAGATATATCTGTCACCCATTTCATATTCGGCTCCAAGGCTCTAAAGTCGTTATTTTTAAAACCTAGCGAAACATCCCTACTCGCAAAAAATAATTTACGTTTTTGGTCTTTCCTATACCTGTTAGCTACTATCCCTGCTAACTTCATTAATTTTCGAGTTTTGTACAAAGAAAAGTTAATAAAATAGGATTCAAGATGTCTTTTAATCCGTTTAGCGCCGTACGCTGAATAGTTACTAACATGTATGTTATGTACTAATTCTTTTAAAAATATTTCCCAGCTATTATTTGGAACAGATGGTTTATCCCGCCAGTACTTATATCCAGAATAACTTACTGAGAGTGCACGGCATAGAAACGCCAGCGAATAATGTGAACTCAAAGCCTGTATAGCTTTGAAGCGCTCGACCTTTGAGACCTCAAGCAGATCAGGATTGTCGTTGCGAAATTTTGTAACAGCTAGCTCATTACGCTCTGCTCTTGATAATCGCAAAGATTGATTAGAAGATCCAAATTCCGTAAGTGCCAACCGCCCTAATCGACGAAACTTACTACGCCAAGCACTAAGCAAATTTGCATTTAAATCATATTTCTCTGCAACTGCTCTTACAGACTGTCTTGCGCGAAATGACTCTTCGACTACTGCCAACTTAAAATTTGATTCGTACCGTCGCCTCATACAACCACCCAAAAGGTGGCAAAGAGTGCCCGAGGCTTTTCAAAACTTCAAGAAGAAATCCATTACGAAACCACAACAGTTTTTTCGATACACACCCGCCGAAAGATTCACCATCAATCGGCCACGATCTCGAAGAGTAATTAAATATTCTATTAGCGTAAAAAACAGATTTGTGACAATTACAAATAGAACAGCCCCAGCTATTTGCAGCTGGGCACCAAGCGTTTTAAGAAGAGTAACTTTAACTACAAACAAAAACAGAGGGGTGATCAGAACTAAGCTTGGATAGACCCAAACTGCCACACCACCAGTTTGCGATTTAAATAACCAAGAAGGCAACATCAACGCTATGACTAAAGCAAGTAGCATTAACGCCTCGAAGCTTGGAATGTAAACATAACGCTCCTGCATTAATGCATCGACCAGTCTCGCCTGAAGCTCAACTCCTGCAGCAGCACCGCTGAAAGGCGTGGGCAACACATCACCCAAACCAAAGGCAGTCCCACCCACAAGTGCTATCCGGCCTTTTAATAGTTCAGGTGGAATTTTTTTAGATAGGACATCTACTGCTGAGTAAGTCTGAACATTTCCAGGTTTTGCATGGTAAGGAACCTGAAGCTCTCCCATATCGCCCACTGGCACTTTAGCGCTGTCATTTGACAATCCCAACCAATACGCCGGCCCCCAAAATGAGGTGTTTTTCTCGATTGCGACAGTAGTGTTATTCGACTCAGCCATTTTAAAAGTTAAAGAAAGGGAGGGATAAACCAAACCATCAAGGCAGAGCAAACTAGGTACCTGACGAACAACCCCATCAGGGCCTATCAGTGGCGTAATATGCCCCTTGTTAACATCTTGCAAAGATTGATTATTAGCTAAAAACCCTGAAGCTGGATAGGTACCCGCACCACACGTCACATTTGAAAGCGCATGAGTCATTGCACCTTTACGCGCACCGCCCTCTCCATTGGCGAATCCAATTTGACCTATAATTGCGTCATTCCTAAGAAGCACAGATTTTAGACGCGCATCACCTTTCTTAGACTCAGGAAAGACAATGTCAAACATCTGCTTCTTAACTTCATAGTGAGCAAGCGCTTGCGATAGATCAGCCAGCGTATCTCTCGACCACGGCCAAGCACCAACTTTATCAAGACTTTTCTCGTCTATAGCGATAACAACAGGCTCCAGCTTAGTATCTGGACTAGCCAAAAAACGCCAAGAAACATCATCAATCGAACGGTTTAAACTCGAAAGCAAACCAGGCGAGAACAACATCAGGCTAAATAAAATGGCAAGCACGATGAGTGCTGACATTGCCCTTAGCTTAAGTCGCCCAATACCGGACATATGCTCGACTATAGAGATAGTTGATTTGGCCTTGGCAGTATTCATGCTTACTGTTTATTCCAAAGCGTAGTCCCCTCAACAAGGAAACCATTACTATTTAATTGGAAGAAATAGGCAGCCTCAGAAAGGTCTGGTGATAGCGCACCTGCCACCCATTGGTTTGGTGTACGAGTAACAAATACTCCATTGGAGCTTACAACACCACTTTCGCTTAAGCTTACATAGTCTGTTAATGCGGAATGCATCAACAAATCAGTTGAATAGGCCCCTAACCCAAAATCCAATTTCAACTCACCACCAAGATTAGCCAACTTGGAAGAGGCTCCATTAGAGGACGCTTCTGCCTGAAAACCCTGCAAACTAAAATCTATAACACCTTCATTAGGCATGCTTTGAAACTTACCCGCTCGAAACAGACCGTATTCAGTATTACCTAAAACTGAAGCACGCCCTATCTTTGCTGAAGAGTAATCCAGAGCAAGCTCATCCGCCGATACAGCCCCACTCCAACGCCCCCAAACAAGCTGTCTACTCACAAGATCAGAGCTCAGGTTTGACGCAATTTGAGCTGATTCTGCAAGCGGCTCAACATCATCAATTTTTGTAGCTTCAGTAGTATCGTCAGATTTAGAGTCAGATTCTGCCAAGTCTTTGATAGGCTCAGCTGTACCTAGATCGTTCGATGCACTCGCTTTATCCAACTCGCCTTGCTGCTGAAGGAGCTTGATTGCATCAATAACAGACATCAGACGCGCCTCATTGGAGTCAAATCCAACAACAACAACACGACTATCTCCAGCAAATAGTTCAACGAAGCCCTCACCACACGGACCCAAAGACGACTGCAGACATTCGCTTGAGTATGGCGCAACAACTATACCGCCAGAATTCACCGAAGCCTGCAAACCCGTGTCGCTGGCAAATACTTCATAATCCGTACCGCGCACACCAATCGCCGCTACTGGGGTATTAAGACGGTACTTATCTTTGGCATGCTGAGCACCTTTACCCGAAATTGAGCGCGCCACTCCACGTATGAGTTCCAATTTTATCTCAGAGTTCTCGGGCGCTGCTTCGTCGTAGAAATATCGTACGACCTGCAATTTAGTTCCAGGACGCGCGCTAATAAGCGCACCATCAACAAAATGAATATGGACAATTCCATCTGCGCCCGTAACAAGGGCATCCCCTTCAAAGATCGAACCATTCTCCTGAAGGCTTATAGTCGTTCCCTGTCGCTCAACTTTAACATCGCCAACCAAATATGTTGCCTTCGCGATCTCTGACGCAATAGCGACCTGCATGCCCAGCAAAATCGTAACGAGCAAGTAAAAAGGAAATATCAAAAATTTTATCGACTTCATATAACCATCTAACCCACAGAAAAGGTGCGGATTCAAATTTCTAGGCGTGTAATAGTACATAATTGATTAAAACAGTTCTGTGATGACGATCACAATAGAGGAACAATTCCGTTTAACATCACGAGATGTATTTATAAAGTAAAGTTTGTGCGAAAATCCTCGCATGCAAACTAACCCTGTTACAGTTGAACTATTGCGAACCTTCCCTTTGCTGAACAGCCTAAGTCCTCAGCAACTGGAAGAGCTAACACTGTTTACCGAACTGAAGCACCTGAACAGAAGGGCTATCATTTATGAAACTGATCAGCCTAGCGATAAGCTATTCTTTCTATTTGAGGGACGCCTACAGGGCATAGATTTTACAATTGATGGCAGGGAAGTTGGTTTGTTTTTTGTTGAAAAGGGCGGCTACTGTGGTGAATTAGCCCTTTTTGACCAACAAGCTTACCCTGAAACACTGATTACTACTGTTAAATCTACTGTCATCTCTGTAAACATCCAAAAGATGAGAGAACTTGCATTTAATACTCCGATACTAATGAGCGAATTAGGTGAAAGGCTTGCAGGAAAAGTAAGGCTTCTTAATAACCAGAGAAGACTTTTGGCTATTGGCGATATCCCTCAGCGCGTTTGCGCACAACTTGTACTACTCGCAAAGGACAGTAGCGTTAATTCCATAAGCCACCCCCCTACACACCAAGAAATTGCCATCATGCTTAATACAAGCAGGGAAACTGTTACACGTATTTTCCAGCGACTCTCAACAAAACAACTCATTGATAAAGATGGCGCGCAAACTTTAATTATCAAGGATATATCAGCTCTACAACGTATTGCTAACGGAGAGCTTCCCCTCTAATGCACTCATCAACAACTACTGCACCCTACAGAGTCCTAATCGTTTCCAGGGAACGAGGCTTAGATAGCCAGTATGGACTGGGCAAGTCGATTCAAAAGATTTGCTCAAATATCGAAAAGGACACAATCATCTTCAAATATGTAAGCCTTAGCGATACAGAGCAGTACCATAGAAAATGGCGAGGCATTTTCACTCTTTTTTGCAAGCCATTTGGTAACGCAGGTGATATTTTAAAGGAGGCTTTATTACAAGGCATGTATGCTGCCTCGGTTATCAGACTTGATAGCTCAATTCACGCAGTCTGGTTCCAAGACCCATACATGATAGCGGGATTCCAACTTGGCCTAATCAAACAAGGAAAATTTAAAAGCCCACTCCCCCTTTTTTTATCGGAGCACGGATTGGGTAGCTATACATCCGCAATTAAACAAGACGGCGTTTCTGTCCCGCGCTACATTTACAAAGCCCTTATTCAAATTGAGCAATTCTTGATCAAAGATGTCGCCAATGTATTTTTCCCTTCAAAGGCGGCACTTGAAGCGGCAGGCCAAGACTTTTCGCTCAGCCACACGCCCAAAAACTGGCTGGCAATTCCCCATGGCCGCAATAATATTAGCGATCTAAGCATACCAACGATTCGTGAAGCAAAAAGTAACAATGCTAAGCAAGCTATGGTGCTAGCGGTAGGAAGATTAGCACCTGTTAAAAACTACCCCATTCTTATTGGGGCGATCGCAGAGCTGCAATCTCAGGGCTACCCAATACAACTAATAATCGCAGGAGCTGGTGACCTAGCTGAGTTCCGGGTTACAAATAACACAGACAGACTTCACCCACCCCCCATCCTAGGGCATAGTGAGGATGTGCAAACACTTTATTCGGAGTGCACGATTTATGTAAGCTGCTGTGAAAATGAATCGTTTGGCCTGGCAAACTTAGAAGCCATGTCTGCAGGCGCAGCTTGCATACTACCTAACAAAGGTGCCGCTGCAGAAATAGGGGCGTTAGGGGCAATACTAATAACCATGAATAAAACGAATCTTGTTAGTGCCATAAAAGAGCTACTTGACGACCAGAATCAACTAATACATTGGCAAACAAAAGCAAAAGAGGCTTCATCCCAGCACCCAACCTGGATAGAGACTTCAAAACAGTATCAAGCTGCACTCCTTAGAGGATTGGCTAAACAGTCTATATGAATAACCTTTACCCGCAATTATTGAATGTATCAAAGGCGCTTGCCTTTATCCCACACCCAGATGATGAGGCAATTGGCTGCGGCGGGCTACTTTACACGCTAGCCAAACAGGGCTGTGACATCATTGTTGTACTTGTTACAAACGGAGACGGGGGCGGGGTACTTCCCGAGAACACTTCGGAGCTTAGGATTTCGGAATTTAAAAGCTCTTTAAAAAAACTGGGCATTCAACGTGAGGCTATATATTTAATGCTTCCGGATGGAAGGCTCTGTCACGAGCCACTACTAAAAAGCCATATCCAATCTCTCGTCTTAGAACATAAAGCAGACCTTGTGATCAGCCCCTGGTTTGGTGACAACCATCCGGACCATCGATTGATTGGTGAGTACGTTAAAGCGGCCAGCAACTCCAAAGAGACGACAATGCTCTACTACGAAGTATGGAACCCTTGCCCTGCTAACTCATATCTCGATATATCTGATATTTGGGATCACAAAGTAAATGCATTATTGCAACATGAAACGGCCCTAAAGTACGGTGATTATTTTAGAGCCATGGAGGGGCTTGCAGCCTACAGAAGCTTGCTTATCCCTATGAAAGGCGATAGCCAAAAGCGATATGCCGAGGCATATTATGCTGAACAGAACAAAGCTCATGGCACAAAAGAGAGGATAGCGCGTTTACTCAATCGCTTGAAGGCTTAACCTCAATAGCCAAACAACACCTTAAGGCTTGTAACCTAGTACTTTATTTTTCACCCAAATCTGTAGACTCATCGGTATACGGCGCATCAAAGGGCTTAGAAAAGGCAAAGTCCTAGCTATATACAACAAACCCACCACCCTTAGACGAACTGAATTATCTGCACTCTTAAGATTGAAAGATTCTGCTGGAACCGTTTGCATCAGATCGTTGAACTTAGCCATTTCTGTAAAAACAGTCGGATTTTTTGTATAAATTTCCTTGTAAAAACTTTGCGCCTGCTCGGATTTAATCACCGTTTCATTAAGTTCGGAATGAGATGCATTTACTGGGCATCCCCCAGATTGAATTTCAACGAAAAAATCTAACCACTGCTGTGGCGTTGAGTCGTAACTCAATAGCCAAGTGTTGCCACGATACTGAAGCCTTTCAACAAAAGCCCCAATATCTGTAGCCACAATTGGCAAGCCTAAAGCCATAGCTGTACTTAAGGTATAGGAGTATGTTTCAGGCCATATTGCCGGAAACCAAACCAGGTCTGGCTTCCACTCTTCGAGCATATGGACCAACTGATCTTGCTGATATCGACCTGTAACGTCGATGGATTTATCTAGCGATCGGTAAGCGTGTCCAAACAGCTTGAACGCAACAGGCGCCTGCTCTTTGATGCAAAGGCGAGCAACATCATCTAATACATCCGCACCTTTGATTTTCGACATTCCACCCAACACAGCCACTCTTAAGGGTCGATCACTAACAGCGATATTTAAGACAGGAACCTGTGTTTCTAAATCCAAATGAGGAACAACTACCAATTTATTACTGGCGATATATTTACTCATTCGACTAGCGCAATCCTTGCTTGGAGCAATCAAAAGCTGCTGCTGCTCCATCCAATCAACCAATGAATCGCGCCATTCTGCTACCGATGAACAGCCAACTACCGGACGTTTTGCTACACACTGCTCACAAGCCTGAATATTCGGCTCTCCACAATACTTCCCTTCAGCAGTGGATAGGCTAATTTGCGGGCAAACCGTATAGTAGTCATGAATTGTAAAATAACTAGGCACATTTAAAAGTGCCGGCAATTCATTAAGTTTAGCTGGCAAACCGATATGGTGATGCCAATGAATAAAACTAAAACCAAGTGAATCTAACAACTCAATCAGTAATTCAAACTGGCCATCAAGCTCAAATTTTAATGCGATTGCAGAACCACTATTAAGCAGCTCTAGACGCACTGTTCCAGCCTCAGCAGGCTTCAGCTGACACCAACCTATAGAATCGAAATTTGATACTAGGTCGTCAATATTTTGAGCTACGCCGCCGCCTCTGTCGTGAGTTACGATTAAACCACGCGTTTTAAATACACTCTGAAACAAACTCAATGCAGCATTTACACGCGCTCGCTTAGCTGGATCTAGAGCAATAAAACGATGCACATCTTTACTATAGGATGGATAGTCTTGCTCAATTATCTGCAATGCAGCACTTGCACGTTCGTCCCTGACTTCATCTCCAAAGCTTACACTTCCCTTGTGCCAAACAAACGTGTCCAGTGCATGCAGATGCTTCCAACCTCGCGCCGCAGTTCTAAGACAGAACTCATTCTCCTCCCCATAGCCTTTACCGAACTTTTCGACATCGAAAAGCCCCGCATCATTGAGGCTAGAGCGAGTAATGTACATGCAAAAACCGATTGCGGTCGGCACTTCAACCACTTGAGCATGATTGCAGCGTTTGAAAGCCTCATCTATTTCAAAGACAGACTTACCAAACATCAAATCGTTATCTTCACAAAAACCAGGAAAACTGCAGATGGTCGCATTATTAGAAAATGGTGTTACAGAGCTGACGGGTTCCGGGTAGCTGTATGCTGCATTTAGCATTCTATCCAACCAGTCATTACTCACTTCAGCATCGGAATTGAGTAGCACAACATCATTATTGGTTTCACGCATACCTCGATTTACAGTCGCCACAAAACCTAAATTCACATCATTTTCTAGCAACAAGTAATTACGTCGCTTAGCATCAATTCGAAGCCACTCAGTCACCTCTGGCTCTGGACTGCAATCGTTAATCACTACCAATTCTGTTTTTGTTTTACAAAATGGTGCGCTTTCAATCACGCTATTGATACAGGCCTGCGTCTCCTCCAAACCTTTGTACACAGGCACAATCACAGAAACTGCCGAAGGAGCTTCCCCTAAATCACCTCGCGTGACAGCTTTCTTTACAGAAACTTTGCGATGTAGCCTTCTAAGCCCTGCTTTAAGATAATTTTTGGGACGCAGAAGTGAAGTCAACATGGTGACTTCTGAATTTAAGTTCATGATCAAACTATGTAACTCACTGTTGTGCCTCGAGACTTCATTCAGCTCATATTTAAGACGATCACGAAGATCTGAAGCACTAGTCAGCGCGACCAGGCAATCGGAGTGTAAAGGCCCTAAATGCTTCTCATAAATTTTTTGTCGCACCTTGCTATAGGCACCAACATCGCGATCGGCTGACATCCCAGACAAACCCATAAACACCCGATACAAGGCCGTTTGACTTGGAACGTGGATAAACTCACCGTGCTTTGACAAAGATAGCCAAAAGTCCCAATCTTCTAGTGAAGTAAATGCTGTATCAAATCGAATCCCTTCACTCGAAACCTTTGCAAGATCGAACAAACAACTGTGAATTGGAATGATATTACCTAAAAGCAAGGACTCTCTGCTCCAGGGCTCCTGTTTAACTGATCGTTGTTGCAAACCACCCTGCTCAACAACCATTACCGTATCCGAATAGGCAGCAATACACCCAGGATTGAGCTGAAGCGCATAAACTAAATTTTCAATATGTCGAGGGGCGATAAGATCATCATCATCTAAAAACAACGCATAATCTTCCTCACGCTGAGTCGCAGCAGCTAGCAGCACATTTGCAGCGTCAGGTCGATGAAGTTGCTGATCTGACTCCAAGAAATTAACCGAATAATTATCCGCAATAGCACTATGAGGCTGCCCAGTTGCGTTAACTAGATATATGTTAATTGCTTGATAGGTTTGTTTTCTTACAGAAGCAAGGGTTGCGTCTAAGGTATTTCGATCCATACTTCGAATCAAAATTGCAACGCTTGGTGTTTGCCCTGACTCTAACCCTTTGTCACTAGCAAAATTCTTCATCGAGAATCAGTATCTCCACCCCAAAGCCACCATTTCCCTTTAAGGACTAATGGGTCTGAATTATCTTTAAGTTCATCACCGGGGATGCTAAGCGGTAATCTTTGACTAGTGCAACCTGATGCCTGCAAGGTATTAGACACTGATCCCGATACTATGGCGAAGACAAGACTTACACCTTGATGCATTTTTACATGCATTAAATGCGACAAGACTTCATCTAAATATGCCTTTGGCGCTATAAGATCCATGAGCTCCACAGAACCATCATCGCTTAACCTTGTTACCGCCACACCAATTGGCTCTCCCGAGAATCGAGTGTAGAAGAGCAAGCAATCATACTCCGAATCCGGTCTATCTAAATATCGATGCGCCAGCCATTCAGCATCTTTAACGTTCACAGCTAAATCTTTTAAATCCGGATGTGTTTTATTCCAAACCCGATCTAAATAGGCAAAGTCCGATCGATCAAATGTGCGACAACCCAATGCACGCCTATTCATTAGGCAAGTATTCCACTCCAATCGGGCTAGCGAATCTATTCGAGTATATGTTTTAAGTTTCTCACCCAACTCCTGTGCCCGTTCAGTAGGAAAGCCAAATGCAAATGGAAATTCGTACCTTTCGCCTACATAATTTTGAGTAAAGTGCTCTTTTATTCGCTTAAAAAGTTTCGCCTTAGCCAATCCGTTGTCTAACTTAGGATCTAACATAACGTCACAAATTTGTGCGGTTTTGGATGAGGCGCCAAAGATTTTAGAATCTCGAGGCATCACGCCAAAGAACCCAACCAGGTTCGCGCCTTGTTGGGCGACAACGCAGCGATGGATACTACTACTGTATTTCCACCTCCATAAGGATTTGGAAATAGTGACATCAAAACAACGTTTGAATAATGACAGGAGTAGCAATTCGTCATTTTCATTAGCGTATCTAATTAAAATTTCATTATCTTGCTCTGGAAGTACAGAAGGTTTAGATGACTCAAGAGCGTCCAATGCATCATTCCACACCCTGGGCAAACTAACTAAACCAAGCTCACTACCTTTTTGAACTACACGAATATAGGCCGCTTCATTAATCTCATCGTAAACAAATAGGCCTCTGTCACAAAAAAGCATGACTGAAATCTTATAGAGCCCCTTAAGTAGGGGCAGATTAGGGAAACGAAGCGTTAATTGATATGACCCCGCTCCCAATTTATTTGGCTGGATACCATCCACCCAACTACCCACACTCGTAACTAATTGGCCATTTTCGTCATTAATGACTATCGCCACACCAGGAGGCACAACCTGTTCTGATGCCTTAAAAGTGACATTTATAATTAGATCATCAACTTGTGATTCGAATATCAACTCAGCATTTTCACTGCTTGCATTTGTGATGTTGACCGAAACAAATCGTGCTTCATTGGTTTGAAGTTCGCTGTTAACTGCGCCCCCAGCAGAATGGGCTTCAGACTGGTTTAGCGAATCTAGATAGCCCTGATACTCTTTAAGCACATTTGCAGGATTTCCTTGTGCTTTAACTTCACCCTTATCTATCCATATTACTCGATTACAAATCTGCTCTATTTGATACAGTGAATGTGAACAAAAAAGAATTGTCTTGCCCTGATCTCGCAACGCCATTATTCGATCAAACGATTTCTTTGCAAATTCGCCATCGCCAACCGATAACGCCTCATCAATAACTAAAATATCTGGGTTAACAGAGGTTGCAACAGCGAATGCCAAGCGAACAAACATACCGCTTGAGTAGGTTTTAACCGGCTGATCAATAAAGCTCTCTATACCAGCAAAATCAATTATCTCATGCTCTAATGCAACCACGTCCTGCTTAGCAAGCCCCATCAAAGCAGCTGCAAGATGAATGTTTTCTCGGCCCGTAAATTCCGGATTGAATCCAGCCCCTAGCTCTAGAAGAGCAGAAATTTTCCCCGTAATTCTTATACTTCCAGAGGTTGGAGATAGTGTTCCGCAAATGAGTTGAAGCAGTGTAGATTTGCCCGCACCGTTCTTACCGACAATGCCAACAACCTCGCCCTTACCGATCTCTAGATCGACACTTTTAAGCGCGGTGTAGGTTTTGTAATAACAACGTCGCACACCCCAAAAAAGTTGCTTAAATCGTGCTAATGGTGTGGCAAATGATTTATATGTTTTTGATAGAGCTTTAATTTCAATAATCAAATCGCTAGAGGACATCTGAAAATCCTCTTTTTAGGGATTTAAATAGAGTAAAACCCACTAGAAAAACGACCACAGACACTATTGAGTAAACCCCCAGCAAAGCAAAATCGACTCTACCAGCTCCGATCACAACCTCGCGAACCTGCTCAATCATGATGGTCAGTGGGTTAAGATACATAACCAATTGAACTGAATCGGGAACTGCTTTGACTGGGTAAAAAACCGGTGAAAGAAAAAGAAGTGGAGTAATAACCATTCCCACAATATGTTTTAAATCTTGAAAATAAACACCTATAGCAGAAAGAAGTAGAGTCAGGCCCAGCAACATCAAAGCGAAGATTGCCAACAACGGAAACAGCATAACTAACTGCCATCCAAGTTGCTGCTTAAAGACCAGGGTGCCAATTATCAACACTGAGAGGCTTATGCTGGCATAAAACAATGTATTCAAAACGCTAACAGCCGCTAGTAGTTCGATAGGAAAGACAACCTTTTTAACCAAGTTAGGCTGCTCTGAAATTAATCCAGGTGCACGCCCTACAGCGTCTGAAAAAAAGGTGAACAAAATCAGGCCAGCAAATACATTTAAAGCAAAATCAGCATCAATCTCTTGCCCAGGCCAGCGCGCTTTAAACACCCCCTGAAATACGAAGCTATAAACCGCCAACATAACCAAAGGCAGAAGCACTGCCCAAAACAATCCTAGCGCAGAATTTTTGTATTTAGCGGCAATCTCCCGCTTAACCATTTGAAGCAGCAGATATCTATTTTGTGCGGATAATATGGGGAGCAAAACCGGTCCTACAGTCGGCATTTTCAGCCCTATATTACGACCGAAATGCTGTTTCAATATGCGCGTAGATGATAAACTAACTGCAATTATATAACACTTAACCTTCTGTTAGCACTGAACTTAAGTTTCTTGAAGCTTGAAATCTACAGCTATAGACACAACATACAGTTCAACAGCAAACGCGTGTATTAAGGATTTATTTTGACCAAGAAAAAAACCGATCTACAACTTGCACTGAAGGCTTGTAGGAGTAGTTTTATCAGCGTTGGGTTATTCAGTCTATTTATCAACATGTTGATGCTTGTGCCTGCTTTTTACATGCTGCAAGTATACGATCGAGTGGTGGCAAGCGGCAGCATCCCAACACTTGTTGTGCTAACCATTCTCATGATTATTCTCATGGTTACGATGGGGGGGCTTGAATGGGTTCGCTCAAGGATTATGGTCAGAGTAAGCACTCGCTTAGATACATTACTAGGCGGTCGACTATTCAATGCTAGTTTCAGGCAAGCACTCTACAGCAACGGTGCCAACACCTCTGCACAACCTCTTTCAGACATGACTAGTTTGAGACAGTTCTTAACCGGAAATGGGCTCTTTGCTTTTTTTGATGCCCCATGGGTGCCTATATATCTCTTTATAATGTACATATTTCATCCTTTATTTGGTCTTGTGGGCTTGATCAGTGTCATCATCCTTTCAGCCCTTGCATTGATAAACGAAAGGGCCACCAGCAACATGCTAAAGGAAGCAAACCAAGAGAATCTTGGTGCGACGCATTTCACGACTAAAAACCTTAGAAATGCCGAGGTTGTTGAGTCAATGGGAATGCTAAACAACATTAGAAAGCGATGGTTCGAGAGAAATCGTAAGGTACTTGCACTTCAAGGAATCGCAAGTGATCGAGCAGGCATTATCACCACCTTATCAAAATCTTTTCGCTTGATAATTCAGTCCTTAATCTTGGGCTTGGGTGCTTATTTAGCCGTTCAACGTGAAATATCACCTGGCCTGATGATTGCCGGCTCAATTTTACTAGGCCGCGCTCTTGGCCCCATAGACCAGATGATCGGTGCTTGGAAACCATTTGTAGCAGCGCGCGGCCAATACCAGCGCTTAAATGAAATGCTTGCGAAAATTGCTGATGAACCGGAACGAATGTCTCTACCAGTTCCTGATGGCAACATAACACTTGAGCAAGTTATGGTTGCCCCTCCTGGCGCAAAGGCAGCAGTCGTCAAAGGTGTGAATTTTTCTGCACCCGCCGGATCCATGATTGGGATCATCGGTCCAAGTGCCGCGGGAAAATCTACGTTAGCGCGAGCTATTTTAGGCATATGGCCAAGCATGGGCGGTAAAGTAAGACTTGATGGTGCAGATGTATTCTCCTGGAATCGCGAAGAGCTTGGACCGCATTTAGGTTATCTACCTCAGGATATTGAGCTTTTTGAAGGATCAATTAGTGAGAATATTGCTCGTTTTGGAGAGATCGATTCTGAAGGCGTAGTCAAAGCGGCCAAGCTTGCTGGCGTTCATGAAATGATTCTTCGACTACCAGAAGGATACGATACGATCATTGGCACTGCTGGTGGCGGGTTATCTGGCGGGCAAAGACAAAGAATCGGTCTCGCCCGCGCTGTATACGGCTCACCAAAAGTTATTGTACTTGATGAACCTAATTCAAACCTTGACGATGTCGGCGAAGCAGCACTAGCTGATGCCCTTAAGCAACTCAAAGCCCAGTCTACAACGGTATTTATCATTACGCATAGAACTTCAATTCTATCTGCTGTAGATACTCTGCTTGTAATGCGCGACGGTTTACAAACGATGTTTGGCCCTCGAGACGCAGTGCTTAAAGAGTTAAGCAACGCGGCCAAGGCTAATCAGCAAAACACCGAACAGACTCCGGCGTAGGGAAGTTTTAATGAGCACTAAAAACACATTACAGGCAATCCGTAAGGGTGAGTTTGTTCTAGATGTCTCCGATATAAAACCTAAAGCTATAGGCTTTGTGATTCTATTCGTTTGTTTCGGCCTATTTGGTAGTTGGGCATATTTAGCACCAATTGATGGCGCTGCCTATGCTCCAGGTACTGTGGTAGTTAAAAGCTACCGAAAAACTGTTCAACACTTGGAAGGTGGCATAATTAAGTCACTTCTCGTTAAGGAAGGAGACCTTGTCCAAGCTGGCGATGAACTTATCATTTTAGATGACACTCAGTATAAAGCAGAGCTAGGAATTGTTACCGGGCAAGTAATCTCACTTGAAGCGACCAAAGCTCGCTTACAAGCTGAGCGTGATCAATCACAAGCTATTTCATATCCTGACAAACTGCTTTCTCAGAAAAATGATACTAGAGTTAATGAAGCGATCAGAAATGAGCAAGCAGTTTTTGAAGCTAGAAAAGCATCAAGACTTGGTGAAGTGTCGGTTTTTGAGCAAAGACTGGCGCAGATTGATGAGCAAATTACTGGTATAAATGTTCGTATCACTTCGAGAAAGGATCTCAAAAAATCGTATGATGATGAGATAAGAGAACTAAAGTCACTTCTGAACGATGGTTTTGTCGATATTCAGCGTATTCGTGAAATTGAGCGCCGCTCCGCAGAAGTGGCAAGTGAAATATCTGATCTAAAATCAAACGCAGCTTTATCAAAAGTAAAACGCAGCGAAACTGAACTTCAAATACTTCAATTAGAAAAAAATTTTCGCACTGAGGTTGTAGACCAACTCAGTCAAATAGAGGCAAAGCTATTTGATTTAAGCGAGCGAGAACGCGCCCTAGTTGCACGTCTTGAACGGACTATTATTCGTGCTCCAGAAAGTGGAATGGTACTAGGAATGCAGGTGCATACCATAGGTGGCGTTGTTCAGAGCGGGGCTCCTATTCTTGAAATTGTTCCAAGAAATGCTGAGTTAATCGTTGAAGCACAAGTTTCACCCATAGACATTGACAGAGTGAATGAGGGCTTAGAAGTTGATGTTCGCTTTAGTGCTTTCAACTCTCAAACGACCCCGGTTATCTATGGCAAAGTGAATCATTTGTCTGCAGACAGTCTGATTAACAAAGAGACCGGTATTCCCTACTATTTAGCTAAGATCGATATACCTTCAACTGAATTAGCCAAGCTTGGTAATAAAACATTGCTACCCGGTATGCCTGCAGATGCACTCATTAAAACAGGTGAAAGAACACTGGTTACATATTTGCTTAGACCTGCCACTGACGCACTAGCACGCTCATTAATTGAGGATTAAGATGAATTTTTTTTTCATGATTAGGTTGATTCTTCTTAAAGTAATCATCTTCTCGACACCCTTAGTTTTTGCACAAGATAGCATTTCACTAAAGCACTTCGCAGTCGATCTATCCTCTTTATACTCAGAAGCGATTAAAAACGCGCCAGATATCCTTTCAACTGAAGCAGCGGTCAGAAGAGAAGAAGCATTAAGAAGTGCTGCATTGGGAAAACTATTGCCGCAAATCTCTGTGCAATCAAACCTTTCGAAAACCAGATACAAAAACAGTCTGACCAGCACAGATTACACAGGGCGCAAAAGCTCTCTTACGTTGACTCAATCAATCTTTGATGCACCCAGCTATTTCGCTTTTTCAAAGGCCGATCTAAGTATAGTAAAGGCCAATAACACTGCTGAGGCTGCCAAACTAGACCTTGCAATTCAAATTACTCAAGGATACTTCGATATACTTGAATATGAAGAGCAGTCAGACCTTATAAACGCGCAAGTAGAAGTTTTAGAAAAATCTTTAGTTCGTATCAACTCATTGCTAGAAAAGAAACTTGCCACTAAGACAGACATGCTATCTGTTAAAGCGAAACTGGATGCGCAGCGAGCTGATTTGATTGAACAAAAAAACCAAGCCTTACTTTCCAGAGAAGCCCTTTCAGAATTAATTGGTAGGACAGTTGACGAACCGCTTAAGCCGATCGATAGTGCAGCTTCGCTTGTTGAACTTGGAAGCAGAGGAACTTTAGAGCAAATTTTAAATCGTGCGTACATTAAGAACCCAGAAGTTGCAGCAAAGAAAGCTGCTCTAGAGAGCCAAAGAGAGTCCTTATATGAGGCGAGGTCTTCACACCTACCAAAATTGAGTTTACAGGCGTCCGCTGAGGTCTCTAACATTGGATATGCTAACGCACCCACAAATACAACGGAGTCTGGGGTTATTGGTTTAACCCTATCTATCCCTATCTTTTCTGGCGGCTCTACTGAAGCACGTGCAGACGCGAATCGTGAAGCGATCACTATTGCCGAACAAGACCTTGAAGCAGCACAAAGAAAACTGAAAAAGAATATTAAGCTAAGCTATCTTGGTATCAAGAGTGCAAAGTCTAGAATTATTGCATCTTTGGCCGCAGTAAATTCTGCTAAACAAGCGTTATATGCTTCTGAGAAGACGTTCGAATTTGGATTAACCAATGTTGTTGAAGTAGCCAATAAGAGTGCCGAGCACTATAGGAGTTTAATTCAACTCAATAAGGCGAAATACGATCTAGTTAGAAATTACTTGGCACTTGAAGCACTTAGTGGGGGATTATTGAATGATGATCTCGAGACCGTTAACGCACTTTTAAAGTAATTTAGTGCAATGAA
The DNA here is from genome assembly GCF_013283295.1 of Marinobacterium sp. xm-m-312. Lineage (NCBI taxonomy): Bacteria > Pseudomonadati > Pseudomonadota > Gammaproteobacteria > Oceanospirillales > Oceanospirillaceae > Marinobacterium > Marinobacterium sp. xm-m-312. The sequence goes on along the minus strand of NZ_WBYS01000001.1, from coordinate 4,472 downwards.
GAAAGCTAGTAGTCAGCAGATAGAGACTATAAATGATTGTGATTTTAAGAAAGTCGCGGTATTACTAGCAGCATTCGACGGAGAAAAATGGCTTAACGAACAACTCGACTCAATATTGAATCAAAAAGATGTCAATGTTCATATTTTTATCAGTATCGATCAAAGCACCGATAATACTGAGGCTTTAATCTCTCAGCTCATTGTTAGTGGTGCACCTATCACCCTTGTCTCACATAGATGCCGATTTGGTAGTGCAGGAAAGAATTTCCAGTTTCTTTTCAAAGCAACAAGCGACCTTTTGGAGGAATTCGATTTTGTTGCTCTGTCAGATCAAGACGATATCTGGAAGTTAGATAAATTAAGGGTCTCAATTAATGAGCTGTATACTCGAGGTGTTGACGCCGTATCATCAAATGTTGAGGCATTTTGGGACGTTTCGGGTAGGCGTAAAACTATTGTAAAAAGCCAACCTCAAAATAGCTTAGATCACTTTTTTGAATCCGCAGGTCCTGGATGTACTTTCGTAATGAGGCGATGCGCTTTTAATACATTCCAACAACGCCTGATAGAGAAACCACAACTCTTTGAAAATATCGAATACCACGACTGGTTACTTTATGCATTTTGTCGAGAGAATGACCTGAAGTGGCATATTATTGATAGTCCTCTACTTCACTACAGGCAACATGAAACTAATCAGTTAGGCGCTAATACAGGTTTAGCTGGAGTGTTAAATAGAATTAAGCTGATAAGAAATCACGCTTATCGTGAGCAAGCAATTCTAATTGCTAATGCGGCTGGAAACTCAATGATTAGTAAAAAGTTAAGTAGTCGTTGGTTTGTCTTAAAAAACATTGCGAAGACTCGACGGAATATTAAAGACCGGTTCCTTCTTGCTTGCGCTGTAATCACTGGGCTTTATTGATTTGAGAGAGCTCTTTAAGAACTTGTTCTACACCAACTTGCCAATCCTCAGATTTAACATCAAAGACGGCTTCAATCTTTGAACAATCCAACCTGGAGTTTTTTGGTCTCTTAACTGGTGTAGCAAACTCTTCACTTGTTACAGCGATGAGTCTAGGAGCTTTAGTTAAAAGTTTAAGCTGGACACTTTGTTCAAAGATGTTTGAGGCAAACTGGAACCAATTCACATAAGGGCTACCTGTGAAGTGATACACTCCCCAACACTCGTCCTTAGAATTTTGTATCCGCTTAGCTATGGTTAAAAGAGCATTTGCAATGCCATTAGCACTTGTGGGGCCTCCAAATTGATCACCCACTATAGTTAACTTATCTCTTTCACCCGCCAGTCGAAGCATTGTCTTCAAGAAGTTGTTTCCGTCAGATGAGAAGACCCAAGCAGTTCTCAGTATAATGTGTTTACTTGCTAGAACTCTAACCGCCACTTCACCCGCTAATTTACTCTTACCATAAACACTGACAGGATCTGTTACATCATCTTCACTATACGGATGATTTGACTCACCATTAAAAACATAGTCTGTCGATATGTGAAAAAGCGGGATACCCTGCCTATCACAAGTCTTTGCCAAATTGGCTGGTCCCTTTTCATTCACTGCGTATGCAGCTTCAATTTCACACTCAGCCTTGTCTACAGCTGTATATGCCGCAGCATTAATGACCAAATCAGGTGTTAAACTTGAGATAACCTCAACTACGCGGTCCTGGCGTGTAATATCTAAATCCAGTCGCGTGTAGGGCAAAATACAGGCATTAAAATCAGCCGCTTGACGCTGAATTGCTCTACCAACCTGACCATCCGAGCCAACAAGTAAAATTTTAATTTTGCAATTCCTTTAGTTCAGCCAAGGTTGGTAGCTTAAGATCTTTTTCTGATAATTGAGGATCTTCTATAGGCCAATGTATCGCCACATCCGGATCATTCCAAATCAATCCACCTTCATCTTGAGGATCGTAGTAATCAGTGCATTTATATTGGAAATCAGCAACGTCAGACAATACACAAAAACCATGTGCATAACCGGGTGGTATCCATAATTGGAGGTGGTTATCTGCGTTCAACTCTATGCCAACATACTTACCAAATGTGGCTGATCCAGGGTCAACATCAACAGCCACATCAAAAACAGCACCAGAACTACAACTCACAAGCTTACCTTGGGGGCGGCTTTTCTGAAGGTGTAAGCCACGCAAAACACCTTTTTGTGAACGAGAGTGATTATCCTGCACGAATGGTTGCGTTAACCCTGCTTCTTTATATCTTTCAGCCTGAAAGGTTTCTTTAAAAAAACCCCGGTGATCACCAAAGACTTTAGGTTCAATGATCAAAACCCCGGGCAAAATTGTCTCAGTCACTTTCATACAATTTAAGCCTCTTTAGCAATCTGCAGAAGATACTGGCCATATCCAGTTTTAACCAAGGCCTCGCCCTGTGAAAGCAACTGCCCTTTGCTCAACCAGCCGTTTCTGTAGCCAATCTCTTCCAGACAAGCAACTTTCAAGCCTTGACGATGCTCAATAGTTTGAACGTATTGGCCAGCCTCCATCAAAGAGTCATGTGTACCGGTATCCAGCCAAGCAAAACCACGCCCCATAAGGCTGACGTTTAGGTCACCCAACTGAAGGTAGGCGTTATTTACATCGGTAATTTCAAGTTCACCTCGATGACTCGGCTTAACGGCTTTAGCTATCTCTACAACACGGTTATCGTAAAAATATAGGCCCGTTACTGCGTAGTTAGATTTTGGTTCTAACGGTTTTTCTTCAATTGAAATAGCTTTACCAGACTGATCAAACTCAACGACACCGAAACGCTCTGGATCAGAAACATGGTAACCAAACACTGTAGCGCCAGAAGCTCTTTGAGCCGCCTCTTTTAACATCCCACTAAAGCCATAACCATAAAAGATGTTGTCACCCAGTATCAGACTCACACTGTCATCACCAATAAACTCTTCACCAATGATAAAAGCCTGTGCTAACCCATCAGGAGATGGCTGCGCTGCATACGACAAATCAATACCAAAGCAACTACCATCACCCAGCAGCTCTTGAAATGCTGGAAGATCATGCGGTGTTGATATCACAAGAATATCTTTAATACCTGCCAGCATCAAAACTGAGAGCGGGTAATAGATCATCGGCTTGTCATAAATTGGAAGCATCTGCTTAGAGACACCCTTTGTGATAGGGTGGAGACGTGTTCCTGAACCACCAGCTAAGATTATACCTTTCATCTACAAATATCTCCGTTACTCACCGATACGATCCAAACGATAGTCACCGTCTAAAACACGCTGCCACCAGACCTGGTTATCCAAATACCACTGAACAGTCTTACGAAGACCCGATTCAAATGTTTCAACAGGCTTCCATCCAAGTTCTTGTGCAATCTTTGAAGCATCAATTGCATAACGCAAATCGTGACCAGGACGGTCTTTGACATATGTAATCAAGTCTTTATAAGAATCTACACCTTCAGGTTTTGCTGGATGCATCTCTTCTAATAAATCACAAAGAGTATTCACAACTTCTATATTCTGCTTCTCATTGTGCCCCCCAATGTTGTAGGTAGATCCAATTTCAGCTGTCGTTGCGACAAGTACTAGAGCACGGGCATGATCTTCAACAAATAACCAATCACGTATTTGATTACCTTTACCATAAACCGGTAACGGCTTACCCGCTAAGGCATTCAAAATCATGTGGGGTATAAGTTTTTCTGGAAAATGATAAGGGCCGTAATTGTTAGAACAGTTGGTTAATACAACAGGCAAACCAAAGGTGCGATGCCATGCACGCACTAGGTGATCTGAGCTTGCCTTAGAAGCAGAGTATGGTGAACTTGGCGCGTAAGAGGTGGACTCGGTAAAAAGATCGTCAGTTCCTTCTAGATCACCGTATACTTCATCGGTTGATATATGATGAAATCTAAATACAGATTGACGCTCTGGTGACAATTCATTGTAATAAGTACGCGACGCCTCGAGTAAATGATAAGTACCAATAATGTTCGTTTCTATGAATTCTGCAGGTCCATCAATTGACCGATCCACATGACTTTCAGCGGCCAAATGCATAATAATATCTGGCTGGAATTGAGCTAAAACATCGTCAAGTGCGTGTCGATCACAAATATCAATCTGCTTAAATAGATAACGATCTGAGTCATCTACAGTTGATAGTGAGTCTAAATTACCTGCATAAGTCAATTTGTCTAAATTGAAAACGCTATATGGTGTGTCGTTGATGATATGACGAACAACTGCTGAGCCAATAAAACCAGCACCACCAGTGACTAAAATATTTAACATGAAATAACCTCTGTAGGTCCATTATATCGTACAAAACCTACGGTACATATGGGCACCTCGAAAAACCCGGCTTATACGTTGCCGAACGGGCTGAGCTAACCGCAAGACTCCAGTTTTAATCGATTACGTCTCGTTTTGGGGCCCTCTGGACCTGCAGCGGAGGTCTCTGTGTGCCCA